>DATGXW010000033.1:0-14651 GCA_035298585.1 Phycisphaerales bacterium
ATCCCCGCCGCCGACACCGCCTGCCGATAGCTCGGGTCCGCCACGTCGCCGGCCGCAAAGACACCCGGTATGTTCGTGTAGCTCGTCCGGTCCTTGAGCACGATGTACCCCGCCGGATCGAGCGCAACGCCCGACTCCTTCAGGAACCGGGTCGCCGGCGTGTGCCCGATCGCGATGAACAGGCCCTTGACCGCCAGCTCAGACTCCTCACCCGTCACCGTGTCCTTGAGCTTCACGCCGCGGATGCGGTTCTCGCCCAGCACGTCGATCACCTGCTTGTTCCAGAGCACCCTGGCGTTGGGGCGCGAGAGGAACCGCTCCTGCATGATCTTGCTCGCGCGGAACGAATCACGACGGTGGATGATGTACACCTCTGAACCAAACTTGGTCAGGTACGTCGCCTCTTCCATCGCCGTGTCGCCGCCCCCGATCACCGCCAGCGGCTGGTTGCGAAACGGCGGCAGCGCGCCATCGCACACCGCACACGCCGAGACTCCCCCGCCCATCGTCGCCAGACGCATCTCGTTGGGAAGCCCCAGCCAGTTCGCCGTCGCACCCGTCGCGATGATCACCGAATGCGCCCGGATCGCCCGTCCCTCCGACGTGTGCAGCGTGTGCGGCAGCTTCGCCGGATCCTTCGAAAACTCGCACCGCGTGATCTCTTCCCCGATCACCGTCGTCCCGAACCGCTGCGCCTGCTCCTGGAACTGCGACATCATCTCCGGCCCGCGGATCCCGTGCGGGAAACCCGGGTAGTTCTCAACCTCGGTCGTCAGCATCAACTGCCCGCCCGGCAGCACCGGACCAGGGTCAGACTTGGGAAATCCCACATAGCACACCGGCGACAGGTTCGCACGCGCGGCATAAATCGCCGCCGTCCACCCCGCGGGCCCCGAACCGATGATCACCAGCTTGTGTGCATCAGAACTCATGCCATTCAACCTTCCCAAATCAGTTCTGCAACCCGCCCCGCAACCACCCTACCGCCTCAATGCCTCGATGCCTCGATGCCTCGACGCCTCGATACCTTGATGCCTTGATGCCTTGATGCCTTTACCCCAATGCCCAATGCCCGATGCCTGATCCCTGATGCCCTATATGCCCCTGCCTTTACTTCAATCCCCCCCGATCCCTCAGATGCTGCCGCCACAGTGAGGAAACAGGGGGCCACATCAGAACGTCGGTGTCACGCACAAGGTTCCACGTGTTCTGGATCCGCTCGGCACGGTTCTTGCCGCCGTCGGGCCCCGTCGAATAGAGCACGAACGTGTCCTCACGCAGCGGGGCCTGGAAGTTCTCACCCGTCGGCACGAACACCGTCATCGTGTGCGGGCTCCCCTGCGTGTCCCGCACCGGCACGAAGAACTCCATCGGCGGCTGCTGTCCCCGCGCACGGTTGGGGTTGTACGGATCCGCCGTCAGCGCCTTGATGAAGTCCGGCCGCACCGACGAAAGCTGTGGAGGCCACATACCCCGGTTCACATACCCGAACGCAAGCACCGCCAGTGCGTGCCTCGTCCCCACGATCTGCGTCCTGACAAACTGCCGCAGCAGGTACAGCTCGCCCATGTCCGGCGTCACCGCGTCAACCACCGCGAATCGGCCGCGGTCCAGGTTCGCAAAGTAGAACGGCTGGAGCATCCGCGGATCAAACGGATCAAACCGCCACCGCGCTGCCCAGTCGTCGTACGTCAGCTTGATGTTGAGGGAAGTCACGGACCCGGGCGCGTGCGACTTGGCCAGTGAATCCCACCGCCCCGCCTCGCCGAAGAGCCGAAGCGGCCGGCCCCCAGCGCCGATCCGCGCCATCGTGGTGGCGAACGTGCCCGGATTGGGAGCGCCCTCCCCGTTCATCACCATCGAGACGAGCTGGTCCGCCGCCGCACGGTTCCCCAGCGGGAAAGGCATGCGGTCGAGCGAGAAGACCCCCCGTTCATCCTCGATCTTGTTCACAAAGTCCGGCAGCTTGGAAAGCTGCGCCTGCTGCCGCAGCGCCTTGTTCCCGCGGAAATCCTCGTACGCGATGTCCCGCATCCGCTCCATCGCCTGCCACATCATCGTGTACCCGACCACGACCTCCTGCATCATCGGACGCTCGGCCATCTGCCGCCCGAAGAACGCCAGCCGCGCCAGCACCTCAAGCCCCCCCAGCACATCACCACCCGACGACCGCCGGATCGCCTCGAGCTGCGCCAGCTTGTGCATCCGCTTCATCGCCGGCAAATACTGGATCTCGACCGCCGCCAGCAGCGGCGGATCACCCAGCTCGCTGTACATCCGCGCCTGGATCATCTCCGGCGACACGCCCTCGGCCCCGTACGGCTGGGCAAAGACCATCGAGTCCTGGAAGTCCTTCCCCTCGGTCACCTTGAAGAGCCCGTCGATCAGCGCCTTCTGGTTGGGACCGTCGAGCCACTTGACCACCTCCGCCCACGCACCCTGGTCGGGGCTGATCAGCAGCAGGTCGTCGGACTCGTCGATCACCTTCGCCGGCGCATCCATCTTGGCAAGCAGGGGAAGCATCACCACGTCCGACCGCTTGTCGGTCTTCACGTTCGCGTAGATGCCGTTCACGCGGTCCAGGTACTGGTCCGCACGTGCCTCGACCGCCACCCCAGCGCACGCAACGAACGCCGAAAGAACCCCGATCGAGAGGGTGGTTCGAATCGCCGCCAGTCCGCGGCGTCCCATGAACGATGCTGCTCGCTTCATGCGCGGATGGTAGCAGTTTTTCAATCCGCTGCACGTGTGCATCGGGCTTCATCCAGCATTCATCAGCCGGGCGCAAGCTCCGCGTCGCATTGAACACGCCGACCGCTCCCCGCACACGCCGTGCCGACCGGATTCACGCCCCTGGCCGCGCCGCATTGCCGCACGCTCTTCCCCCGATCCATCCCTCGATGAACCCCGCCCAGGATCAGCACCTCATCGCCAAAAACAAAGCCCGGTCGGCAAGCCGACCGGGCTTTACTGGTCCCACCCCAAGAGGGGAATCGAAGAGTTCCATCACACGGCGTGGCTTACTCGCCGTCAATCTCGTCGGTCACCGCGTCCTCCGCGAAAAAGCGCGTCGGACGCTCATCGCTCAGCCGCTGGTTCAGCTTGGTCAACGCCTCATCCACGATCTGGCGGACCCGCTCGCGGCTGATCCCGACCTCGTCGGCGATCTGCTTGAGCGTCAGGGGCTCGCCGTCAAGGCCAAACCGCATCCGCAGGATCTTGGCCTCGCGCTCGTCGATCGAGTCGAGCAGCCGCTGAAGGACATTCAGCTCCTCAAACCGGAGCACCGAGTCCTCAGGAGCGCCGTGACGCGTGTCCGTCAGCATCTCGGCCAGGCCCGACATCCCCGAGGCAGAGTCGCTCGCCTCCTGGGCCGGGGTCTGGAATGCCTTCACCGCACGGCGGATGATCCGAACCTTCCGCAGAGGAAGATCCATCTCCTTGGCCATGTCCTGAAGGGAGGGCGTCGTCCCGAGCTGCTGCTCGAGCTTCCGCGCTGCAACCTTCCACTTGGCAACCAGTTCCACCATGTACGCCGGGATGTGCACCGGCTGGCTCGCGTTGATCAACGCACGCTTGATCGCCTGCTTGATCCACCACGACCCATACGTGCTGAACCGGGCGCCCTGTGCAGGGTCAAAGCCCTCGACCGCACGCAGAAGGCCGATGTTGCCCTCTTCGATCAGGTCCTGAAGGGGCAGACCCCTGTTCGTGTAATTTTTGGCGATCGCGACAACCAGCCGAAGGTTGGCCCGCACCATCCGATCACGTGCCGCAGGGCAGTTGTCGTTGATGATGGCCCAACCAAGCTCCTTCTCTTCCTCCGCGGTGAGGAGAGGGGTCTGGTTGATTTCGCGCAGGTAGAGCTGCAGGTCCGATTGGACGCTCTTGGGGGCCGAACGGGCCTCACTAAGACGACTCACGCTACCCGCCTTCCACGGCGAAACGCCGCAACTGGACCACGAGTGTGGCCAATTTCCGAACCTATCCGCTCGAACCCGTCCTTGGGTTCCATCGTCTGCGAGACCTTGTCTCTTGAAGGGGGACTCTCGCACTATCCTCCACCCTGCAAGGTGCCACAGGCTGGACCAAGTGCAAGGGAAGTGACGATTTTTTTTTGCGTGACGCCTGTAACGCCTTTTCCGGCGTTTTTTGGCCCTTCTCGTGGCCTCTGCCACGCCCCGCTCGCCGCCCGCCCTCGCCCCGACGATCCCACTTGGATTTGAACACAGGGTCTCAGGCACCCCGCCGGCGAGGAATCAACCCTACTTCCCCCAACCGCTTTGCTTTACGCCCCTTATTCCCGGTACGGGACCTCAGGCACGCGATGCCTTTCGGACCCTCGTACACTGGGTGTGGGCAATGAAGTCAGATAATCGTTCAACCAATCCACCCTCCCCTCCCGACCAGCCTTCACCCGGCGCACCACAACCCGCCGACGAACGTCCACCCGGTGAACCCGGTCGGACGGAAGGTGAATCCCAGGCCGCGCCGACCTCACCCGTCCGCGGGGCCGATATCTCCGCCATCCTCGCAGGCTGGGCGTACAACCCCAGCCAGATCAATGCCCGGCGCATCATCACCGACGCCGGCGATGAGTGCATCCAGGTCCGCCTGGACCTGGGCATCCTCCAGATGCACACCAGCGGTCGCCCCGATGGCGCTCGCCCCATGGGCTTTGAGAGCCTCCTGGAGTACTACGAAAACCTCCTCGATGAATCCCAGGATGGGCCCGACGGCCCCCGCTCGGGCCGTGGCCGCGTAGACGAGATCCGCGGCAGCCGCGACCCGGGCTCGGATGATCGCCCCGGCTCCCCCGACGAAACCGCCGAAGAAGACCCGCTCGAGTCGTCCGAGAACGACCAGGAGGAAGCCGGCGGCGCTGCGGGCCAGGACGCTCCCGGCTCCAGCCGCCCCCGCAACCAGCGCGCCCCCGGCGACGCCGCCAACGCCGGTGAAGAGAACGAATCCGACGCCTCCCCGTCGGAAGAGCGTCCCGGCGAGTTCAAGCTCTCGACCGAGGACTGCCAGGCCCTCCGCGAAGAAGCCGCCCAGTACTACCACCGCTACGTGGCGATGATGGCCCTCGAGGACTTCTACGCCGTCGTCCGCGACACCACCCGCAACCTCCGGGTCCTGGACCTGTGCAACCAATACGCCGAGAACGAGACCGACCGCGAGTACCTCGACCAGTTCCGGCCCTACATCCTCATGTTCCGTGCACGTGCACTCGCCAGCCAGGCCATCCTCAACAAGGAGCCCAAGGCCGCCCTGCACGCGATCGATGAAGCGCTCGACGCGCTCAAGCAGCACTTTGACCTGACCGAAGAGCCCAGCGCCTTCGACATGTCGGGCGAAGTCCAGATGCTCCGCTCGATGCGCGACTCGCTCGTGCCCAAGCTCCCCGTCAGCCCCATGGCCGAGCTCCGCGCCCGCCTCAGCAAGGCCATCGAAACCGAGAACTACGAACTCGCCGCCATCCTCCGCGATGAGCTCAAGCACATGAAGGAATGATGCACATGCGCGATGCTGTCGCGCCCCCCTACCTCGTTCGCCCCGGCTGCGTTCGGATGCCCCGCACCGCACTGCGCTGGCCATTTGGCTATTTGCCATTTGCCCTTTGGCCCTTTCCTCCCCTCACCCCGGCTTCTGCACAAGGCTCCGAGACTGCCACAGGCACGGCAGTGCATGCGTCCTGTAGATCGGGTTCACATTCGAGGTCGTCCCCCGCAAGTACCGGATCCCGCCCCCGCCCGTCCCCGCGCGCGTCCCGATCATCCCCTCCACAAACCGGATGTGCCGATCACGCCACTGCAAGAGCGACCGGTCCAGCGTGATGCACGCCTCCAGGAAGCCTGTAAAAATCTCCTTCTCCGCGTGTGCATCCAGAAACGTCGCCGCCACCGTCTCCCGGTGCACCAGTGACTCGTTCAACGACTCGATCGCCGCACGCAGGTACGCCACCCCGTTCTCATCCAGCCGCCCACCCTCGACCGCCCGGTAGTTGTCCTGCAGCATCGCCCGCAGCGACTCCGCGAACAGGTGATCGATCGCCCCGGGCCGCATGTCCGGCAACCCCGTCTCGGGCCCCGCCGCACGCGACCCCGCGCAGAAAGAGGCGTTGAGCAGCCCGTACACGATGTCGCGCAGCGAAGTCTCCCGCGCTCGCCGGGCCACCCGTGTGCGTCCCCACTCGGTGAGCGTGGTGTAGAACATGTTGCCACGAACACCGCTGGGCGTCGTCGGCGTCGGCTTCTGCATCGGGTCCAGGGGTGATCCATCCTCCGCCGCCGCCGCCATCGCCACCGGCTCACCCGTGCGCGGATCCCGCGGCGCAAGCTTCCCCTCGTTCAGTTCACGCAGGCCAAGTGCATACTCAATCTCCCGGAACTGTGCACTCCCAAAGCCCGACGCCGGCTGCAGCCGCCCCCGAAACGCCAGGAAATTCGCCGGCGACATCGTCAGCAGCACATCAAAGAAGGGGATCGTCGTCTGCAGCGCCTTGCCCGCGCGGTTGAGCCGCTCCGTCCACCGCCCCAGTGCATGATGGAATGCCCGGCTCTCACCCGCCCCCGCCGCAAACTCCACGTTCACCCCGCACTGCGCGGGCGCCCACAGATTCCCCAGCGCCTCGGCGACATTCCCGTCCCGCCCGATCGCCTCCTGCACAACCTTCCATGCCTTGGGCCACGCATGTGCATGATCCCTCAGAAGCTGGTTCTTGCCCGTCCGCTCCGTCAGCCTCGGATCCTCAAACTCCACGCCCCCAAAGAGCTGCTTGGCCTCGCGGATCACCGAGGAAACCTCGTGGAGGATCAACGCAAACCACACCTCAAACGCCTGGTGCGTCCGGATGAACAGCACCTCGTCGTGCACCCAGTTGTCACCCGTCGGCCACGGCTGATCACCCTCCCACCCCGCGGGTTTCCTCGGCCACTCCGAGGGATCCACCCCCGCCGGCGGCAACGTCGGCATGTCGAGCGCCTTGACGACCTCTTCATCACCGATATACGTGCTGTACTTGAGCGGACCTGAGTTGGGCGTCGACATGCTCGCGATTCTCCGTGAGAACGCGAGTGTAGGTGCAAATCCACCTCCACCGATCCCAACGAACCCGACGCGCAAGCAAGGTGTCTTTGGTTTGGGTGCTCTGTCTGGAGTTCGGGTGCCCTGCTCAAGCCATGTATTCCATGGCTGGAGCAGGCGCGGACGGCTTACGTACTTCTCCTGCAGAGCGGGACCCGTCAGCACGAGCGCTCTTTCCAAGGCTCATACTCGGTCGAGTTGCGTTGAGCACCCTTCACGTCTCTTGGCTCGCTGCGCACACCGCATTCAGGACAGACACGATCTGGAATCCCTTTCAATAAATATCCGCAGTTCTGGCATGCGTTCGGCTGCCACCTTCCCAACTTCCACATGCGATGGATCATCGCGGTCGCAATGAAGAACAGCATCACCGATGCCACCAAGAGTTTTACATTCCTCCACAATACTTGCTGACCTTGGCCCAAGGCGAACGTGCTCCTGATTTCCTCGAAGAACTCATTCTCCTTCAGGTCGTCCTCAAATCTAAGCATGGTGACTGCAGGCAAAGCATCCGCAGCCACCGGTTGGCCCGACAACCGCAGATCATCTGTCGCCTGAACCGGGCGTGACTGCGTGACCGTCCACGACATCGCCACCGGATAGTTCAAGATCGAAACTGCTTTGAGCGAGATTTGAACGTCAACCGGCGCAGGTGTGCCGTTGACGTATACGTCAAACTCGATCTGCCACTGCACCATGTAGCCGGACGAATATCGCGGGTCTTTGGCAGATAGACACCAAAGCCCTGCCACCAGCGCGATCAAGGCAAGGATCGCGAGTATCAGGCGATTCCGGAACATTTACACACACTCCTCAGCGTGATGCCAATGCCACTGCACCGGTGAATCTCGTGGAGCATACTACAACTCATGGCGAAGGCCATGAATAAAAAAACCCGCCTCGCAGCGGGGTTCTCGTTCAACTCATCTCAACTCGCAAGCTCTTACCGCTTGCGATCGCCCTTCTCACGCTTCTCGCGCGGCGGACGGAAACCAAAGTCCGCTGCGGTCGTGTCGACGCGGGGGGCCCACTTGCTGCCGCCCTTGTCGGCAGGCTTGGCATCTTCCTTGCCCTCGGCCTTCTTTTCCTTCTTCTCGGGCTTGTCCTTCTTCTTGGCGTCGGCCTTGGGAGCCTTGGCTTCCTCGGTCTTCACCTCGGCCTTGGCTTCACCCTTGGCCTCGCCCTTGGGAGCCTTGCCCTCGGGCTTCTCGCCCGCGGATGCTTCCTCGGCCGCGCCCTGATCCCCGCCCTCGCCAGCGCCCTCATCGCGGGTGCGATCAAGGTCGAGCTTGCGGTCGGCCACCACCCACAGCTTGATCGTCGCGTCAAGATCGCTGTCGAGCTTGATGTGCACATCGTACGTGTCGATCCGCTTGATCACCTGCGTGAGACGGACGTCGCGCGGCTTCACCGCGTGGCCCATCGCCACCAGCGCATCCGACACGTCGTGCTGCGTGATCGCGCCGTACAGGATGCCCTGGTCGTTGCACGAGCGGGTCAGGTGAACCTCGACGCCGTCCAGCTTCTTCGAAAGTGCTTCACGCTGCCTGCGGAGCTCTGCAAGGAGCTTCTCCGCCTCCGCACGCTTGGCCGCAAGCGCCTTGATCCGCTCCTCGCTCGGCTCGGTCGCCAGGCTGCGCGGCAGAAGGAAGTTGCGTGCATACCCCGTCCGGACGTTCACCACGTCCCCGACGATGCCCAGGGCCTCGACGTTCTCGGTCAGCAGCAGTTTGACGTTGCGTGCCATCTCGACGCTGTCCTTTCCGGATCACCCGTGCACCAAGGCGCCGGGGTCCAAGAGAGTTAGGAGCACGCCACCTGCACATGCAGTGCATGCCCCAACTGAATGTGTGCCCCGCACCCTCGCGGCCTCAAGCCTCCCAAGTGCAGGGCCCAGATGATAGGCACCACCCCGCACACCCTCCCGCATACGAATACTCGCCGGGTGCCGGGTGCCCTGCTCCGCTGCTCTGAGCGGGGCAGGCATCACACGCCCACTTCCTCACCGCCGGGTGCCCTGCTCCTGCGTGCTCTGACGCAGGGGCAGGCATCACAGACCCACTCCCTCAGTGCCTTTGCTTTGCCCGGGTGCCCCGCCGGGTGCCCTGCTCCGCTGCTCTGAGCGGGGCAGGCATCACAAGCCCCCGCCCTTACCGCCTCGCCGCGATCCCCCCATCACTGGTTCGTCTGTCGTGCACTCTTCATCTTCGCCTTGAGCGTGACTTCCTTCCCATCCCGCACCACCACGAACTCCACCTCATCCCCCGGCCGCTGCTCACCCATCAGCGCCATCCACGACTGCACCGTCGTCACATCCTTCCCGTTCCACTTGGTGAGCTTGTCCCCCGCCTTCACCCCCGCCTCGGCCGCCGTGCCACCCTCGGTCACCGCGCCGATCATCACCCCATCCTCGCCCGAGTAGTCCCCTGGCTGGATCCCGAATCGCACCCGCATCCGCGGACGCGCTGGCGCATCGCCCGACGCGGCGTTCTGTTCGCTCGCCGACTCCGCGTTGAACTCAAAGTTCTCCGCCCTCGTCGCACACGCCAGCACCACACGCTGTCCCAGGTCGATGATCCGCGCTGCCCCCTCTGCGTTCAGCGTGTCCGCGGTGTCGCTGGGCGCGTGATATTCCTCGTGCAGTCCCGTGAAGAAGAACAAGACCGGGATCCCCGTCGCAAAGAACGTCGCGTGGTCCGATGGCCCGGACCCGCCGGGCTTGGGCGCGATCCGCAGCCCCGAGGAGTCCAGCATCGGCTGGATGAACTCCAGCAGACCCTTGGCCGTCCCCACGCCGCCGAGCTCGAGCGGGGGCTGATCCGCCTGGTCGCCGCGGTACCGACCGATCATGTCAAAGTTCAGCATGATCGCGTGCTTGTCGACCGGGGCGATCATGTTCTGCGTGTAATACCGCGAGCCGTTCAGCCCCGATTCCTCGGCCGTAAAGCCCATGAACAGCACCGAACGCCTCGGCTGGTCCGCCGGCATCGCCGCGTACGCCTCGGCCACCTTCTGCGCCATGATCAGGACGCCGCTGGTCCCCGACGAATTGTCATCCGCCCCAGGGTGCAGCTTGCCGCGACCCTCCGGCCCGCCGCGCGAGCCGAAATACCCGTACCCCACGTGGTCGTAGTGCCCGCCCACCACCACGTACTGATCCGCCAGCGCCCCCACGCCCGGCAGGATCGCGCCCACGTTCGACGTCAGGATCGGGTCGTTCACCACCTGCGTCTTGAGCGACACCGTCGCACCCGGCAGGTCGATCACCGAACCGTTCTTGGCCACCTCTTCCACGTTGTCGGCGATCTTGCGAAGATCCAGCAGCGACCGCCCCTGTGCATCCGCCGCCTTCACCAGCGCATCCACCTGCTCCACCGACATCATCACCACCGGCACCTTCGTCGGCTCGCGGTTGGGCTTGGTGTTCTCAAGCGTCTCCAGCCGCGTCGCACGCTCATCATCCGCGCCCGGCGGGCTCACCAGGATCACCCCCGCCGCCCCACGCTTCACCGCCTGCTGGATCTTGGGTTCGAGCGCAGCGTTGTACGACCACCCCCGTTCATCCCACTTGCTCTTGCCCTGCTCGTTCATGGGTTCAAACCGCATGACGATCGCGATCTTCCCCGTCAGGTCCGTTCCCGCCGGGTACGACGCGTACGCGTCGTTGGCCATGTTCAACCCGTACCCGACGAACACCAGGGGCGCTGTCGCCTCCGCGTCACCCGCAAAGCCCAGCACCGTGTAATCCTGCTCAAACCGCAGGTCCTTCTTCCCAGACGGCAGGTTCAACGTGACCGCCGAACCCTTCATCGAGAGGTTCGACCCGAACGGGAACGTCTGCAGGTACGACTTGCTCTCCGCGCCACCATCCTGCCCGTCGGCCCCCTTCACCGTGAACGCCGGCTTGAGCCCCAGCTTCTTGAAGTGAAACTCAAGGTACTCCGCCGCCAGGAGGTTCCCACGCGTCCCGGGCGCTCGCCCCTCAAAGAACGGGCTTGTCAGCGTCGTCGTGTGCTGGCGAAACGCCGCCGCATCCTTCGCCAATGTGGAAGCCGCCGCCGGCGCGGGCGCTCCCACGTCTCCCCGCCCCGCGGGCTCTTCCACCCCGTACGCCGACACCGCGCTCCCCGCGGCGATCGCCAAGGCCGCCAGCACCCCAAAGGACCGGTTCGAACGGGAAAAACGCGTGTGCGTGTTCTTCATAAAGCATGTACCCGAAAAAGAGCCCTCGAACGGCCCCACCACCATGTGCATCACCAGACCGGCGCTGCACACCCCCGCGGCAGGATCACGATAACAGGATCGCCCCGCCGCGAACCCACCTCGCGGATTGGAACGAATCCTAGCGGCAGGATCCCGGGGGAGGTTTGGGTCTTTTTCCCCGTCGCCCTCCCGAGGAAGTCACCCCGCCCAAGTCGAGAGTCCCCAGTGCCCTGCGCTATTGTTCTCACCCCGCCGAAAGCGTGCCCGGAACACCTTTCGCGGGCGGCAAACATCCGCCCCACTCGCCCTTCGGAAAGCACCACACGGTCATGACCACCATGAACTCATCACATTCGTCGTCCGCCTCGGGTTCTTCGGCCGCTCCCGCCAAGCACGGGTGCGGGTGCGGCGCTGGCGGGTGCGGAGGCAGCGGCATCCCCGCCGTCCTTCACCCCTCCGACACCTTCCTCTACCGGCACATCGGGCCCGACGAGGCCGACCAGCGCCAGATGCTCGACCTCCTGGGCTGCCCCTCCCTCGACACGCTCATCGAGGAAACCGTCCCCGCCGCCATCCGCATGAGCCGCCCCCTCGCCTGCGGCCGCGCCAAGGGTGAGTTCGAGGCCCTGAGCGCACTCAAGGCCATTGCCGATCGCAACAGGATCTTCCGCTCCTTCATCGGCGCTGGCTACCACGACACCATCACGCCCCCCGTCATCCTCCGCAACGTGATGGAGAACCCCTACTGGTACACCCAGTACACCCCCTACCAGGCCGAGATCAGCCAGGGACGCCTCGAAGCCCTCCTGAACTTCCAGACCATGATCAGCGACCTCACCGGCCTCCCGCTCGCCGGCGCTTCGCTGCTCGATGAAGGCACCGCCGCCGCCGAGGCCATGGCCATGTGCTTCTCGATCGCCGACGGCCACGACGGCACGAAGAAGGCCTTCTTCATCTCCGCCGACTGCCACCCCCAGACCATCGAAGTCTGCCGGACCCGCGCTGACGGCCTGGGCATCGAGCTCCGCGTCGGCGACGCTTCGAAGATCGACTTCTCAAAGAACGACGTCTGCGGCGTGCTCCTCCAGTACCCCGGCACCACCGGCGAGATCGCCGACCCTTCCGCCATCATCACCGCCGCACACAACGCCGCCGCGCTGGTCGTCATGGCCGCCGACCTCCTGGCCCTCACGCTCATCAAGGCCCCCGGCGAGTGGGGCGCGGACATCGCCGTCGGCAGTGCACAGCGCTTCGGCGTCCCCATGGGCTTTGGCGGTCCCCACGCCGCGTACATCTCAACCAAGATGGAGTACGCACGCAAGATGCCCGGCCGCATCATCGGCGTCTCGCGTGATGCGCAGGGCGGCCAGGCCTACCGCATGGCCATCCAGACCCGCGAGCAGCACATCAAGCGCGAAAAGGCCACCAGCAACATCTGCACCGCCCAGGCACTCCTGGCCATCATGGCCGGCTTCTACGCCGTCTACCACGGACCCGAAGGCCTGCGCCGAATCGCCAGCCGCGTCGAGCGCCTCCGTGCATGCCTGGGTGAAGCCCTCAAGCGACAGGGCCACGCCGTCTCGGGCGGCGCCCGCTTTGACACCCTGCACATCAAGCCCGTCGGCAAGGACGCCGCCCAGGTCCGCGCCCACGCCGAGGCGATGAGCCTCAACTTCCGCTACTTCGCCGACGGCTCGATCGGCATCACCCTCGACGAGACGACCACCCGCGACGACGTCGCCAAGGCCGTCGCCGCCTTCAGCACGACCCCCGAAGTCCGCGTCGACTTCGCCGAGCTCATCAACGCCGTCGGCGGACCCGCCGCCCCGATCGCCGAACCCTTCCGCCGCCAGTCGGGCTACCTCACCCACCCCGTCTTCAACATCCACCACTCCGAATCCGAGATGCTGCGCTACATCAAGCAGCTCCAGGGCCGGGACCTCTCCCTGGCCGACTCCATGATCTCGCTGGGCTCATGCACCATGAAGCTCAACGCCACCAGCGAGATGATCCCCGTCACCTGGCCCGAGTTCGGCCGAATCCATCCCTTCGCCCCCGCCTCGCAGACCGAGGGCTACCGGATCATGTTCGCCCAGCTCGAAAAGTGGCTGGCCGACATCACCGGCTTTGCCGCCATCAGCCTCCAGCCCAACGCCGGCTCGCAGGGTGAATACGCCGGCCTCATGGTCATCCGCGCCTACCACCACGCCCGCGGCGACACGCACCGCGACGTCTGCCTCATCCCCGATTCCGCGCACGGCACGAACCCCGCCTCGGCCGTCATCGCCGGGATGAAGGTCGTCGGCGTCGCCTGCGATGAACGCGGCAACATCGACGTCGCCGACCTCAAGGCCAAGGCCCAGGAGCACGCCAAGGACCTCGCCGCCCTCATGGTCACCTACCCCTCGACCCACGGAGTCTTCGAAGAGTCCATCAAGGAGATCTGCGAGATCATCCACGCACACGGCGGGCAGGTGTACATGGACGGCGCCAACATGAACGCCCAGGTCGGCCTCACCGCCCCCGGCATCATCGGCGCTGACGTCTGCCACCTCAACCTCCACAAGACCTTCTGCATCCCCCACGGCGGCGGCGGGCCCGGCATGGGCCCCATCGGCGTCGCCGCACACCTGGCCCCCTACCTCCCCGGCCACGGCGTCGTCTCCCCCGTCCCCGAGGCCTCCCGATCGACCGCCATCGGCGCCGTCAGCGCCGCCCCCTGGGGCTCCCCCTCCATCCTCACCATCAGCTACATGTACATCGCCATGATGGGCGGCGACGGCCTCAAGAAGGCAACCCAGGTCGCCATCCTCAACGCCAACTACATGGCCAAGCGCCTTGAGAAGGACTTCCCCGTCCTCTACACCGGCTCCAAGGGCAGGTGTGCACACGAGTTCATCCTCGAATGCCGCCACTTCGAAAAGTCCGCCGGCATCAAGGTCGAGGACATCGCCAAGCGCCTCATGGACTACGGCTTCCACGCCCCCACCATGAGCTTCCCCGTCCCCGGCACCCTCATGATCGAGCCCACCGAATCAGAGCCCAAGGTCGAACTCGACCGCTTCTGCGATGCACTCATCGCCATCCGCCAGGAGATCCGCGAGATCGAAGAAGGCACGCTCGACAGGACCGACAACCCCCTCAAGCACGCACCCCACACCATGCAGGTCCTCATGTCCGACACCTGGTCGCACAAGTACCCCCGCGAGCGCGCCGCCTTCCCACTCCCCTGGCTCCGCAAGAACAAGTTCTGGCCCAGCGTCGGCCGGATCGACAACCCCTACGGCGACCGCAACCTCATCTGCTCCTGCCCCCCCATGAGTGCATACAGCTAAGCCCGCCCCCCCTCTCAACACGCCCCC
>DATGXW010000034.1:0-8826 GCA_035298585.1 Phycisphaerales bacterium
TGGTTCGGGCAAGAGCACGGTGCTGCAGCTCGTGGCCGGCGTTCTCGCGCCCACCACGGGTGAGGTGACCATCCGCGGCAAAGTCAACGCGCTGCTCGAACTGGGGGCGGGCTTCAATCCCGAGTTCACGGGCCGCGAGAATGTCCAGATGTCCGCCGCCATCCAGGGCTTTCAGCCCTCGGAGATGGAGTCGATCATCCAGCACATCGCGGACTTTGCCGATATCGGGCAGTTCTTCGACCAGCCGATGAAAACCTATTCGAGCGGCATGTACGTCCGGGTCGCGTTCGGCGCGGCCGTGGTGCTGCGTCCTGACATTCTGGTGGTCGATGAAGCCCTCGCCGTCGGCGACATCTTCTTTCAGCAAAAGTGCATGCGGTACATGCGCGACGAGCTCCAGGGCGTCACCAAGCTCATCGTGACGCACGACATGGGTTCGATCGCCTCGCTCTGCGACCGCTGCCTGGTCATGCACCGCGGCGTGCTGCACTTTGACGGTGATCCCGCCGAGGCGATCGAGTTCTACACCAAGCTTGTGCACAACGAGGAGTACCGCCGCGAATCTCGGGTTGCGGTTCCCGCACTTCCCGCGAGTCCTGCTGCTGCGTCCACGCAGACTCTGGCGTCGGCCATCGAACGCGGTCAGGTGGGAAGGCTCGCAAGTCAGGTCAATCCCGATGCCTGGGTCGACGTCGAGCCCGATTCCCTCGGCGGCGCGGGAGATGTGGTGATCGAGAGGATCGCCGTCACCGACCGCCGCGGCGCCCGGCTCGCCACCGCCAAGCCCGGCGACCGCTACATCGCCTGGCTCATCGTCCGGGCGGAGCTTCCCAAGAAGAACCTGATTTTCGGCGCAGCGCTCGTCGACCGGACGGGCACGGTCGTGTGCGGAGACAACTCCTTCAGCACACCCGGCGTGCCCGTCGACTTTGATCGACCCGGGCGGTCTGTCATCCGCATGGAATTTGAATGGCCCCGCCTTCAACCGGCCACATACACCGTGACCTTCGGCTGCGGCGAGGGTGAGCACCCGCTCCAGCACGTCATCCAGTGCTGGGCGCATAACGTCGTCGCGATCGCCGGAATCAGCCCCGACCTTCCGATCCACGGCGTCTTCACCAACCCCCTGCGTGCATTTGATGCAGAGCGGCTGGAGGCTGTCGCGTCATGAGTGCTCGCCGTCGTACCAAGCACACGCAGCGTGCAGGCCGGACTTCTCGGGAATCCACGTCATCCCGGCCTTCGACTGATCCCGTGCCGGTGGTTGAAGCCGCGCCGCACATCTCCCCGGAGGAGGCGGTGTGGACCATCCACGAGCCGAAGTTTGAAGCGGATGAACAATGCCCGCTGATGCCCGTCTGGCCCTGGGGCGGGCATCGGAACTGGGCCTACGACCTTGTGCGTTTCATGCGCCCACCCGTCATCGCGGAATTGGGCGTCCACTGGGGAACGTCGCTCTTTGCCTTTGCCCAGGCCGTGAAGGATGGATCGCTCGCCTCCCGATTGATCGGGGTCGACACATGGCGAGGCGACAACCATACCGGCCCGTACGGCACCGAAGTGCTGGGCACGGTTCGCGAGATCGCCGAGCGCTACTACCCCCGCCAGCAGTTTGACTTCCATCCGATGACGTTCGATGAAGCGCTCCCGAGCGTGGAAGATGCATCGATCGATCTGCTCCACATCGACGGCTTCCACGAGTACGAGGCGGTCGAGCACGATTTCAACACGTGGCTCCCCAAGCTCGCTCCCGAGGGCGTGATCCTGCTTCACGATGTCGACGAAAGCACGGGCTACGGCTCCGCCCGCTACTGGAAGGACCTGCTTCGGCGGCATCCCGGCTTCGCCTTCACGCACTCGTGGGGCCTGGGCGTGGTCTTCCCCAAGGGTGATCGCTGGCTGCGTGCACTCGGGCGCAACGGCCTCCGCGACAAGATCGCGCTCTACACGTACAAGGCCCGCTATGAACGCTCTCAGATCGAGCTCACGGACACGGGCAAGATGGCGGTTGAACGGCTCCATGTCATCGACCACATGGGCACGATGATCCGTGACCGCGACACCGAGATCGCCTCGCTCAAGGGCTGGCTGGGCGAGCGAGATTCTTTGATCCAGACGCGTGACCAGGAACTTGCGCACATTCGCGGTGAAGCAGACTCGGTCAGGTCCAGCCTCGCCAGCATCCAGGCCCTTGCCCAGACCCTGCGGTCGAGGGTGTCGGAGCTCGAGCCCCTCGCCGAGAAGGTTCCCGGCCTGGAGGCTTCCATCCGCGATCTTGTTGGCCGCCTCGATGAGTCCACCTCGCTCCTGGCGACGCTGAGGAGCCAGTTGGAGCTGGCCCAGGTCCGGGCTGGCGAACTCGAATCTTCGCTCTCTCGCGCCACCGCCGACCTCGGCGAGGCGCGCGAGAACATCGCCGCGCTCGACTCTCGCGTCGCCGTGCTCGATCAGACCATTGAGATCCTCCGCGCTCGCCTGCGCGAAAGCGAGCACGTCCAGGTCGCGATGTCCGCCGACATGCAGGCCATGTTCGTCCGAATCGACAGCCAGTCGCGTGAGGCCGATGAACTCCGCTCACTGCTTGCAAGGAGTCACTCCATGAACGAAGCGACCAGGGACCAGCTCCAGCAGCTCGCCGCCGACGTCGAGATGCTGGCGCTGCGGGTGGAGCAGCTTGAACGGCTCGAGATCGAGCGTGAGCGGGCCGCGGGCGAGGGCGCCGCGAGGCGATCCGCCCCCAACGGACGCAAGATCGCCCGCGAACGCAAGTGATTCTTACCGATGGAGCAGACCGGTTGACGACCTTTGAGAACGCCATCGCCCGTGTCCATTCCGCCGACGCCCGGGCGATCACCGACGCCTTCCATGAGCTCTACTACTACCGACGGCTCTGGGATGGCACCACCTGGATGGGCGTCAAGGTCTATAAGTGCCCCCTGGACCTGTGGATCTACCAGGAGCTGCTGCACGCTTCCCGTCCCGACGTCGTCATCGAGACCGGCACCGCCTCGGGCGGGAGCGCGCTGTACATGGCGCACGTCATGGACGCGATCGGCCACGGGCGCATCATCACGATCGACGTCGCGCCCGATCCAGGGAGGCCGTTGCACCCCCGGATCACCTATCTGACGGCGTCTTCCATCGACCCCGCGACCTGTGCACGCGTGCAATCCATGCTCGCTCCCACTGACCAGCCCCTGATCATTCTCGACTCGCTCCACAACAAGGATCATGTGCTCGCCGAACTCAGGCTCTGGTCGCCGCTCGTCAAGGAGGGGGGTCATCTCATCGTCGAGGACACCAACATCAACGGACGCCCGGTGCACACTGATTTCGAGCCAGACCAGGGCCCCGGCGCCGGCGAGGCGGTTGAAGAATTCCTGCGTGAAACGGGTGCGGGCGGATCTTCTGGCGGATGTGCCTTTGAGGTCAATCACGCCGCCCAGCGACTTCTCCTGACCTTCAATCCCGGCGGCTATCTGACCCGGGTTCGTCCGGGAAAAAGCCCCGGGAGTTCGGGGACATCACGCTGATTCGACGCGGTGTCTCGCGTATAATCCAGACCCGGGATCGCGCCAGTTGATCCCGAAGGCCGTCCGCACGCATGCCGGCGGTGTTCGATGGCGAGAAAGAGATGCCCGAACAGCACGCGATCAATCGAATCGTCACGCCCGTCTCATGGCCGCCCGAAAAGACTCGGACGCCGGCCCGTATCGCGTGGCTGATGCCTTCGTTGATCGAGGGTTCGGGTGGTCACCGCACGATCCTGCAGAATGCACAAGCTCTCATAGATCGCGGGCATGAGTGCCATCTCTTCGTCGAACACCCCGGTTCTGACGGCCCTGAATCCGATCATCCCGACCTTGCGCGCATCCGCCTTCAGCTCGCGGATTACTTCGGCTACACCGATCCCAATGTCCACCTGGGATTCCGGATCCCCCAGGGCTTCGATCTCGTCTATGCGACCGCCTGGTACACCGCGGCGTTCGCCGCGTGGTCTGGCGTTCCCCGCAAGGCCTATTTCGTCCAGGACTTTGAAGCCCTCTTCATGCCCATGGGCGACGGCTATCTCATGGCCGAGAACTCCTATCGCCTGGGCCTGACGCCGGTGACGATCGGCCGCTGGCTCACGCAGCGCCTTGCACACGAATTCAACTCTTTCGGCTCGTACTTTGACTTCTGCGCTGACCACGCGATCTACCGCCCGCTTCCCGAAGTGGAGCGGGAGCTCGCGGTCGTCATGATTTGCCAGCCCGAGAAGCCCCGTCGCTGTTCGCGCATCGGCATCGAGGCCCTGGGCATCGTCAAGCATCACATGCCCGAGGTGAAGATCCACCTCTATGGATCAAAGGAACGCCCCGACGTCTGGTACGACCACGAGTGGCACGGCCTACAGGACGTCGCCGGGTGCAACCACCTCTACAACCGCGCGAGCGTGGGCTTGTGCATCAGTTCCTCCAACCCCTCCCGCATCCCCTTTGAGATGATGTCCGCCGGGCTTCCGGTCGTTGATGTCCACCGCCACAACAACCTCTTCGACCAGCCCGACTCGGCCGTCCTCCTCGCCGGCGCTCGGCAGGTCGATATCGCCGCGGCGGTCATCGAACTCCTCCGCGACGGCGCCCGCCGCGAACGCATGGCAAGGGCCGGCCTGTCGTTCATGGCCGAACGCTCGCTTGAGTACGGCTTCATGCAGTTCATCGAGGCGACTGAAGCGATTCTCGCCGGCCGCGAATCCGACTTCGTCCGTGTCGCCCGCGGTGTCCAGCCCATGTACCGGCGTGCCCCGGTCCTCGGTGAGCCCGCCCCGGCCCAGCCCGCCTCCATCATCGCCGAGGGCCAGAAGGCCGCAGCGCTCGCCGCCTCCGAGGCTCGCCACGTGCTGGCGGCCACCGGCGAACTCAACGCGATCCTCGCCTCGCGGAGCTGGCGCCTGTTGAGCGGCCTCAAGGGGCTTCCGCCATACTCGCTCCTCGCACGCCTGCGGTGGGGCCCCAACTGGCACGCCATCGACCCCGCCGAGGATCCGCGCGCCCGACTCGCCCGCGTTCGCAGCAGCAGGACATACCGTTTCATCCAGGCTTCCAAGCAGAATCCCCTCTACCGCCTGTATGCTTCCTGGAAGTACCAGGGCCGCTGATCTCCAAGGCTCTCCGATGGCACACGCACTGCTCACGGTCGACATCTGGGACACGATCCTCCGCCGCCGCTGCCACCCGGACGAGGTCAAGCTCTTTGTCGCACGTGCATTCCTTCTTGCACACGCTGATCGCATCCAGCCTCACCTGCGCACCCCCGTCGCGCTGCTCCACCTCCGCCAGTATTGCGAGCACGCGATCGGCCAGGAATCGGTGGCCATGGGGCTCGACGACGAGTATCGCCTCGACGATGTTCTTGTGCGTTCTGTCAGCCTCGCCATCCCTTCCATCTCTCCCGTCGAAGCCCACGCGATCGCCTCGTGGCTCCGGGAAGTCGAGCTCGCGCAGGAGCACCGCATCACCGAGGCCGACCCTCACGCGGCGACCGTCCTTGCCGCCGCGGGCGGCCAATGCAAAGTCGGCCTCTCAGACTTTTACCTCGATTCCGCCGACCTGTCTGCACTCATCGCCGCCAAAGCCCCGCACATCAAGCTCGATGATGTCGTCACCTCCGCACAGGTGGGCCTCAACAAGCGGTCCGGCAGGCTCTTCCGATACATCCTCGACCGCGAAGGCCTCACGCCCTCCCAGGCCTCGCACGTCGGCGACAACGAGCACGCGGATGTCGCCGTTCCCGCTTCGATGGGCATCCACACCGTTCATTTTCTGCCCCCGCATGAAACCGCCGTGCGTGCAGGCCACCGGCGCCGCTGGGACGCGAGATCGACCCCCGGCTCGCTGACGCACGCACTCCGCGGAGAGATCGCCCGCGCTGTGCGCGCCCCGCGTGGTCTCACCGCCGAGCAGGAGGAGATCTTTTACTTCGGGGCCCGGTGCGCCCCGCTCTACGCGGGGCTCGTTCTCCGCGCCATCGAGGAAGCCGTCGCACGCCGCGTCCCGGCCGTGCACTATTTCACCCGCGAAGGCGTCTTCTTCCGCAAGGTTCACGAGGCCATCGCCGACGCTTCGCCCGGGCGTTCGCTCCTGGGCGTTCCGCTTCCCCACGCGGAACTGCTGGAAGTCAGCCGCCTGGCGACCTTCTGCGCCTCGCTGCGAGAGGTTTCCACCCGCGAGTTCATGCGGCTGTGGAATCTCTATTCGACGCAATCGATCGAGGGGCTGCTGGCGAGTCTCGACATCCCCGAGATCGCCGTCCGCCCTGTCCTCAAGTTCCACGGCATCGATCCCACCGAGCAGATCCAGTACCCCTGGCTGGATGCACGTGTGCAGGCGCTCATCGCCGACCGCCGCTTCAGCGGCACGATCCTTCGTGCGCGGACACAGCGCCGCGATGTGCTGCACCGCTACCTCGCCGCACGCGGCTTTGTCGATGATGGCTCACCCAAGGTCATCGTCGATATCGGGTGGCGCGGCACGATCCAGGACAACCTCGCCCACGCCTGCCCGAACTCGCTCATCAGCGGCGTTTACCTGGGAATGCACACTGTCCTGAACGAACAGCCGCGCAACGTCGCCAAGCTCGCCTATGCCTGCGATGCGGCCAACGACGCCGTGCACGCCGGCCTTCTGCTCGAACACGTGCAACCCCTGGAAGTCCTTGCAAACAGCCCCGATGGAAGCGTTCGCGGCTATAAGCCGACCGAGACGGGCATCGAGGTCGAGTGTGCATACGACCCCGGCGAAACCGCGATGTGGCAGCACGCCGTCCAGTACTTCCAGCGCGGCGTGCTGGCAGCCGTTCCCACCATCACCCGCTGGATCCGCGACTACGCCTTCAGCGCTGCGGACCTCCAGCCCATGGCCGCCGCCGCCGTCCGCGACATCATGGCCATGCCGCCGCTGGGCCTCTGCCGCGCCTTCTACCGACTCCGACACAATGAAACATTCGGCCTTGGCGGCTTCGTCGACATGCAGACGCCAGATCCAACCTACTTGGCCCGCATCGCGCACACCAGCGTCGACGCCAACCGCGACTTCTGGTCGCTCGTCATGAAGGCCAAGTGGCCGGCCGCGTACCTCCGCCTGTACGGTCTTGAGAATGAACGCCGCCAACTCGCCCGCATGCGATACTGGCATGTCCCGCTCGTCGATCCGCAGGCCAGCGACCCCGCCCACGCCGCGTGGTCACTCGCCCAGATACAGTCCGCGCGGACCTACCGGCTCCTGACCAGACTCAAGAAGTCGCTCCCGGTCCGCATCGTCACCCGCCTTCGCTACGGCGCGAAGCGTCCAGAGCCAGCGCCCAACGATCCCGTCGCCCAACTGAGTGCTGTCGCCCGCGGGCGAGCATTCCAGGTCGCACACTGGCTCCGGCACACCTCCCTTGCCGAGAAGCGGGCCATCCGCCGGCTCGGACTTGAAGCCCTCGACCGCTGGTAAGGTTGGCTGGCTCATCGATGTGTGCACGCAACCGAGGGGCTGCACGCACACCGGACACGTCATCGCCGAAACAGGCCCCGACGCAGCCACCAGCGGGCCCGCGCCTTCATCGGGACACTCCAGCCCCGCGATCGCGCTGCACCGACCAGCACCTTCCACGATTCCTCATCGACCTCCGATTTCGCCGCCGCATTGATCAGCCAGCGCGTCGCCGCCTCCATGTGCATCACCGCCACCGGGTCCCCATACCTTTCCAGAAGCGTCACGTGGTCGCGGATCCGCTTGGCGTAGTGTCCTCGTGAACTGAGGTTCGCGCCCCCCTCCGCGTGCATCTCCACCCGGTTTGCAAAGGCGCTCGACACCGCGATCCCGCCGACCTGGGCCGCCTTGTGCAGAAAGTCCCGGTCCTCCCCGAGGCGCAGTTGGGTATCAAAGCGAATTCCCCGGTCGATCACGCCGCGCGTCACCATCGCCCCCGAAGCGCCGAAGAGACCGATGGGGCGAAGCACATGCGAAGGATGATCCAGCCGCCGGTCTGCCCACTCGGGGGGCACGGGCCGCGGCTCCTCACGCACACCGGGCCAGATGTGCATCCTCCCCGCCACGCACACGCTTACCCCCAGCCGCTGCACCAGCGCCGTCATCGCCCCAACACCCTCGGGAAGGAGCTCATCATCATCATCGACAAAGATCACAAGGTCCGCGACTGAACGGTCAAGCCCCGCATTGCGAGCCGACCCCGGCCCCGCGTTGTCCTGCCGGTGCGTTTGAACCTTCTCTGAAAGGCGTCGGAGGCGTTCGAGGTCGGCGGGCGTGGGGGAGCCGTCATCCACCACGATGACCGAGCGGACGCCCTCGATCGCAAGCCCCGAACGGACCGACCGCTCCAGCCGATCTGGCGGGGCGTTATAGGTGGCGATGACGACGTCGATCGATGGCGGCATTGGGGGATTATCGCCCATTCGCGTGCCCTCAAGCCTTCCCGCGCTGTTCTTCATCGGCACAAGGCTATCCTTGCTCTCACATGGCCAAGAAGTCGCTCCCCGGTGTCCAGGAAGAAGACCGTCCCCCGCGTCGCCAGACCACGCCCCAGTCCGCGCGTGATTTCGTGGTCGACGTCGCACGCCTCCTCCACGACGACAAGTGCACCGACATCGTCGCCTACGACGTGACCGGCGCTCCACTCTCCGACTTTGTCATCGTCGCGTCGGGTACCTCCGACCGTCAGATGCACTCGGCGATGCAGGATGCCGCCAAGCTCGGAGAAGAACGCGGCTTCCCGGCCTTCCGGACATCCGTCGATACGCGCACGACCTGGGGCGTCGTCGACTTCGTCGACGTGATCATT
>DATGXW010000035.1:0-1867 GCA_035298585.1 Phycisphaerales bacterium
CTTCGGAAGATCCGTGGATCGCCGGCGGGTCGCCTCTGTGGCATCTGACCGGTAAATCCAGGTGACCGGCGGCAGCACGCATTGACCGAGGATTTCGTGGTCTCGGGGGCGTGGTGGAGCGGGCTTGGTGGAGTGGTTGAAGTCAGGCGGCGTTGCTGAGGGTGACCTGGTAGCCGAGCGCTTGGAGTTGACGGACGTGGTTGCGGGTTCGGCGTTCTCGGTCGATGCGGTTGGTGAAGTAGTCCGAACCGAGGTCGCGGTAACGCTGTCCGGGGTTGGATAGCAGGTGCCAGACGATCACCAGGGTGGAGCGGGCGACAGCGACGAGGGCCTTGAGCTTGCCGCGTCGTTTGACGAGGCGCCGGTACCGTTCGCCCAGGAAGGTGTTGGTCTTGCCCGCCCCAGCGGCGGCGTCGCCGAGCACGGCCTTGAGGTATCGGTTGCCCTTGCCGGTCTTGCCGGCCGCGGTCTTGGCACCGGACTGGATCGTCCTGGGGCACAGCTTGGCCCAGGACACCAGGTGACCGGCCGTGGGGAACCGGCTCATGTCTAGCCCGATCTCGGCGATGATCACCTGGGCGACGTGTCGGCCGATGCCGGGGATCTCGTCGAGGATGTCGATCACCTCTGTCGCCGATCGCACCCTCGGTGGCGGGGTGGGTGCGCTCGGGTCAGGGCCCTCCGGGGCGGCGGGCACCGCCGATGGCACGTCGTTGGGCGCCGTGGTGGCGCCGCCAGGTCCGGGGCCGTCCGGGCCTGGCGGTACGGGCATTGCGCCCAGCAGCGCGTCGATGCGGGCGGTGAGCGTGTCGATCTGCGCGGTGAGTGCGTCGATCTGCTCCAGCAGCATGCGAGCCAGTTCGGCGTGGTGGTCGTCGAACTGGCCGGTCAGCGCCTGCACAAGGTCGGCGTGCTTGAGCCTCATCCGGGCCCGGGCCAGATCGGCCAGCACCCGTGGGCGGCGCTCCCCGGCGATCATTGCTTCGACCATGTCGCGCACCGACACCGTGTCGATGCGCGAGGCCACCGCCGAGACCTTGATCAGGGCGTCTTCTAGCAGCTTCTCCAGCCGTGCCCAGTGCCGCACCCGTTCGGCGGTCAGGTCCACCCGCAGCCGGGTGTAGTCCCGCAGCACCCGGATCTGCCGCGGCGGGACGAACGAGGGCCGCAGCAGCCCCTTCTCGGTCAGCTTGGCCAGCCACACCGCGTCCAACTTGTCGGTCTTGGGCCGGCCCGGGACGTTCTTGACGTCGCGGGCGTTGACCAGCTGCACGTCCAGGCCGGCTGCCTCCAGTAGGTAGAACCAGATCCGCCAGTAGTCCGCGGTTGACTCCACGGTCACCTTCTCGACCCCCTGGCACACCAGGTGATCGGCCAGCTCAATGACCGCCCTGGTGCGGGCCGGCACGTCCCACACCCTGCTGACCCGCCGCCCCGTCCCGGTCTCGGCCGGCACCCGCACGCACACCTTGCCCGAGTCCTTGGCCACGTCGATCGCGCAGACCCGGTGCAGAAGCTGCTCGTGCGCCTCATCGACGATCTCCTCGGGCTCTCCCTTGGCCACCACGCTTCCCTCCCTCCAGATCGACTGCGAAACGGTGGGATGCCTGGGGGCCTCGGTCGGGAATCGAAAGTCTGACCGGCGTGCTCGAAGCAACAGTGCGTGACCCGTCAAGGTCGGGCCCCGGCGCCAGACTGATCCACGAGCTCAAGCCCAAGAAAACACCGGCGTCGGCAGGCAACCCGCCCCCATTTTCACGCCTGCGAGGCGTCACCCGAAGGGACAGGGGGACTGATCTGACTCACTCTGGACAATTGGCAGCTGCTCGACGGGATGGACATCACCGGCGCGGTGATCACCGCAGAC
>DATGXW010000036.1:0-3919 GCA_035298585.1 Phycisphaerales bacterium
GCGAACGGCGAACGGCGAACGGCGCTCCCCCTCACCCCTTCCCGCCGAGCGGATTGATCTGCACATCCCCGCGCCCGACCTCTTCAAAGGGCAGCGGCGAGAGCTCAACACCGGGGTTTCGCTGCTGGAAGTTGCGGATCCCCCATTCATCGGCAAAGAGCGCGACGCGCCGATCATCGCGATCGACCGCAAGCGCCGCATCCATCGGCACCTCGGGCATCCAGTCCTCCGCCACGCCCTCCTTGCGGTACCAGCGCACGATGTTCCAGCGTGCGTGCTCGAGCCGCGACTCGGCGCCGTACTCCGATTCGAGGCGGTACTGCACAACCTCAAACTGCAGCGGACCCACCGCCGCCAGGAGGGGCGTCTTGACCTGTCCCGTGCCCACCATCAGCACCTGCACCACGCCTTCCTGCAGGAGCTGATCGACGCCCAGGCGGAACTTCTTGGAGTTCGAAGGCTGCGGGTTGTGCAGGTACGCGAAGCACTCGGGCGTGAACCGCGGGATCTCGTTGAAGACGATGTTGCGGTCCTCGCTCAGCGTGTCGCCGATGCGCAGGACGTCGTGCCCGACGATGCCGACCACGTCCCCCGCGCGCCCATCCTCCACCGTCTCGCGTTGCTGCCCGAAAAGCTTCTGCGCGTTCGAGAGCCGGATCCGCTTGCCGCTCTGTGCGTGCAGCACCGTCATCTCGCGCGTGAAAGTTCCCGAGACGACCCGCACGAAGGCGATGCGGTCGCGGTGCCGCGGGTCCATGTTCGCCTGGATCTTGAAGACAAACCCCGAGAAGGTCGGCTCCTCGGGCTGGATCATCCGCTCACCCTCGGGCGTCATCGCCTTGCGCGGGCCCGGCGGCGCGGAGTGCTCCAGGAAACCGTCCAGCAGCAACTGAACCCCGAAGTTGTTCATCGCGCTGCCGAAATAGACCGGCGTCACCTCACCCGCGAGCACACGCTCGCGGTCGAAGCTCTCGCCCGCACCCATGAGCATCTCGACCTGCTCCCGTGCGTCGTTGTAGACCGATTCATCCATCCTCGACTTGATCGTCGGGTCGTCGATCCCAAGCGCCTGCACCGGCGCCGTGTACGCCCCGTGTGCAGCGCGCTCAAACAAGTGCACCTGCTTGGTCAGCCGGTCGTACACACCCCGGAACGTCGGCCCGGTGCCGAACGGCCAGTTCACCGGGAAGGCCCCGATTCCCAGCACCCGCTCGAGCTCATCGAGCAGTTCCAGCGGATCCCGCGTCGGACGGTCGCACTTGTTCATGAACGTGAAGATCGGTACGCCCCGCCGGCGGCAGACCTCAAAGAGCTTGCGCGTCTGCGGCTCGATGCCCTTGCCGGCGTCGATCACCATCACCGCCGCGTCGACCGCCGTCAGCACGCGGTAGGTATCCTCGGAGAAGTCCTTGTGGCCCGGCGTGTCCAGCAGGTTGATCCGCACACCGTTGTAGTCAAACTGCAGCACCGTTGACGAGATCGAGATGCCGCGCTGCTTCTCAAGCTCCATCCAGTCGCTGGCCGTCGCCCGCTGGTTCTTCCGCGCGGTCACCGAACCCGCCAGCGCCACCGCGCCGCCGTACAGCAGCAGCTTCTCGGTCAGCGTCGTCTTGCCGGCGTCGGGGTGGGAGATGATCGCAAACGTTCGGCGGGGAAGTGCAGCGCTCGACATGGTGGAATCTCGTACTTTCAGGGCCGGCACATCCGCCGGCCCGCGTGGGTCTGGGTTCAAGCTCGTGGAGATCAACGATGGCGACTCGACCCCGCGCAAGATCTGCACATCCGGGGACTCTTACCGATATCCCTCGCCGTGTGCACGCGATGGAAAGGTCGCTCGGGTTGTCGGGGTGGCTGGACAATCAGCGGCGGATCTGCGCTGTGTCCTGATGTGTGCGGTCGGGTGTCGAGGCCGTGCATCACACCGATCGAGCGGCGGCTAGGTTGGATTGACGCGTGCCATGGCTTCGATCCTTCTCCCGGGGCTCGTGCACACGTCCGTGCACACCCGCGGCAGGCCGGAGTATAGGAACGCCACCCGCATCGCGAGGTGCCCCGCCGCCCGCCGCACCCGCCCGAGAAAAAGCACGCGGTCCGCGGGTGTTCGCGGACCGCACACCGGACCATCCGCTCCCACCAGAGCGCTGATCACGACGTTCCTGAGTTCAGCGAGCCTTCTCCATCCGTTCGAGCAACTCCCTGGCCTTGACGACCTGTTCGGGCAGGACCGCGTGCGGTGCGTCGGGATACCGGAGCAGCGTCACCTCCGCGCCCATCCTCCTCAGCACACACTCGGTCTCCACCACCCGCTCCCACGGCACGTGCGGATCCCGATCGCCCGACGCCAGCAGCACCGGCGTCCCGTGCAGCGATCCCGAGGGTTCGAACACGAAGCCCGGCGGGCCGATCAGTCCTCCCGTCAGACCGACCACCGCCCCGTACCGCCGCGGAAACCGCAGTGCATGATCGGTCGCAAGGCACGCGCCCTGCGAGAATCCCACCAGCGCCGTCGAACTTGATGGAATCCCCGCCGACCCCAAATCCGCGAGAATCCGCTCGATCAACCCGTGTGCAGAGTCGATCCCCGGCTGGTTCTGCTCGATGGGCGCCAGGAACGAAAACGGATACCACGTGTGGCCCGCGGCGGTGGGGGCCACCGACACCGCATCCGCCGGCGACATCTGCACCGCCAGCGAAAGAATGTCCCTCGCCGAGCCACCCCGGCCGTGCAGATACACCACCGCACGCCCGGCCTCTTCGATCGACCGCCCCCCCGCAAACGTCGTCACCTTCGATGCGAAATGTGGTCCGGTCATCATGATGCTCCAACAGCAGACAGCAGACAGCAGACAGCAGACAGCAGACAGCAGACAGCAGAATGCGGACAGCACGAAGAGACGTGTCTGGCATTTCATCTCGAGTGCCCAGTGCCCAGTGCCCAGTGCCCAGTGCCCAGTGCCCAGTGCCCAGTGCCCAGTGCCCAGTGCCCAGTGCCCACTCACACCACTTCCAACCTCTTCTCAATCTCCTTGCGGATCGGCTCATACTGCGGCGGCAGCTTGAGTTCCGTTCCCAGCGCTCCAAGCGGCTCATCCACCGCAAAGCCCGGCCCGTCGGTCGCGATCTCAAAGATCACCCCGCCCGGGATCCGGAAGTAGATCGAGCGGAAATACTGGCGGTCCATCACCTGCGTCACGCCGATGCCGCTCGCGCGGATCGCCGCCGCCGCACGTGCCTGTGCATCATCATCCGGCACGCGCCACGCCACGTGATGAACCGTCCCGGCCCCCATCCGCTCATGCCCGGCACGCGGCGCGTGGATCACATCGATCTCGCGCGAGTTGCCGCCCTCGCCGATCAGGAGTCGACGCACATCACCCTCCTCTGATCCCGCCGTGAAGCCCAGAACGCCCGTGAGAAAGTCCACCGTCTCGCCCGCCTCAGGCACCGAGAGCGTCACCCGGCTTACGCCCAGGATCGCCGCCGTCCCCGGAACCCCTCCGCCCGTGTACCCGCGCGTCCCCGCGGCAAAGCCGTCAAGCCCATCTTCCTCGCTCAGGATGAAACGCATCCCGTCGTGATCCTCAAAACGCAGGACATCCCGCCCGAAGAGCTTCCCCGCACGTGTATCCACCTTGTGTGCATCGAGCCGCTCGCGCCACCACCCAAGCGAGCCGCGCGGAACGCCAAGACCCGTGTCGGTGATCTCGCCGCCCCCGTGCCGAGCCCGCGCTGCCAATGGATGCGGGAAGTGCGTGATCAGCGTACCCGGAGATCCCTGCTCATCCCCGTAGTACAGGTGATAGGTGTTCGGATCATCAAAGTTCACCGTCTTCTTCACCATGCGAAGGCCGAGCACATCGCGGTAAAACTTCGCGTTCGCCGACGGCCGGCCCGCAAAGGCGGTGACGTGATGGATCCC
>DATGXW010000037.1:0-12406 GCA_035298585.1 Phycisphaerales bacterium
TGAGCTTTCCGAGGCGGTGCAGAAGGTTGCGAAGGGGGATCTTCAGGCCAAGGCGCCGGCGGATGGGAAGGACGAGTTTGCGATGCTGGGGGGCGCGTTCAACTCGATGGTTCCGCAGCTTGCGGACGGGCTGAAGCTCAAGGAGAGCCTTGAGCTTGCGATGGAGGTGCAGCAGGCGCTTTTGCCGTCGGGAGCGCCGAAGGTGGAGGGGCTTGAGATCGCGGGGCGGAGCATCTACTGCGATGAGACGGGTGGGGATTACTACGACTTCATCGAGATGTCGAACCTGTCGAGGGATTCGCTGGCGATCGCGGTGGGCGACGTGACGGGGCACGGGATCGCGGCGGCGTTGCTGATGACGACGGCGCGGGCGCTGCTGCGGGGTCAGGCGGCGACGAGCGGGAACATTGCGCAGTTGATTACGCACATGAATCGGCACCTGTCGCGGGACTGCCACGGCGGGCGTTTCATGACGATGTATTACCTGGTGATCGACGCGGCGTCACGGCACCTCCGGTGGGTGAGCGCGGGGCATGATGCGGCGATCGCGTACAACCCCGCGACGGACATGTTTGTCGAGCTGGAGGGTGCGGACCTGCCGATGGGGATCGACCAGGACTGGGAGTATCAGGAATTTGAGCGGGGCGGGTTCATCGAGGGTCAGGTGATCGTGATCGGGACGGACGGGATCTGGGAGACGCGGGACGCGAACGGGCGGATGTTCGGGAAGACGGGTCTGCGGGAGCTGATCCGTGCACACGCGAGGAGGCCCAGCGCGGAGATCGCCAAGGTGATCGCGGATGCACTGTCGAAGTATCGTCAGGGCAAGAGCCAGGAGGACGACGTGACGCTGGTGGTGATCAAGTTTGTGCGGCGTGCGGAGGAGGCCAGCGCGGGGGCCGGCGAACATGCGGGCGAAAGCGGGGGCCAAACCGTGGGCCAAAACGTGAGTCAGACGGTGGGTTCGATTGGCGGCATGACGGGGGCCGGGGAGCCTGGCGCAGGTTCGGGGTCTGCGGGGTGAACCCGAAGACATAAGGCCCGGGCGTGAGCCCGGGCCGGTGGAGTCGGCAATCACACGGCGTGGAGGGACCGAACATCGCCGTGTGCACCGAACTCCCGGAGAGCCCCGCGCGCCGTCGGGGGGCTTTCAAGTGACCTGGATCCCGTCGCTTTTCAGCGGCGTCTCTCTGGATCGCAGGGCGGGTCGCGTGCGGATGGTGTGCGAGGCCTGAAAAGGCCGGGCGTCCTGTGGGGATGCCCGGCGTGGGTCGTCTGCCCCGTCGCGGCGGACGACGGGGCTGGGAGTTGCTCCGACCGGTTCGCGGGGTGCTTGGAACCCGGGGGGAACCGGCCAGAACCGGGGCCGATGCACACTCGCGGGAGGGGTGTGCAGGGCGAAAAGGACGCCGTCCGTTGCGTGCCGGGCGGCGCCCCGTGAGTCGCCTGGAGCGTGGGTCGCCTTGGCGGGTCTATCGGAGCGGATCAGTCGTAGAGGCCGCTGGTGGCGGGGGCATCGACCTGGCGGAGCTTGATCGAGGTCTCGACGCGGAAGTTGGACTCGCTGGTCCTGCGTTCGGCGTGGAAGACCTTGAGCGAGTAGACCTGTCCATCGTTGAGGTAGGTGAGCCGGTCAAGGTCGATGGTCTGCTCGGCCTTGGAGTGGAGGCCGCCGAGGTCGATGACGAGCTTTCCTGCGATGAAGACCCAGACGTCGTCGTCGCCGGTGAAGGTGAAGACCTGGCCCTTGCCCTTCTCGTAGACGAACTCGGTGTCGATCTCGGTGGTGAAGTGGAAGTTGGAGTTCTTGCCGGCGGAGTTGTTGCCGTAGTTGCCGTAGAGCTCGCCGTTGATGGGGAAGAATCCGCCGCGGGACTTGTAGGGTTCGTCGGCGGCCGAGTCGAAGACGTAGCGGTTGGTGTTGGCGGTGCGCTTGAGGGTGAGGTTGATCGACTTGGAGACGTTGACGCCGGCGACATCGTTGTACCACTGGTTGAAGGAGTCGTAGCTGTACATGCCGTTGCCGGTGTCGCCGGTGACGAGCGAGCCCTTGACGTCGCCGAGGTCCTTGTTGTAGAGGGAGGGGTTGATGTTCTTGCCGGCCTTGTTCTTGTACTGCGAGGAGATCTTCATGCCGCGGAGGCTCTTGGGGACGGGCTTGCCGTCGCGTCCGATGGCGTCCTCGACGAGGCCGACGGTGGTCGAGCCCGAGTAGGCCTGGAAGTCCTTGTGGCCGCCGGTCTGCTCCTTGGCCTTGAAGTCGCGGATCACGGCCGTGAGATCGAGGGTGGCGGGGAGGTGTGCGTACGGATCATCGCCGGCCGAGGCCGGGAGTGCGAAGACGCCGGCGATAGTCGCGCCGGCCGCGAGAAGAAGCACCGAACGGCGACGTGCATTGGAAGTGTTCGACATAGGTGATTGACTCCAAGAAAGACTGCCTGAAGCCCGCCGTCCATGGGCGGACTTCAACGACCCATGTCAAGGGTCGGATTCGTCGGCGGGGATGCAAGGGATGGGGCGTCGAATCGGTGGAGCGGGGGTGGGTCTGCGCGGCGTGTGCCGGGGGGAAATGACCTCGACGCGAGAAGGCAAGCTGGCGGAGCCTCCGGGCCGATGTATGATCGGACCATTGCCGAGGGCGGCGAGTTCTTCGCGGCGGCGGCTTGGCGCGCCAGAACAGGTTTGGCGGGATGCTTGACGAGAGAAACCCCGAGTGCCAGGGACCGGCGATCGGGGCGGGTGCAGTACCACGGAGGCAGTTCGATGGACAGCTTTGTGATCGAGGGCGGGCGTCGGCTGGCGGGTCGGCTCCGGGTGAACGGGAGCAAGAACGCGGCCCTGCCGATCATGGCGGCGGCGCTGATGACCGACGAGGCGGTCACGCTGAAGGATGTTCCAGACCTTGCGGACATCCGCAACATGCTCAAGCTCCTGGCGGAGCTTGGGTGCCACCGGACCAACGAGTCGGGGCCCAAGAGCGTCGCGGTGCTGCACTCGACGGATCGGAGCAACAGCCACGCGCGGTATGACATCGTGCGGACGATGCGGGCGGGCGTGTGCGTTCTGGGACCATTGCTGGCTCGCCGGGGGTTCTGCCGGGTGTCGATGCCGGGGGGGTGTGCGATCGGGGACCGGCCGATCGATCTGCACCTGCGGGGCGTGAAGGCGCTGGGCGCGGAGGTGACGATGGAGGGGGGCGACATCACGGTGAAGGCGCCGCCGGGGGGCCTGGTGGGGACGACGATCTTCCTGGGGGGGCCGTTTGGCTCGACGGTCCTGGGGACGGCGAACGTGATGTGCGCGGCGACGGTGGCGAAGGGGAAGACGGTGATCGAGTCGGCGGCGTGCGAGCCGGAGATCGTGGACCTGGCGACGCTCCTGATGAAGATGGGCGCGAAGATCACGGGGGCGGGTTCACCGAGGATCACGATCGAGGGCGTGTCGCAGCTTGGGGGGTGTGAGCACACGATCATGCCCGACCGCATCGAGGCCGGGACGTTCATGATGGCGGCGGCGATCACCAACGGCGATTTGGTGCTGGATAACTGCCCGACGGATGCACTGTTGTCGACGATCGACCGCCTGAACGCGATCGGCGTGCAGGTGGAGCCGATCGAGATCCTCCGGCCGGAGGGGTTCGTGGCGGATCCGTTGCGTCAGGCGGTGCGGGTGACGTGCGGGCGCGTGCTGCGGCCGGTGGAAGTGACGACGCAGCCGCACCCGGGCTTCCCGACGGACTTGCAAGCGCAGCTCATGGCGCTGTTGACCCTGGCGGACGGGAACTCGGTGATCACGGAGCGGATTTTCCCGGAGAGGTTCCTGCACGTGGCGGAGCTGGCGCGGATGGGGGCGAAGATCTTCCGGCAGGGCCCGACGGTGATCGTCTCGGGTGTGCGTGAACTGACGGGCGCGCCGGTGATGGCGAGCGACCTGCGTGCCTCGGCGTGCCTGGTGCTGGCGGGGATGGCGGCGGAGGGGACGACGATCGTCAACCGCGTGTATCACCTGGACCGGGGGTACGAGAAGATGGAAGAGAAGCTCTGCGGGGTGGGGGCGAAGATCACGCGTGTGAGCGAGAAGGACGAGTAGCGAGCGTTCTTGAGGATGCGAAGGCGCCGCCGCGGAGGGCAAGGTCAGTTGCCGGTGGTGGTGTCCTGCGCGGGGGCTTCCTCGGCGAGCTGTTCGAGGAGGTCGGAGTATCCGCAGGAGATGGGCTCGCCCAGGACGTGGGAGAAGACCTCGCGGAGATCGCCGATGGCGCGGTGGCAGGCGGCGACGGAGTGGTTGGTGCCGACGAGGGCTTCGAACTCGATGAAACTGCCGAGCTTTTCGACGGTGTCGATGTGGATGCGGACGTTGCCGAGGAGGTAGATCTCCCGGACCTTCTTGACGGTGAGCCAGACGGGAAGGGGGGCGGAGCCGAAGCGTGCGACGGCCTGCGACTCGGTGTAGATGGTGAAGTGGCTGAGCTTGGGGCGTGTGCGGTCGTCGCGGTCGTAGAAGATGTACTCGGTGGGTTCGCCCGCGGCTTCACGCTTCTTGAGCCTGCCGGCGGGGACGCGGTAATAGGTGTCGACCTGCTCGACGGCGTCGATGAACGCGGCGCCGTGTGCACGTGCGAGCGAGCGCGCGAGCTGAACGTCCCGGAGTTCGGCTTTGAATTCGACGTTGTGCATGCGAGGTGGTTTCCAGCGTCTGAGTCGGCTTCAGAAGAGAGCGTTCGAGCATCATGTGCATCGGCACGCGGGGCCCGGGTCGATCGGGCCGGGACAAATATTGGCGGCAGGCTGGACGCGGGAAGGGACGGTCCGTTTGTCTGTAACACCCCGGGTCGGGAGCAATGGCGTGATAACTCATACGGGTGGAGAAGTTATCGCGACGTGCGCGTGGTCGCGGCGCTGAGGGAGGCGGAGCGTGGGCGGGGATCAGGCCAGCCTGGCGAGTTCGACGAGCAGGCGCGGTTCATCCCAGGTCTCGACGCCCAGTTCGCGCGCCTTGTCGAGCTTGGAGCCTGCCGATTCTCCGGCGATCAGGACGGTGGTCTTCTTCGAGACGGACCCCGAGACCTTGGCGCCGAGGGTTTCAAGCCGCTGGGTGAGCGTCTCACGGTCGAAGGATTCGAGCGTGCCGGTGATGACGAAGGTCTTGCCGGCGAGGGGGAGGTCTGCCGCGGCGGCGGGGGGGCGGTAGTCCTTGCTTGTCAGGTCGACGCCGACAGCGCGGAGGTCGCGGAAGGCGTGCAAGAGGGCTTCTGAATGCAGGAGCGCGTGGACGGCGGGTGCGGTGTCCTCGCCGAGGCCGGTGTCGTAAGGGGTGAGGTCGGCGGGGGCCTCGGGAAACTTTTGTGCACGGGCCTTCTCGGTCATCCGGCTCACGGCAAGAGGCATGAGCGCCCAGACGGGGGCGGCGAGGAGTTCATCGATCGAGGAGAAGGAGCGAGCGAGCAGCTTGGCGGTGGTATCGCCGACGTTGGCGATGCCCATGCCGGCAAGGACCTTGGCAAGGCCGCGGGACTTGGCGGCCTGGATCCCGTCGATGATCGCCGAGATCTTCTTCTCGCCCATGCCTTCGAGCTGCATCAGGGAGTCCTTGTGTTCACCCAGGCGGAAGATGTCGGCAAATCCGGCGAGGGGGATGGCGGGGACTTGCGAGGGGACGCCTGCTTCAAGTCGGCGGGGATCATCGGGGGAAAGGTGCGTGGCGAGGATGAGGTCGATGGTCTTTTCACCCAGGCCGTCGATATCCATCTGCTTGCGCCCGACGAACCAGACGAGTTTTTCGCGGAGCTGGGCGGGGCACTGGGGGTTGATGCACCGGCGCTCGGTTTCGAGGGTTGGATCTTCGCGGCCTTCGGGGGGGGAGATCTCGATATCGCCGCTGCACACGGGGCAGGTGGAGGGTGCTTCAACGGGGAGGGCGTCCGGCGGGCGTTTGTCGAGGATGACGCGGACGACGTAGGGGATGACTTCGCCGGCCTTTTCGATCTCGATGGTGTCACCGATGCAGAGGTGGGTGGTCGTGCCGGGGTCGTGGGCAGCGGTGGGGTCGGGGAGGGTGCTGATGGAGCGGAGCCAGCCGTAATTGTGGAGCGTGGCGTGCTGGACGGTGGAGCCGGCGAGCACGACGGGGTCCATGACGGCGCGGGGGGTGATCTTGCCGGTCTTGCCGACCTGGTGCTCCACGCGGCGGAGGATGGTGGTCTTGCGTTCGGCGGGGTACTTGTACGCGATGACCCAGCGGGGGCTCTTGGAGGTGACGCCCAGGCGGTCCTGGTCGGCGAAGGAATCGACGCGGACGACCATGCCGTCGGTGGCGTAATCGAGGGTGGTGCGCTGGAGGGCGAAATCGTCGATGGTGCTGAGGATCTGATGGAGGGATGTGCACACGCGGGCGTGGGGGCTTGTGGGGATGCCCAGGGCGCGGATCTTGCGGGAGAAGGTGCTGTAGGAGTCGGCGAAGGGTTCATCCGCGCGGATCTCACCGCGGCCGTGTGCATAGAAGCTGAGCTTGCGGGGGGCGATCTCGGCGGGGTCGAGCTGCTTGATGGTGCCCGCGGCGGCGTTGCGGGGGTTGCGGAAGAGCTCCTCGCCCGCACGCTCGCGCTGGGCGTTGACGCGCTCGAACTCTGAGAGGGGGAAAAAAATCTCGCCGCGAACTTCGAGAACGCCCGGGACGGGAACGCCGGCGTGTGCATCGAGCGTGAGGGGGATCGCGCGGATCACCTTGGCGGCGTGGGTGACGTCATCACCCTTGAGACCGTCGCCACGGGTGACGGCGTGGACGAGTGTGCCGTGTTCGTAGCGGAGGCTCACGGCGAGGCCGTCGATCTTGGGATCGCATATGCACACGAGGGAGAGGTCGGCGGTGTGCTCTGCGCTGGGGGTCTCGCGGGGCGTTTCCGCGAAGAGGGAGGAAGGTTCCGCGCGTCTGGGGGCGGCCTTGGCGGCGGCGAGCCCGAGCGATCGGCGGCAGCGGTCGTACCACTCGCCGACGGAGGCGGGGTCGTAGCTGTTATCGATGCTGAGCATCGGGAGCGTGTGCGTGATGGTCCGGAAGCCCTCGATGGGCGTGCCGCCGACGCGGTGGGTGGGGCTGCCGGGATCATCGAACTCGGGGTGCTTCTTTTCGAGATCGGCGAGTTCTGCGAGGAGTCGATCAAACTCGACGTCGGGGAGGGTGGGGTTGGCGTGGACGTAGTAGTCGCGGTTGGCCCTGGTCAGGACCTCGCGGAGGTGGTTGATGCGGGATCGGGGGTTGGTTGCCACGCGGGGATGGTTGGAGGGATGCGGGAGGGATGCGGGGTGGAGCGAGAGGAGGGAGGGGAGGTCGGTGCGAGGAAGGCCTGGTGCAGAGGTCGAGTCAGTGATCTGAAGGGGCTGGGGGATGATCTGGTGTGAAGTCTGCGCTGGGAGTGGGCGATGGAGGCGGCGGGGCATTGCCGGCTGATTCAATCACGGCCTTGATATCGTTGTCGGAGGCGAGTGAGGGAGTTTCCGAGTAGGCGACCTTGAAGATCTCCCATGCGAAATAGGAGGCTGGCTTGCTCGCAGAGATGGGGCGCAGAATTCCGCATCTGCACAGGTGTTCGATGTCTGCCTTGGCGGTCGGGTAGGTCGTCGAGAACCGCTTTTTGAGGGCTGGAGCGCTCACCACGGGAAATGTGAACAGTGCTTCGATGATCTGGCTGGTTCTCCTGGAGCCTCCGAGTACTGAGCGGGCCTTGTAACGACGATGGATCTCCTTGAACATTTTGCACCTTGTGATGGAGTCATTTGCCTGTGCAACGACGCCCCGCAAACAGAAGGCGAGCCATTCATTCCATTCTCCGTGCGTGCTGATCCTGAACAGGCGGAGCATGTACTCGTCTTTGTGCCTGTCGAAGTACGGGCTCATGTAGAGCCAGGGCATCGAATGGCCGCAGTTCAGATAGATGTTCAGTGCGAGCAGGGCTCGGCCGATGCGGCCGTTGCCATCCCAGAACGGATGGATGGCTTCAAACTGGTAGTGAGCGATGAAGGGACGAACGAGCCTGTCCATCCACGACACCGGCTTGTTGAGGTAGCCTTCAAGCTCACTCATGTGCGGCAGAATATGCTGCGGCGGCACAGGCACGAATCTGTTTCCGATGGCGACCTGCACACGCCGGAATTCGCCGGGATTCCTGTCCTTTCCGCGTACGCCGGTCATGAGAGCCTTGTGCATCTGGCGTATGACGTTGAGGGAGAGCGGATACTTCTGCAGCAGCGTGTAACCGGCCTGGAGTGCCTTTGTGTAGTTGGCCACTTCCATCCAGTTGTTGGCCGGGTCAGACTCTGATTTCACCTCCCTGGGATTCTGGACAAAGAGCAGAACATCCTCGGGCGTGGCGTGCGTGCCTTCCAACTTTGAAGACTGGAGCGCTTCTTGCTGTTGCAGGGGGCGGAGCAGCAGGTCAGGCGTGGGAAGGTCTTGCGCACGCCCGTTGAGATCCGCGAGTCGGTCCACAGCCTCCATCAGTTGGGGGACGAGATCCGGATAGGCCGGTGTTTCCGGAGGCAGTGGATCAGGTACGAAGGCCCAGTCTTCCATGGAGCCGAAAATCCGAACCAGTTGGCCGGTCTTTGACTGGGAAAACTGGGCTAAATCCATTTGAAGTACACCTTCCTGTGTATAACGAAGCGTCTTATTTTATACCAGCGCTGAGCATATTAAAATTTTCATCGTTCCATTTTACTGGAAAATGTGTTCCCAGTCAAATCCCTGACTCGTCGAATGGCGCTGCGTTGCCGGTAAAGGGAAAGGTGTGTCGGCGAGAAGAGAGGGTTGCAGCACGTTGCGGGGACCGCGAAGCCGGGAGTGCTGGAAGGAGATGTGCCTGCGTCGTTGATGCGAGCGGGCTCACGAGGCGTTCCGCTTTTGTTGCTGGATCGCTGAACAGGATGTACGTCGCGGTATCGGAAGCGGGTGAGGATGCAGACGGGAGCGGGGTCAGTCGTCATGCGGCGCGGGTGATCACGAGTACATGTGGAGCATTGCCAGACGGCGGATCAATGGCCGGGGTGTGATAGAGTTGCGGGCGTTGGGGTGTGCGAGTTAACGAGGAAGGATGCTGGCGATGGCGGCACGGATCATTGATGGGAACGCGTTGGCGGGTGCACACCGGGAACAGATCCGCGCGCGGGTGGCGGCGGTGAAGGCTCGTGGTGGGAGTGTGCGTCTTGACGCGGTGCTGGTGGAATCGGGGGACAACGGGGCGCGGGTGTACGCGGAGAACCAGGGGAAGACGTGCCGGGAGCTTGGGATCGAGTATCAACTGCATGTTTTGCCGCAGACGGCGGTGTATGACGACATCGCGGGGCGGGTGCTGCTGCTCAACACGGAGGAGAAGGTGAGCGCGATCATGCTGCACATGCCGCTGCCCGAGGGTGTGGAGGCGTACCGGGTGCAGCGGCTGATCGCGCCGGAGAAGGATGTGGAGGGGGTGAATCCGGCGAACATCGGCAACGTGGTGTACGGGCGGTCGTCGCTGGCGCCGTGCACAGCGCTTGCGGTGATCAAGATGGTGGAGGACACGCAGATCCCGATGCGTGGGAAGACGGCGGTGGTGGTGGGCGCGAGCGACGTGGTGGGCAAGCCGATCGCGGTGCTGCTGATGCGTCAGGACTGCACGGTGGTGTCGTGCAACAAGTGGACGGAGGGGTTGGCGGAGCTTGCCAGGCGGGCGGACGTGCTGGTGGCGGCGGCGGGGGTGCCGGGGCTGATCACGGCGGGGATGGTGAAGCCGGGCGCGGTGGTGGTGGATGTGGGTGTGAACCGGGTGAAGACGGCGGAGGGGAAGACGCGGACGGTGGGGGACGTGGCGTTTGAGGAAGTTTCGCCGATCGCGGGGTGGATCAGCCCGGTGCCGGGTGGGGTTGGTCCGATGACGGTGGCGATGCTGCTGCTCAACGTGGTGCAGGCGGCGGAGCGGCGGGTGGGGTAGGGGGAAGCAGAGGGCGGACGGCGGACAGCGGAGAGCAGAGCGCACAGGGCAGGCGGTGTGGTGGGGGAAGGCGAAAATTGGGGTGAAGAGTTCGTGGGATGGACGGTATCAAATACCAAACAGGTGTTTGACTCGGGTGGTCGGGGTCGCTTGAATGACTTGTGATGTGCGGACGCGCGGGTGACGCGTGGATGCACGGGGTGGGTGGTGAAGTGGCGTTCGCGGGTCTGGCTGGGTGAATGGGAGATCTATGGGAACGCACACGGCGGCATTTATACGAAACCTGAGCATGTGGGAGATCCTGATCATCCTGGCGGTGTTCCTGCTGCTGTTTGGCCGGAAGCTTCCGCAGCTTGGCAAGAGCCTGGGTCAGGGGATCATCGAGTTCAAGCGTGGGCTGAAGGGGATCGGCGACGAGCCGGCGGAGGAAGAGACTTCGCGGAAGGTGCCTGCACAGCATGAGTCGCGGTGATGAGCTGCGGGCGTGGGTGGTGGAGCCGCGGTGAGGGCGGGCGCTGGCTTGGGATTGGCGTTGGGATTGGCGTTGGGATTGGCGAGGGATTGGTGTTGGTGGGGATGGAAGTCTCGCTGGGGTGAAATGGAGATCTATGGGTACGCTCGCGTTCATCCAGAACCTCAGCATGTGGGAGATGCTGATCATCCTGACGGTCGCGCTCCTGCTCTTTGGGCGGAGGTTGCCCGAGGTCGGCAAGAGCCTGGGCAAGGGGATCGTCGAGTTCAAGAAGGGTCTGAAGGGGATCGAGGATGAGGTTGAGGAGCGTTCTTCTCAGCGGCGGGATGACCGTCGCGAGGAGCGGCGAGATGACCGGCGTGAAGAGCCCGCGTACCGTCCGCCGCTTTCGTCGGGTGGGCAGGATGTGCGGGTGAGTCGTTCTGACACGGTGGAGGCGGGAGACGCCGGGCGTTCTGAGCCTGAGCGTGCACGCCAGGACTAAGGACAACCTTCCGAAGCGGGTGCGATGACTTTGGCGGCGGCTTACTTTGTCACGGGCCTGCTGGTGGCGGCATCGGTGGGGCTGCTGGTGTTCTGGGGTGCGGTGCACTTCCAGGTCTGGCGGACATCGCTGCGTGTGCCGACGGCGCGGCGGGGGATCTCCCTTGCGCGGCGGGCGATCGGTCGCGAGGCGGAATTGCCGTCGGTGTGCGTGGTGATCCCAGCGCACAACGAAGCGAAGATCATCGGCGATCTTGTTTTGTCGCTGCGGGAGCAGGATTATCCGAAGCTGCGGTTTGTGTTTGCGCTTGACCGGTGCAAGGACCAGACGCGCGAGGTGATCGAGCGGGTCGCCGCGGGGGATGCTCGCTTTGAGGTGATCGAGATCACGTCGTGTCCTGAGCAGTGGGCGGGGAAGGTGCATGCGCTGTGGACGGGCGTGAATGGTTCGGAATCGGCGAAGGCGGCGGAGATCCTGCTTTTTGCGGACGCGGACACGACCTTCTCGGCGTCGTGCGTGCACGCGACGGTGGCGCTGATGCGCGAGCGCGGGCTGGGGCTGCTGAGCCTTTTGAGCACACTGTCGCACGAGACGTGGTATGAGCGGGTGGTGCAGCCGGCGGCGGCGTTTGAGCTTGTGCATCAGTATCCGATGGTGCAGGCCAACCGCGAGCGTCCGCGGAGGCCGTTTGCCAACGGCCAGTTCCTGATGATGACGCGCGAGGCGTACTGGGCGATCGGTGGGCACGAGGCGGTGAAGGATGAGCTGCTTGAGGATCTTGCGATCGCGCGCCGGTCGGCGGAGAAGCAGGTGCGGATGGGGGTCTTCCTGGCGGACGGGGTGATGCACTGCCGGATGTACCCGGACTGGAAGGCGTTTCGGCGTGGGTGGAAGCGGATCTTCACGGAAGGGTTCCAGCGGCGCGTGGGGAGGCTGAAGAAGGGCGCGAGGCTGGTGCGGCTGACGTGCTCGGTGCTGCCGGTGCTGACGGTGGTGCTGATGGGGGCGTGGGCAGCGCTGACGCTTCCTTTGCAGCGATCGATCGACATCTGGCCGGCGTACGTGGGTGGGGCAGCGCTTCTGACGTGGGTGTCGGCGCTGGTGCGGGTGTACCGGCAGGGTCACTCGCCGGTGTGGGCGGTGTTCATGAACCCGGTGGGGGCGTGGGTCGTGGCGGACATTTTGATGGAGGCCGCGAAGGACCTTGAGACGGGGACGCCGACGGTGTGGGGCGGGAAGGCGTATGCACGTCCGGTGCGGTGAACGTGGGATGATGAGAGCGATACTGGCGGTGGTTCCCCTAGAGGTTATTCCGGGGACGATGTTGACTTGTTTGTGATCCAGTCGGTGTGCGGGGACGGGTCGGGTTCAGCGGCGAACAATGATGAACTGCCCTTGAGATTGCGGCGTCATACCTGAAGCTGTGAACGAACAACGTGCATCAACTTCGCTTGGAGCAGGGCTCATCGGGAGCCTTGTGATCCACGCC
>DATGXW010000038.1:0-6697 GCA_035298585.1 Phycisphaerales bacterium
GCGTCGGCGCGGCGCACCGCCTCCCACGAGCCAGTCCTGTCGAGCACTCTGCCCAGTGATTCGATCACGATGTGCGTCGTCGTGATCAGCAGGAAAAACGGCAGCAGCGACACCGCCGTCGCGGGCAGGGGCCCCAGCCAGGGCTGGACTGACCCCTTGAAGAACGAATCGTGCAGCACGACCGCCAGAAAACAGAGGATGAGCGAGATGTGGATCATCCGCGCGGGGGGATCGATTGCCGGGCCTTGACGCCGGCTTCAACGAGGGCGCGGCTGCGAGCGGCGTCCACAGGACCGGACCACACGCCGCCTTCTTTGATGTACGACCCGACGATCAACGCGTCGGCGTGCCGGAAGAGCTCGCCGAGCTGCCCGGGCTCCACGCCCGACCCCACCAGAACGGGAAGGCTCGTCGCGCTCCGCGCTGCCGCCACGTCGCCCACGCTCGCCGGCGCTCCCGTGAAAGCGCCCGTCACGATCACGCCGTCGGCGCCGAAGAACTGCGCAGAGTGCACCGCGTCCGCCAGCGAGATGTCCTCGGTCAGCGCATGAGAAGCGTGCTTCTTCTTGACGTCGCAGAAGATGTGCACATGCTGCGCGCCGATGTACCTGCGATACCGCAGCAGCGGGCCCGCCGCGGCGTCGGGCAGGATTCCCTCATCGGCCACGTGTGCATACACGAAGTTCTCGCAGCGGATGAACTGGCATCCCGCCGCCAGCGCCACCGCGAGCGCTTCCCGCTCGCCGCGAGAGAGAATCTGGATGCCCATCGGCCGGTCTGTGACGTCGCGCACCCTGCACGCGATCGCCGACATCGCCGCCGTGATCTGCGGCTCGTGCGGGCCGTTCACGTACGGCCGGTCGTGCATGTTCTCCAGCATGATCGCGTCGAAGCCCGCGTCGTGCAGGATCCTCGCCTCCGCCTCCGCACGCGATGCGATCTCGCGCACCGCGCGATGGGAGAACGGTGAACCCGGCAGGGGATCAACGTGGATCATTCCCACCAGCGCCCTGGGAGGGAGCGGATAGGAAGAACGTGCCGTGGCGCCGCCGCTGCTCATGCCTTGAAGACCCTTGCCCGGATTTCACCCGTGACGGTGTTCATCGCGTTGCGCGTGTCCACCACCAGCGCTGCATTGTTCCCCACCATCCCGTAATCGACCCCGGCGTGGTGCGTGATGATCAGGACCGCGTCGCTCGAACGGACAAGGTCGGGCGTCAGGGGAAGGCTCGTCAATCTGATCGAGTATTTCCTCATGCGGGGAAACTCCGCGATGTGCGGGTCGTGGTAGCACACCTCCGCGCCCGCGTCCATCAGAAGTTCGATCACCTCCGCGGCCGGTGATTCGCGGATGTCGTCAATATCGGGCTTGTAGGCGATGCCCAGCACAAGAATCTTCGATCCGCGAAGAGGTTTGGAGTCCTGGTTGAGGGCCTCGGCCGTCCGATGGACCACGTACGCCGGCATCGCGTGATTCACCTCCCCGGCAAGCTCGATGAACCGGGTCGTCTGCCCCAGTTCCCGTGCCTTCCACGAAAGGTAATAGGGGTCGATCGGGATGCAATGGCCCCCCAGCCCCGGCCCGGGGTAGAAGGGCTGGAATCCAAACGGCTTGGTCTTCGCCGCCTCGATCACCTGCCATATGTCGATCCCCATCGGCGTCAGCACGGTCTTCAGTTCGTTGACCAGGGCGATATTCACCGCACGGTAGATGTTCTCCAGCAGCTTGGCCGCCTCGGCCACTTCCGCCGACTCAACGGGGATCACCCGGTCGATCGCGGCGGAGTAGAAGGCTTCGCCCGCGCGTGTGCACACGGGGGTGATGCCCCCGACCAGCCGCGGAATCTGGTGGGTCTGGACATCCTTTCGCCCCGGATCCTCTCGCTCGGGACTGAAAACCAGGAAGAAGTCTTTCCCGACGCTGCCGGAAAACGCCTCGGCCGCCTTCTGAAGGATGGGAAGGCAGAGCTCCCGCGTTGTTCCCGGGTAGCTGGTCGATTCAAGGCACACGAGCATGCCCGGATGCAGAGCCTGTGCAACCAGGCGGGTCGAATTCTCAACAAAGCTCAGGTCGGGCTCCCGGTGCCGGCCCAGGGGGGTCGGTACGCACAGGACGATCACATCGCACGCGCCCAGGTCGGCGGGGCTCGCGGTGGGTGTGAACCGTTCCGAGCGGGCAAGCTCGGCAAAGAGCGCTGGTCCCAGGTGCTTGAGATACCCCTCGCCCTTCTTCAACGATTCGATCTTGGACGCATCCACGTCAAACCCGGTGACCGCAAAGCCCGCCGTGTGCAGCGCGCGGACCAGCGGCAGGCCGACGTACCCAAGCCCCATCACGCCGATCCTGGCGCTCCGGGCAGTCAATCGTGAAAGCAGATGGTCGATGTGCATGGCGTTCTGTGCAGACCCCTCGTCGGCCGCGTTGTCCGCGAATTGTACGGGATGCCGATCCTCCCAGCATCCCCCCCGATCGTGTGCGTCCCACCCCCTGACTGAGTACGCTGTGATCCCCTGTGGAAAGGGTTGTGCCGGCCCATGCCCGTGGGCATCGGGAATCTTGTTCGTGCCGGTATGTGCATTTCCTGGAGCTTGACATGTCGATGAACGCGGTTGGTCGGGCGCCCATGGTGGCGCTGGTGGCAGGACTTGCGATGTCGATCGCGGCGACAGCCGCGACGGCGCTCGCGGGCGGCGGTGCGGAACGCGCGGCGGACGGCGATCAGCCCCATCCGACCATGATGCGCTTTGCCGACATCAGCGCAACCCAGATCGTCTTCCTCTACGCCAACAACCTCTGGATCGCTCCCCGCGACGGCGGCGCGGCCGTCCCCCTCGCCACCCCGCCGGGCGCGGAAGGCTTCCCCAAGTTCAGCCCCGACGGCAAGACAATCGCCTTCGCCGGCGGATACGACTCAACCCGCGACCTCTACACCATCCCCGCCACCGGGGGCGTCCCGACCCGCGTCACCCACCACCCGGCCGGCGAGACGCTGTGCGACTGGACCAGCGACGGCAAGCTCCTCTTCATGAGCAACGGCATGGCCGGCCTCGCCCGCCAGTCCCAGATCTTCACCGTCGACGCTGACGGCGGCCTCCCCGCCAAGCTCCCCGTGCCGTACTCGGGCTTCGGCGCGATCAGCCCCGATGGCCAGTGGCTGTGCTACACCCCGCACTCCACCGACACCCGGACCTGGAAGCGCTACCGCGGCGGCATGGCGACCGACCTGTGGCTCTTCAATCTCCGCGATCAGTCCGCCAAGAAGATCACCGACTGGGAAGGCACCGACACGCTCCCGATGTGGATCCCCGGGGGCAAGAGCGACGTCGTCTATTACCTGTCGGACGCCGGCCCTGAGCACCGCCTGAACATCTGGAGCTACAACCTCGCCGACGGCTCCCGCAAGCAGCTCACCACCTACACCTCTGACGACGTACGCTGGCCCTCGGTCGGCCCGGGCACGGGCGGCAAGGGTGAGATCATCTTCCAGCTCGGCGCTGAACTCCGCGTCTTTGACCTCGCCACCGCCAAGGACCGCGTCGTCAAGATCACCGTGCCCGGCGACAAGCCGCAGGTCCGGACTCGGACGGTCGACGCCTCGCGGTACATCCGCTCGGCCTCGCTGTCTCCCGCGGGCAAGCGGGTGGTGGTCGAAGGCCGCGGCGACCTGTGGTCCGCACCCGCCAAGGAAGGCATCACCCGCAACCTGACCAACACCAACGGCGTCTATGAGCGCGATCCCTCCTGGTCCCCCGACAACAAGTGGATCGCCTACTTCTCCGACGAATCGGGCGACTACGAGCTCTGGATCCGTCCCACCGACGCCAAGGAGCCCGAGGCCAAGGACGACAAGAAGGATGAAAAGAAGGCCGACGAGAAGGCCCCCGAGAACGCCGACGCCAAGTCGGCAGAGAAGCCCGCGTCCCGCGAGGCCCGCAAGCTCACGAACCTCGGGCCCGGATTCCGGTACAACCCGACCTGGTCTCCCGATTCCAAGCACATCCTGTTTGCGGACAACGCCGGAACCCTCCGCCTGGTGAATGTCGAGTCGGGCGAGATCAAGGAGGTCGACACCGACCCCTGGGGCAGCATCCCCGACGCGTCGTGGTCGCACGATTCGGCATGGATCGCGTACGCACGCTCGACCACCGAGAATCCCAACAACGGCATCTGGGTCTACAACGTCAAGACCGGCCAGAAGTCGCAGGTTGTCAGCTCGATGTTTAACAGCGGCTCACCCGCCTTCGACCGCGCGGGCGACTACCTCTACTTCTCTTCGAACCGCACCATCAACAACCCCACCTACGGCGACCTCGACACGACGTTCGTCTACAACCAGACCGCCAACCTCTACATGGCTCCCCTGCGTGCGGACATCAAGAATCCCTGGCTCCCCAAGAGCGATGAAGAAGAGCTCAAGAAGGATGAGCCCAAAAAGGAAGACAAGAAGGACGACAAGAAGGACGAAGCCAAGAAGGATGAATCGAAGAAGGAAGGCTCCAAGGACGGCGCCAACGCCGACGCAATCGCCGACGACGGCGTGAGCGGCACCTGGGAAGGCAAGGCCACGGGCCCCGAGATGCCCCCCGACGGCGTCCCCTTCAAGCTCACGATCTCCGTCGCGGCCGATGGCAAGGTCACCGGCAACATCGTTTCGGCCATGGGCGCCGGCTCGGTCAGCGGGACGTACCAGAAGGGTTCGGGCGAGATCAACCTCTCCCTGAGCGTCGGCGATGCGCTGGTCACGCTGACCGGCAGTATCAAGAACGGCGACGTCTCGGGCAAGTGGACCGTCGGCCCGCAGACGGGTTCCTGGTCGGCCAAGCGCACCGCATCGGGTCCCGGGAGCGCCGACGCCGCCGGAGATTCGAAGGATGAGAAGAAGGATGACAAGAAGGACGAGAAGAAGGAAGTGAAGATCGACATCGAGGGCTTCGAGGCTCGCGCCTGGCAGCTCCCGATCGCGCCCGGCGCCTTCGGCCAGCTCGCCGTCACCGACGACAACAAGCTCGTCTTCACCCGCTTCAGCTCGCGCGGCAACAACGAGGGCCCCGCGATCAAGATCTTCGACTTCAAGGATGATTCCCGCGACGAGAAGACCGTCACCGGCGGCGCGGCGGGCTTTGCCCTCAGCGCTGACGGCAAGAAGCTCCTGGTCATGCGCGGCAGCTCGATGGCGATCATGAACGCCGCGGCCGGCGGCGGCGGTTCGACCACCGTCCCGACCGGCGACATGCAGATGGCGCTCAATCCCAAGGTCGAGTGGCGCCAGATCCTCACCGACGCGTGGCGCCTCCAGCGCGACTTCTTCTACGAGCCCACGATGCACGGCGTCGACTGGGACGCCGTCCACAAGCACTACCTCGCCATGATCGAGGACTGCGCCAGCCGCGAGGACGTCAACTACGTCATCGCCGAGATGATCAGCGAGCTCAACGTCGGTCACGCCTACCTGGGCGCGCCGGGGGATGTCGAGAATACCGGCGGCATCGGAACCGGCGTCCTGGGGTGCGACTTTGAGCTCGTGACCGGCGCTGAGGGCAGCGCCTACAAGATCACGAAGATCTACGAGGGCGGCCCCTGGGATGCCGACGCACGCAATCCCCTCCGCCAGGGGGGCGTTGACGTCAAGGAGGGCGAGTTCCTCCTGGCCGTGAACGGCGTCCCGCTCGATACCAGCAAGGACCCCTGGGCCGCCTTCCAGTACCGAGCCGACGAGACCGTCCTCCTCACGATCGGCCAGACCCCGTCGATGAAGGGCAAGACCCGCGATGTGCTGGTCCGCACGATGAGCGGCGACGGCAACCTCCGCTACCGCGCCTGGATCGAGCGCAACCGCAAGTACGTCGAGGAAAAGTCCGGCGGCAAGGTCGGGTACATCTATGTCCCCAACACCGGCGTCGATGGTCAGAGCGACCTCTTCCGCCAGTACTTCGGCCAGCGCCACCTCCCCGGCCTCATCATCGACGAGCGCTGGAACGGCGGCGGCCAGATTCCCACGCGCTTCATCGAACTCCTCAACCGCCCTGTCGTCAGCTACTGGGCCCGCCGCCACGGCCAGGACTGGATCTGGCCCCCGGACAACGCACCCGGCGCCAAGTGCATGCTCATCAACGGGCTCGCCGGCTCGGGCGGTGACATGTTCCCCTGGCTCTTCAAGCTCAACAAGCTCGGCAAGGTCATCGGCACCCGCACCTGGGGCGGCCTGGTCGGCATCTCCGGCAACCCCGGGCTCATCGATGGAGGCTCGATCACCGTCCCGACCTTCGGCATTTATGAAACCGATGGCACCTGGGCGGTTGAAGGCCACGGCGTTGATCCCGACATCGAAGTCCTCGACGATCCCTCCAAGATGGTCGATGGCGGAGATCCCCAGCTCGACGCCGGCATTCAGCAGATGCTCAAGGAGATCTCAGAGAAGCCCTTTGTCCGCGCTGCACGTCCCAAGAGCCCCGACCGCAAGGGCATGGGCATCAGGGATGAGGACAAGTAAGAACGGGCGCCGGGCATCCGGCGTCAGACGCCAATGACAAACACAACGCCCCGCGTGAAGCGGGGCGTTTTTCATTTTTCAGAGGTCACGCAGATTGACGTATTCAAGGCACATAATCGCCCAGTGCCCAGTGCCCAGTGCCCAGTGCCCAGTGCCCAGTGCCCAGTGCCCAGTGCCCAGTGCCCAGTGCCCAGTGCCCAGTGCCC
>DATGXW010000039.1:0-1631 GCA_035298585.1 Phycisphaerales bacterium
GGCCTGTTCGTCGGCGTCCCCTGCGTGCTGGGCAGCAAGGGCGTCGAGAAGGTGCTCACCTTCAAGATGAACGAGACCGAGCAGAAGTTCATGAACGAGTCGATCAGCCACGTCAAGGACCTGATCGGCGCCACCGTGAAGCTCTTCCCCGAACTCGCCTGAGCCGCTGGCGAACCAGCGCCCGGAGGCGACCGCCCGATCCGGGCTCGCCCGCCGCACCCTCGCGGAATCCCAATGTCCGAGAACTTTTGTTCAAGGACGGACGGTTTTCCGCCGAACTCTGCCCCAGTGCGGTGCGCTCCAACGCATCGCAAGGAAACTCCATCCATGAAGACCGATCGCTTCCGGAAATCCCGCATCGCCTGGCTGCTCACAGCCGCTCTGGTGGGCACGTGCGGCTCGTTCGGCTCGTTCGGCTCGTTCGCACACGCCGCCGACGAGCCCAAGCCCGCGGGTCAACCCGCCAGCCCCGAGGTCGCTCCCAAGCCCGTCGAGGAGCCCGAAGTGAAGCGTGGCCCGCTGCCACCCATCACCTGGTCCGACCCGGAGATCGAGCGTCTCTCCAAGCTGCTCATCGGCTCGTGGAAGACGACCGTGACCGCCAGCGAGGGCACGCCCGAAGAAGAGAAGGTGGACGTCGTGATGAGCATCGCCCGGGTGCGTGCCAACGACGTGTCCGACTTGCTCTACGCCGAGTCGGCCCGCCTCGACTCGATGCAGGCCCCGTTCCGCCAGGCGTTCTTCCAGATCTACAAGTTCAAGGACGGCTACCGCCTCCGCACCTATGAGCTGGCCAGCCAGCTTGGCGGCGCCATGGTCGGCTGGTGGACCAACCCCGACGTCTTCCCCCCGGTGAGCCGCAAGGACCTGATCGGTACCATCGACCTGGATCTCACCATCAACGGCGACAACGTCACCGGCAAGACGCCCTACCCGTTCCCCACGGCGCGTGGCGGGGCGGTCGAGATGACCAGCGAGGTTTCCTTCGGTCCGAACCGATTCACCACCGCCGACCGCGGGTTTGACGAGAAGGGCAACATCGTTTGGGGCGCCAAGGCCAACGACACCTGGAACTACACAAGCTTCCAGCCCCCCGTGAAGACCTGGACCGGCGAAGGCAACGTCTTCGTTATCGAGTACCGCCGCGGCAACGACGACCTCGTCTGCCAGAACAACGACGCGATCACGGTGCACTACCTCGGCTTCCTTCTCAACGGCTTCCGCTTTGACAGCTCGCTCGACCGTGTGCCGCCGAATCCGCTCAGCTTCTACGTGAACATGCAGCAGGTCATCCCCGGCTTTGTGCAGGCCCTGCTGGGGGCCAACGCCGGCACGGTCCGCCGCGTGTACATCCCGTGGGAGCAGGCCTACGGCAAGTACGGGAACGTCCGCAACCGCATCCCGCCCTATTCCGATCTGTACTTCGACTTCGAGGTCATGCGGCTGCGTCGCCCGGATCCCTCGGAGATCAAGGACAAGTCCTTCGGCGTCACGGTCAAGGACAACCCCAAGATGCAGGAGCAGCTCGAACCCATCGGCCCGGACGGCAAGCCCATCCCGCGCCAGCAGCCCGCGCAGCCCAAGTGACCGGCCGACGCGGATTTGAAATCTCATCAGTCGGCCGGGAGCGT
>DATGXW010000040.1:0-2990 GCA_035298585.1 Phycisphaerales bacterium
GTTGTCGGTCCCGTCCTTGTGGGAGCGGTACAGGTTCTTGGCGAGGCTGTATGCACACGCGGCGGTCAGCGTCGGCAGCCCAAGGAGAAAACTGAATTCGGCGGCGGCTCTCGGGCGGAGCCCGGCGAAGTAGCCGCCGACGATGCACATCATCGATCGGCTCATCCCCGGCCACAGGGCCAGGCACTGGAGGCATCCGATCAACAGTGCATCGAGGGGGCGAACGCTCTCGATCGTTCGATAGGTGGAACGCGCCTTGGGCGGGGCGATGCGGCCGCCGATGCGAGCCTCCACGACCATCATGAAAAGACCGCCCAGGAGGATCGCGGAGAGGACCGGCCCCGCCCAGAAGAGGTGCTTCTCGATCGTGTCCTTGAGCAGGAGCCCGAGGATGGCGGCCGGCAGGAAGGCGATGCAGAGGTTCGCAAAGAGCAGGAAACCCGCGTTGTCACGCCCCAGCAATCCGCGGAGCATCTGGAGCATCCGCGGCCAGTAGAGCCCGACCACCGCGAGGATCGCTCCCCCCTGGACCACGATGTTGAAATCGTCGATCGCATGCTTGGTTGCGGGGTCGTCAAGTCCCATCAGCGAGGCGGCGAGGATGAGATGCCCGGTCGAACTCACCGGCAGATACTCGGTGAATCCTTCCACGAGTCCCAGGATGATCGCCTGCCAGATTTCCACGTGCACACTCCCGATCAGGGCCGCTCGATGCCATGACCCGCCATCCTGAAGACGCTCGCCCCGCGCGCTCCGGCCGCCGGGCGGGGCAAATGTAGCCGTACCATCGGCGGTGACGGGCCCCGATGTTCATCCCATCCCCATCGAGTCGATCGATGACCCCCGGGTCAGCGTCTACGGCAATCTGAAGGATGCCGATCTTGCTCGCCGAGATGGGCTGTTCATCGCCGAAGGGCCGCTGGTGGTCCGGCAACTTCTGGAAAGCGAGCACGAGGTCCATTCAGTGCTGGTGGCCGAGAGCAAGCTCGGGGCGGTTGTGCACGACGTCGCCAGGCGCTCAAGGCGTCCCGCGGTCTTCACCGCCTCGCAGGAAACGCTCGACGCGATCGCGGGAATCCACCTGCACCGGGGGATTCTCGCGTGCGGCATCCGCCCCCTCGATACGACCCTGGAGTCGATTGTCGCCCGCTGCACAACGCTCCTGGTGCTGGAAGACCTCTCGAATCACGACAACATCGGAGGGCTTTTCCGCGTGGCCGCGGGGCTGGGAGGCGCACGGTGCGGGGTGATTCTCTCCCCCCGCTGCTGCGATCCTTACTACCGCAAGTCGCTTCGGGTCTCGATCGGGCACGTACTCCGCACGCCCTTTGTCTTTGCGGAGCTCACGCCCGATCTCTGGGCGCGGTTGGCTTCCGCGGGCTTTGTGCTGGTTTCCACCGCACAGGCCCACGCGCCCCGAGATGTCGCCGACCTGGGCAGACCCGCCAAGGTCGCGCTGGTGCTGGGCGCCGAAGGACCGGGTCTGCGACCGGAAACCGACCGGGCGATACGCGCCGCCGGCGGCCTCAATGCACGGGTCCCCATGGCCGCCGGCGTTGATTCACTCAACATCGTGGTCGCGGCGGGTGTGCTCCTGTCGCATCTGGTCGATCCCCGGGAATGAGGTGTGAGGGGGGCTCGACCCCAAACGCACACCGTCTGGGCGTGAACTCTCGTGAACCTTCCGGTATGCTTGTGCGTCAGAACTCTGCATCCGGTGTCCGCGATCGCGGACGCGAAAGTCCCAGATGCCGGATCTACGCCCTACCCCCACTGACCCCCGGGGACTCATGTGCCCGCGGGCTCGGAGATCGTGACGACCATGGCTTATCTCTCCTGCGCTCGGTTGCTTGTCCTCGCCGGTTCCATCCTCGCCGTGGCCGGGTCTGCCGTGGCGTCCCAACCCGTTCAGCCCGTCAACCCCGCCGTTGTTCGCGAGGGTTCGGGCGCTCGCCGCGATCAACTGACATCCCAGGAACTCGCCCCCTTTGACGCGACCGCCTGGTCCAAGGTCAGCGCCTGGGCGGGCTCGGGTCCGGCCGCGAGCGATCTTTCCGGGCAGGTCGTGGTGATCTGCACATGGAAGTACTACCACCCGGTTTCCAAGCGTGCGATGGAACTGTCCCGCCGAGTCGCCGATCAGTTCGCGGGCAAGGGTGTGGTCGTGGTCGCGGTCCACGATTCTCAGAACTGGGCCGAAGCCCAGAAGGCCGCCGGAACCGCCACCAGCAAGGACGCCAAGTTCTTCGTCGGCTTTGATGAGAAGGGTGATTTCCGCAAGGCGATCAATTCCGACGGCGATCCTGACTTCTTCATCGTCGACCGGGCCGGCCAGCTCCGCTACGCCGACATCGCCACCGAATCGGTGGAGGCCGCGGTGAAGGAACTCGCGGGCGAAACCGCCGACGCCGCGCTCAACATCAAGTCAAACCTCGCCAAGGAAGATGAGAAGCGCCGCCGCGAGGCCGCCCGGACCAACGAGGCACGCGGTTCCTTTGACATGTCATCGATCCCGGCCCTCCCCCCGGGATACAAGGCCCCATCGCCCGAGCTTTACCAGACAGGGTGGTCTCCCACGATCTTCCAGAAGATCGATGATTCCTCCAGCTCTTCGTCTTCAAACGATCCCAAGCCCACGCCCGTGATCCAGTTCCCTGAAGGTGAAGGCTGGATCGGCCAGAGGCCCGAGTTCCAGGGCCGGGTGTGGGTCGTTTACTTCTGGTCGTTTGATGAGTACCGCAGCTACTCGATCATGCAGGAAATGGACCAGCTTCAGAAGGCTTCTGGACGCGACATCGCCGTCGTCGGCGTCGCGACGGTCTTCCCCAAGAACAACAACTCGGGTGAAGAGCCAAAGGCGGAGGACCCCGAGCGCGTGCTCCGCCGCGTCGCGGACTTTGCACGCGGCAAGGCCCTCCAGCACGCCACCTACCTCGAACCGTCGGGTCAGTTGCTCGGCGCCACCCGGGGCGACATGGGAAGCGACGGCC
>DATGXW010000041.1:0-6290 GCA_035298585.1 Phycisphaerales bacterium
GGGGGCGGCGGGTGGGAATGATCCGGTCGAACTGCGGCGGCGGCTCTTTGAGGCGGCGGCGGATGCACTGGGCCGGGTGATGGACACGCGCACGGTGGTGATGCTGACGCGTCCCAAGCCCGGGGACCCGACGAAGGTTGAGATTTACGGTGCACACGGGGTGATCGGGTACCGTGCACGGCCGGACGCGATGCCGATGGTGCTCGGCAAGAGCCTGGAGCCGGCGATCGCGGGGCCGGGGGCTGCGCCGACGCTGCTTTCGGGTGAGAAGCCGCTGATGGGGTTCTGCACCCAGCCGCTGGCGCTGGTGACGAGCCGTCAGCGCGGGAGCGAAGTGCACGCGGTGATCGAGCCCCGCAGCCCGGACGAGGCGGTGGACGTGGTTCTGCGGTCCAATGCGCCCGACGATGATGAGAACAGCAAGCATTTCGGGACCTTGCAGGAGACGCGTTTCAACATCCGCGTTCCTGCACGTGCGGCGGTCTTTGACATGTACCTCGAGCGTTCGCTGGCGCAGAACTGCGTGCCCTCGCTCGATTTTTACCTGTGGCCCCGGGAGGGCAAATCGCCGCGTCCTGCGAACTGGTACGACGCACTGCCGGGAGCGCCGCTGCTGGCGGTGCTGGGGCCGGGGATCCGTCATTCGGCGAGCGAGTGCTACGCCAGGCAGCAGGAACTGACGGCGTCGGTGTTTGAGTCGGTGGGTTGGAACCCGGAGCAGTACGTGGGGTACCGGTGCCAGGTGGCGTATCCGCACTGGGCCGCGTGCTATGCGATGAACTTTGACTACAGGCCAGCGCCGGGGGATGAATGACGCCGCGGTGATCAAATGCGTGTGCGTTTGCCCCCTTGATCACGCCCCGGTCAAAGAGCCGTCCTTTGACACTCTTCTGATGTGAAATCGACCTGCGTGGGTGAACGCATCCCGGGGTGTGCACACCGGACCGTCGATAGTCCCCAGGACGCGGCTCAAGACACGATCGTCGTCGAGCAGGGCGGGACGACGCACGCTGCGTCGCCGCTCGGGGTCGACATCTGATCAGATCCACCTCTGTCGCGCATGCCCTTCTGAAGGATTTCAAGCCTCCGTGTACTCGTGGATCCAGCCGAATATCCTTGGCTCGGCGGCGACAGCGCTGAGCTGAAAGCCTCCATGGTGAAGAACACGATGCCCAGCCACAACGACACGTACACGTCCCCGCTCGCTGAACGCAACGCAAGCCCGGAGATGCTCCGGCTGTGGTCGCCTCGGCACAAGTTCAACACGTGGCGGCGGATCTGGCTTGCGGTGGCGGAAGCCCAGCACGAGCTTGGTCTGCCGGTGACCAAGGAGCAGGTTGAGGAGCTTCGCGCGGTCGTCGAGCGGAAGAACCCCGATGGGACCGTCGGCATCACCGACGCGGACATCGAGCTTGCGAAGAAATATGAGCGCGAGCTGCGGCACGACGTGATGGCCCATGTGCACGCGTTTGGTGATTCGTGCCCGAAGGCCAAGGGGATCATTCACCTGGGGATGACGAGCCAGGATGTGGTGTGCAATGCGGATTTGATGATTCTGTGGAGTTCCCTAAACCTGATTGACAACAAGATTGCGAGGGCAGTTTTGTCGTTTGCGGGCAGTGCGGATCTCTACAAGAGCACGCCGACGCTCGGATTCACCCACTACCAACCGGCGCAGCCAGTGACGGTCGGTCGCCGTGCGTGCATGTGGGCCTCCGAACTTCGCTTGGCTGGCGAGAACGTAAGCCGCCGACTTGAAGATTTGACCTCCAAGAGAAGGGGGCTTCGCGGTGCGACTGGCACACAGGCTTCGTATCTCGAACTGCTAGGGGGCGACAGTGCTCGCGTTGACACTTTGGAGGCAGGATTTCTGCATTATCTTGACGAGCGCGGATGGGCACTCAGCCCAATCGCCAGCAAAGTGGAACTCGAAGCTCGCCTTGCAAATCAAATTGATCGCTACAGGCAGAACCTTCAGAGGTTCGAGCAATTTGGCGATCACGAGTACGCATCTTCTATACAGGGAGAACTCAACAAGATCGAGCGCATGACGGCTGCCGAGTTTCAGTCTCACGAAGTGCTCAATTCGATCTCGCAACAGACATTTGGCGTTCTGGGCCAGACCTACCCCCGCGTCATCGACACGTTCATCCTCGCCGATCTCGCGAGCACCGCCGCCGTCCTCCACAAAATCGCCACCGACATCCGCCTCCTCTGCAATCGCAAGGAGATCGATGAGCCCTTCGAGAGCAAGCAGATCGGTTCTTCCGCGATGCCGTACAAGCGCAATCCGATGCGGTGCGAACGCATCTGCGGGCTGACGCGATTCGTGATGAACCTCGTCGGCAACGCGTACGACACTGCGGCGACGCAGTGGCTGGAACGAACGCTTGATGATTCATCGAACCGCCGCCTGTCGCTGCCCGAGGCGTTCCTCGCGCTTGATGGTTCGCTCGACCTGATGCACAACGTGGCGAGCGGATTGATCGTGCACGAGGCGATGGTGCGCAAGAACCTGATGGCGGAACTTCCGTTCATGGCGACGGAAAACCTCCTGATGGCCTGCGTCAAGCTCGGCGGCGATCGCCAGCACTACCACGAACTGATCCGCCAGCACGCACAGGCTGCAGGATTGCGTGTGAAGCAGGAAGGGCTTGAAAACGATCTTCTCGAACGCCTCCGTGCAGACGTGAATTTCCGTTCCAAGGCGCACGGCGGCCCGCTCACGGCAGAGCTCGATTGGTCAGGCCTGATGGATCCGATGAAGTACGTGGGCAGGAGCGTCGAGCAGACCGAGCGATTCATCCGCGAAGAGATCGAACCCCTGCGCGAGCAGTATGGTGATGCGATCAAAGAACTCGGCGACTCAGGACCCAAGGTCTGACGGTGTGCACGGGTGTATTCGCCGAGATCCCGGTCTTTCCCGCAGCATGCACACATTCAGCCTCGTTCAAAGCTCCGGGGCCACGACACGCGCAACCGGGAAGTCCACGCCCGGCTTCATCGCATCATCGAAGAAGTTCCATGTCGTGAGCCCATCTTCCGACTCGGGCTCGAGCAGGTAGACCGCAAGGTGCCCGAGGGTCTGGGTCGTCTTGACGAGATGCCACCCCGCGTTTATGCGAATCTCTTCCACACCGCCGAGCGACGCCTGGGCCTTGACGACGACATGGCCCTGGAAGGCACGCGAGGCGGGTGATGCACTCTCGATGCGGTATCGCTCCACCTTTAACTTCATCTCGCGGTCGACGGGTTCGACGACCAGACCGTGTGCACGCAGGGTCTCGATGACCTTCTCATGTCCGGGCGGGATCGCGTAGGCGTAGGGGCGTGCCACGCTCTTGGCCGGCTCGAACTTGTCCCATAATTCCACGCTGTACTCGGCGTATTGCTCGGTGGGATGCGAACGGCCATCCACCTGGTTCTCGACGAACCCCTGGATCGTCACCTTCCCCGGCCATGGGGCCTCGCGCGATTGGATGGCGATCGGTTCGCCGACCCGCTCGGGCGCGAGGGCGTGCCTGTCCGAGGCGGCGATGAGGTCGCGGATCTCCCCCGCGCGGCGTGCGGTCGTGCTCAACGTCGACCGGACGAATTCGACGGTCGCCCGGACGCGTTCCTGGAACGGCGCGTAGGTGTAGGTCTCGACCAGGACGCTCAGGCGGTTGCGCAGGCCGAAGTAATTCGTGCCGTACCTCGCCTCGGCGGGGAAGGTCTCCCACCGCTGCTTGGGCTCTGCCTTGGGCCCCCACTCGCCGTTGAAGTTGCCGTACCAGAAGGAATCGAAGTCGGTCCGCGCGGCAAAGTCGGAGGCGATCGCGGGGAAGAAGCCGCTGCGCGAATACTCGATGATGGAAGGGTCACCGGCGGGCACCTTGGGACCGGCGTAGGTCACGATGTAGCGGTGGTACGAGCCGTTGGTGATGTGGCAATCGATCGTGACGGCGGGATCCCAGCGGGTGATGGTCTTGACCAGGGCACGCGTCTCGGGCGCTTCGAGCTTGACGAAGTCGCGATTGAGATCAAAGCCCTGTGCATTCTCGCGGACGCCGACGATCTCGGGCCCGTTCTGCGTCCCGCGGTTGCCGGCGGCCATCTTCTCGTTCCCGTCGACGTTATAGATCGGCGCGAGCACGAGCACGATGCGGCTGAGAATCTCGCGATTCTCCGGGGCCGAAGGATTCAACAGGATCTGGCGGGCGAGGATGGGCAGGGCTTCTTTCCCATCAACCTCGCCGGCGTGGATGTTCCCGAAGGCGAGCACCACGATCCGGCCGTTCAACTCCGTCTCGCTGATTCCCTCTCCTGTGATGGCCGAGAGGGGTGGATCGGCGATGATGAGCATCGGGATCGATCTGCCCTCGAAGCTCGCACCCATCTCCGCACGAACGGCCAGGGGAGAGAGCTTGGCCAGGTTGTCGAGCAGGGTGACCACATCGGCGTGGCGTGCGGTTTGCTTGAAACCCGTTCGCTCGCCGATGGTGAGCAGGCTCGGGGGGGTGTCGGCATCACCGAGGATGACCGGCGTATCGGCGGCGGGCTGAACAGCGGCAAGCCCGGGACGGGCGTGTGCACACACGGTCAGCAGTGCTGCAAGTGCCGAGGCGATCCACGCGTTCATGAAGGGAAGCTCCGTTGGAAGCCCGGCGAACGGATGCCGGACGGATCAGGGTGTGCACCGAATTGCATGAATGTGCAGGGCGAACGATATCGAACCCGGGGCGGCCGCGTGGGGAAGTGTCGGAAACGTCACGGACGTGAAGAGGGCCGGGGCGTTGCATCGCACATGGACCCGGGGAGATGAACATGCGGATTTTTGACGACGGATGGGGACTGCGGGCGTTGGCGGCGTGCGTGGCCTGTGGCGTGGCGTCGTGTGCAGCGCATGCACACGACATGATGTACGTCGGCCAGACCTCGACGGGCCGGCTCACGATATACATCGATCCGGCGATCGTGCCCAACATGATGTACCAGTCGATCTACCCCGAGTTCGGGGGATGGGTGCAGACGGAGTTTGGCATCGAGACGATCGGTGGTCCGATCCCCGAGTACAACCTGTACCCGATCTCGCCGCTGGCGGATGTTCGGCTCGTGCTGGTGTCGGGTGATCCTGGGATCGTCCTCCAGAAGGATGAGTTCCAGGGTCCATTGCTGGTGGGAGAGAGTTATTACCTGGGGAATCCGTACTTTCATCAGCACCCGATCTGGAACATCACCGAGCCTGAGATCGGGAAGATCTACAAACTGACGTTCATCCTGCACGACCTGAACGGCGTGTACACGGACAGCGCGCCGTTCACGATCACGTTCGGGTGCATCCCCTGCCCGGCCGACTTTGACCGATCGACGTTTGTCGACATCGAGGACTTCATCGGGTTCGTGTTGGCGTTTGAGTCAGGAGAGATGTCGGCGGACATCGACCAGTCCGGCTTTGTCGACACGGACGACTTTGATGCGTTCGTGTCGGTGTTCGAAGCGGGGTGTTGAGGCAAGAAGCCTTGACGAGACGCGATGCGGCGGATCCGGCCGATGCGCGTGCACGGCGTGCGCGGGGCGGCTGCGTGTGCACATCTCCATCCAATCGCTTCAGCCAACGTCGCCCAGGCCCAGCCACGGGCCGTAGGCCTTGAGAAGCCTGCGGCGCGCGAGTGCGTCGGCGGGTCGATCCAGCAGGGGGGACGACTTGATCCACTCGGCCGCATCCCGCCGCGCGAGGGCGAGGAGGTCCTTGTCGCGCATCAGGTCGGCGACCTTGAAGGGGGCAAGGCCCGACTGGCGGGTGCCGAAGAGTTCACCGGGGCCGCGGAGCTCAAAGTCCTTCTCGGCGAGCACGAAGCCGTCGGCGGTGGATTCCATGACTTTCAGCCGCTGCGCCCCCTCTTCGGTGGCGGGGTTGGCGAGGAGATAGCAGACCGAGGCCTTGGCGCCGCGACCGACGCGCCCGCGGAGCTGGTGGAGCTGGGCCAGGCCGAAGCGGTCGGCGTTCTCGACGATCATCATCGTCGCGTTGGGGATGTCGACCCCGACCTCGATCACGGTGGTCGCGACGACGGCGTGGATATCGCCAGCGCGGAATCGCTCCATGACGGTGTCGCGCGTCTGTCTTGCAAGGCGGCCGTGGAGCGCGGCGAGGCGGAGCCCCTTCCATGGGCCATGCTCGAGCTCTTCCAGGACCGTCTTGACGTCCGCAAGCTCCTCGTCGGGCGCGATGGGTCCATCCGATTCCATCGCGGGATCGATCGCGGGAACGACCACGAAGGCCTGTTCGCCCCCTTCGAGGCGTGTTC
>DATGXW010000042.1:0-12207 GCA_035298585.1 Phycisphaerales bacterium
ATCTGCGATCTGCGATCTGCGATCTGCGATCTGCGATCTGCGATCTGCGATCTGCGATCTGCGATCTGCGATCTGCTACTTCTCTTCTTCCTCTTCCACGGCCGGCTCGCCCGCGGCTTCCTGGATCCGCGGCTCGCCGAAAATCGCAGAACCCACACGCACAACGTTCGCGCCCTCTTCCACCGCGATCTCGTAATCGTTCGACATGCCCATCGAGAGAATGTTGAAATGGCCCGCGCCCACGCCCTCGCGGCGGACCTCATCGAAGATCTCGCGGCAGCGGCGGAAGCACGCACGGACGCGCTCGGCATCATCCGTGTGCGGCGCCATCGTCATCAGGCCGCGAACCCGGACATTCGCCATCGTGTCGATCTGCTCGGCCAGCGGGATCGCCGCGGGAACCGGGCACCCGAACTTGGATTCCTCGTTGGAACAGTTCACCTGCAGCAGGACATCCACCGGCTCTTCACGCCGGTTGGCGATCGACTGCAGTTCCTCGGCCAGCCGCAGCGAATCCACCGAGTGGACGAGCCGGACGAACTCGAGCGCCTTGCGGGCCTTGTTGCGCTGCAGGTGACCGATCAGGTGCCAGCGGATCGGACCCGACAAGCTCGGCGACGCCGGCTTGGCGGGCGACGAGGCGTTACCCGAACGCACCGCGCTCAGAAGACGGCCCCCGGCAAGATCCCCGCGGGCAGCGCTTGGCACCACACGCAGCCGCGCGACGTACTCCTCCACCATCGCCGCGTGCTGCATCAGCGTCTGGACCCGGTTCTCACCGAAGTCGCGGTGGCCCAGGTCGATCATCGCCCGGATCTGGTCGGGGTCGGCGTGCTTGGTCACCGCGCAGATGATGACGTCCGAGGCCTTGCGGCCCGAAACCGCCGCCGCTCGCGCCACGCGGTCGCACACCTGTGCATACCTGGCCGCCAGTTCGGATTGCGTCCCGGCGGCGTGCGCCCCCGAAGGCATGTGCGTGGTCGAACCTGCGGGTTGAGATGGGCTGGCTGGGGTCACAGATCGCTCCCGCAAACGCCGCGGACACGATTCGCCCGCGCTGTCGTAGCATACCCGGCTTATCCCGAGTCTGACCGGCCAACCCGTGGGGTTCTTACTTTCTTTTCCATGGAGCACACGGGCTTTTCGGTGTGCACTCGGGCGAGCAGCCTTTTTCACACCCCGTTTCATCCGCACGGCTCATGGGGATCGAATCCCACCCTGAAATTTCCCCACCGTGGAAACGACCGGGGCGTACCCTCCATCCCTGAACACCTCGCTCGCGAAGAAATTCTTCCCCGCACGGGGGCTTCTTCGTGACTCGCACAGGAGAGATGCTGGACATGAGCACGAGCACCAACCCCAACGCCGGACTGACAGCCCGTGAGAACCCGCCCCTCTCAGGCGAGGCCGCGCCCGACTTTGTCCTCAAGGACCAGGATCGCAACGACTGGCGGCTCTCCGAGCAGGTCAAGCAGGGCGACGTCGTCCTGTGCTTCTTCCCGATGGCCTTCACCGCCGTCTGCTCCACCGAGATGCAGTGCATCACCCAGGAGATGGACAAGTGGAAGAAGTCGGGCGCCCAGGTCGTCGGCGTCTCCTGCGACAGCTTCGCCGTCCTCAAGGCCTGGGCCGACGCCACCGGCCTCAAGCAGACGCTCCTGGCCGACATGCACCGCAGTGTGTGCAAGGCGTACGGCCTCTACTGGGCGGACCTGAACATCTCAGGCCGCGGCACGGTCGTGATCGGGCATTCTCCCGCCGGGGAGTGCAAGGTGAAGTGGTCTCAGAAGCGCGAGATCAAGCAGGCGATGAGCTTCGATGAAGTGCTGACGCACGTGAGCTGATCGCACGGAAGACCATGAATTTCATGAACCCGCCGGGGCCTCCGCCTCGGCGGGTTTTTCCTTGGGCGTCAGCTTCTCGCGGAGTTCCTTGATCCACGCGGCGAGCATCTCACGCTCGAAGTTGTCGATCGAGGCGTCGTGCAGTTCCTGCATCAGGTCGAGCCCGCGCTCCTCGCCAAAGTCGACCATCGCGCGCCCCGCCGCGCGGCGGGTCCGGTCGGGAGCTTGCCGGACCGCCGCGGCGAGTTGTTCAAAGGCCGCGTCGGGGTCGTGCTTCTTCAACTTGGCCAGGGCGTCAAACGCCACCGCACGCGTGCGGTCGTTGGCACCCTCGCCGGCGAACTCGATCGCCACCGCAAGCCCTTCTGGCGTATCCAGGTCGGCCAGCGATCGGATCGCGGCCTGCCGGACGCGGTCGGCGGGAGATTCCGCTCGCGCGGCCGCGAGGATCAGGGGCTGCTGCTCGTGTGATTCAAGGGTTCCCAGCCCTCGGATGCACGCGGCGCGAACCTTGGAACTAGCGTCGGCCCCATAGAGCTTCACGAGCAGGTCCGCCGCACGCTGGCGTCGGCGCTCGGCCATGTCGCCCTTGATCTTCGACGCGACGTCGGCGATGGCGCTCGCCGCCGCTTCCCGCACCGCGTACTGCGGCAGGCGTCCGAGGAGGCAGGTTTCGAGCGTCGGAAAATCCTTGAGCTTCTTGAGGGCGGCGACGGCCTCGAGCTTGACGAGTTCGTGCTCAGCGCCGTCAAAGATGACGACTTCGCACAGACGCGAGGCGTTGGCCTCCTCGATCTGCGCAAGGTCGCGGATCGCCTGCCGCCGCGCGGCGAGTGATGATCCCTGCCTTGCCTCTGCTCGCAGCCACGCGGCCGGGGCGTGAAACTCCATCTCCGCCAGCACTTCCATCTGCGGGGCAAACTCGACCCACGCAGGCTCCGACGCCAGCGGCAGATTGACCGACGCCTCACGCCCGCGCACCGGCACGACCCCCTGGGTCACGGAGCCATCGGAATGACGGATCGACACCGGCAGATCAAACTCGTATGCCGGGTTGGCGCCGTCGATCTTCTGCGTCTGCTGGACCGCGATCCGCAGCGACGATGTGCTCGAATCCCACGAAACGTCACCGCGGAGCCTCGGATGACCCGGCCGTGTGCACCACTGCGTGAAGAACTGGTCGAGCGCCTCCCCCGAGACCTCCTCCATCATCGCCTGGAACTCAAAGGTCTCGGTTTCCTTCAGACGGAACTTGTCGACGTACATCGCCGTCGCCTTGAAGAAGGCCTCGTCACCGACCTTCTTCCGCAGCATGTGCAGGATCGACGACCCCTTGCTGTACGGGCTCGCAGACCGGCTGAAGACCTCCCGCGGCGTGGTGAAATACTTGCTCACCATCCCGCCATCGTGCGGCGATGTCCCCTTGTCGCCCGAAAGCGTCGACTGGAACTCGCGGACGATCTCGGCCTCGTAGCCGATCGGGCCGTCACGCTCCCCGAACCACAGCGCCTCGCTGTACGTCGCCCACGCCTCGTTGATCCAGATGTGCTCCCACGACCTGCACGTCAGGAGATCGCCGAACCACTGGTGTGCGAGCTCGTGTGCGATCAACCCGTCAGGATCGTGGTCCACAAGCCCTTCGGGGCTCCAGATCGCGCCGTCGGCAAAGCTCGTCGCGCTCGTGTTCTCGGTGGCGCCGCTCGCGTAGTTGTGGACCAGGACCTGTGCGTACTGGTCCCATGGATACTTCTCATCAAACGTGCGCTCAAAGAAGGCGATCATCCGCTCGGTGTTGCGGAAGTTGGGCTTGGCGTCCGGGCCGCGGCCCACCGGGGCGTACACCGGGAGGGGGACCTTTCCCTTGCCGTGCACATCGACGACGTCAAACCGGCCCACCACAAACGTCACAAGGTATGGAACGTGCGGCAGTTCCTGCTTCCAGTGCCACCGGCGGTACATGCCGAGCCTGGAATCGGCCTGCGTCCTGCCGGTCGCGTCGCGCGTCGAGAGTGCGCGGTTCTCAACCTTGAGCAATTCGCCGTTGGAGATGACTTCGTACGCCGCGGGGACGGTCGCGATGATCTCCGTCGAGAGACGGTCGTTGGGAAAATCGTGGCACGGGAACCAGTAGCTGTTGTTCTCCGGCTGCCCCTTGCTGTGGAGCTGCGCGGGGCGGCCTGGCCACAGAGGCGACTCGGGCGTCCACACCATCCCGTGCGGGGGCTCGGTGACCGTGTAGGTGGTCGTCAGCGTGCACACCTCACCAGCGCGGACGGGCGTGTCGAGCGTGACCGTGAGAAACTGCCCATCGTGCTCGAATGTCGCACGGCCGATGGAGGACGTGACCGAGTGGATCTGCATCAGCTTGGCGTCGAGACGGATCTGGTCCTTCTCGCCGATCACCGGCGTGAAGCTCAGCTCCTGGACGATCTCCATCCGCCGGACGTTCATGTCGGGGATCAGGATGTTGAGCTTCATGTGCCTGAAGTCGACCTGCGCCTGGCGCGGGTAGCTCGCAAGGTCTCGGCCGGTCGACTCATCAAACCGTCCGGGCTGCCCGTGGACGCTCCCGGCAAGTCCCGCCACGAGCAGCACGGAGAGCGTCGAAATCGCGAATCGGTGTGCCATCGTCAGAGTCCATCTCGAGGGAACACGCCCTCGTGTTGAGGCAATTACGCTACGTTCAGTATGCACGCAAGGTCCATCAAAGAAGGTCAAGAAGCCGATCCAGGGTCGGGCAAACCGCCCCCTCAGTCCGATCCGGCGAACTCCATCTCCTTCACCACCGTGTGCGGCGCCGCCACCGTCAGCCTGGGGTCGACGGTGATTCCCGAAGGACGCTCCTTGATCTCAAAGGTCGCCTCGGCCTTGCGCACATCGGTGTCGATGTAGAGGTACTCCCCGCCGCCCGAGGGATACCGGACATAGAACGGAAGCGAGAAGGCGTAGGCAGGGTTGTCGGCGTCGACACGCTGCGTCTGCTCGACCTCGATCTTGAGCTGCCTTGACTGCTCATCAAATTCGTACGAGATGCCCAGCCGCGGCAACCCCGGCCGGAGCGTCCACTGCGTGAAAAAACGGTCGAGGTTCTGGCCCGACGCATCCTCGAGCGCCCGGCGGAAATCGTCGATCGTCGCGTGCTGGAACTTGAACCGATCCATGTACAACCGGGTTCCGGCGAAGAACGCCTCGTCTCCGAGCCGCATCCGCAGCATGTGCAGCACCAGCGCGCCCTTGCCGTAGACGTCGTCGGGCTTGCCCATCACCTGCATTTCTTCGGTGTAGCGATTGCTCACCAGCGCGGGAGCGTCGGGCGCGGAGGATGTATTGCGGACCCGCTGCCCGGCCAGGAACCGCGCAATCACGCGCTGGTACGCACGCCGCCGCTGCGCGGGCTGGTCGCCCGCCGCTTCCTCATCCCACAGCGCCTCGCAGAAGCTCGCCCACCCCTCGTTGAGCCACAGGTGCTCCCATCCCTTGCACGTGATCAGGTCGCCGAACCACTGATGCCCCAGTTCATGTGCAATCAGCCCATCCTGGCTTCCATCCTCGCCATACAGGCTCCCGCGCGTCATCGTCGTCGCCGACGTGTTCTCCATCCCGCCCCACACAAAGTCCCGGCAGATCAACTGTGCATACCGGTCCCACGGGAAAGGCTCATCGAAGATCTTCTCAAAGTGAGCGATCATCGCCGGCGTGTTTCTGTAGAGCCGCCGCGCATCCTCTTCCGTCCCGATCGGCGTATACACGGGGATGTCGAGACCAGGTCGCGCTGATCCAGGGCCGCCGAGTTCGACGATCGAGAACTTGCCCACCACCAGCGTCACCAGGTACGTCGCGTGGGGCTTGTCCTGCATCCAGTGCCAGCGTGTCCGGCCCGGTCCCGCCGGCGCCTTGCTCAGGAGCCGGCCGTTGGAGGAAACGTCGTATCCCTCCTCCGCCGTGACGATCAGCTCGGTCGTCAGCTTGTCGTTGGGAAAGTCGTGGCAGATGAACCAGCGGCTGTTGTCCTGGGCCTGCCCCTGGCTGTGGATCTGGATCACCTGGTCGGAGGGGCTCTCCGCCCCCGGCTTGGGCGCGGACCATGTCAACCCTTGTCCCTTGCAGTATCCAAAGTCGACGTCGTACTCGATCACGACCTGAATTTCCTGCCCCACCGCGACCGGACCCGGCAGGGTGATGTTCAGTTCCTTCTGGTCGTACGCAAAGGCAAGGGGTTTCCCTCCCATCGTGACCGAGCGGATGTTCATCTTGACCGCATCGAGCCTGATCTGGTCCCGCGGCTTGCCGACCGCACGTGCGGTCAGCGTCTCACGACCCACCAGCACGGGCACGCCAAGGTCCGGGAAGTCGATTTCCAGCTTCATGTGCAGGAAATCAAACTGCACCGCCGGTCGCCACGTCGCCACGGGACGCCCCGTTTCGGGGAAGATCCGGGGATCCTCCGCCAGGGCCGGAAGCTCGGGCAACACCCTCGCCGGCGTGGACGGAGGCGACTTCTCCGGCGGCTGGGTATCCGGCAATTCGACCGCCGGCGCCTGTCCCCAGGCAACGGGAGCAAGCATGCCTGACAGCAGGCTCCAAGTGAGAACCGGGATCAGCGACCGAGAACGGCCTCGGGCCGTTGAGGAGGGGGGATACGCCATGGCGAGAATTCTCCGGGGCGGGCAAGGATACCGGATCGGCGAGCCTAGAGTTTGTTCCGTGCAAGGATCCATCGCACGGACCCCTGCGGTAGTATCCCCAAGTGGCCACGGCGTGCTTTGTACGCCTTGGTTCTGTTGGTACGATGAAGCATGCCCGCTCAGCCCCGCCAACCTCGTCGGCTCACTCCCATGACGCGCCGGCACTCGGCTCGCGGGATGTCAGTCGCGGTGCGGAACGCTTGGCGATTTGAACCGATCCTCGACGTCAATATCCAGTTCCACCAGCAGCAGCATCAGAACGTCGTCGATACGCCCCGCTGCCAGCAGACGATCCATCCGAATCAGCGGCTCGCCATCGACGCACAGACTCGCCCCGCCACCACCCGCAACGCCCCCACCCGATCCCGGCCCGTCAGCCGGGATCGTCGCCTTTTGAAGGCCCCCCAGCCGGGCAGGACGCCATGAGCACCGCACATACGCCATTCCCCGAAGGCAACCCCGGCTCCATCCAGTCTAACCCGCTCCTTGCGGTGTCGGAAACCTCCGTCGACTCGGAGTTCTACAGCCCCATTCCGCCCGGATACCAGCGGGGTGCACACAAGTACGTGGTGATCCTGGGAACGGTCATGTCCGCCCTGGGCAAGGGCATCTTTTCTTCGAGCCTGGCCAAGCTCTTCAAAGAGAAGGGCCTGACGGTCGCGCCGATCAAGATGGAAGGCTACCTGAACATCGATTCAGGCACGCTGAACCCCTACCGCCACGGCGAGGTCTTCGTGCTCGATGACGGCACCGAGTGCGACATGGACCTGGGCACCTACGAGCGCCTACTCGACCAGAACCTGACCCGCAAGAACTTCACCACCAGCGGACAGATCTTCGGCGAGATCATCAGCCGCGAGCGCCGGGGCGTCTACCTCGGCCGCGATGTCCAGTGGATCCCCCACGTCACGGGCGAAGTGAAGCGCAAGCTCCGCGAGATCGCGGCCTTCGGCGACGGCAAGAAGCCCGCCGACGTGGTCTTTGTCGAGGTCGGGGGCACCGTCGGCGACTACGAAAACGCCTTCTACATCGAAGCCCTCCGCGAACTGGCCTTTGAAGAGGGGCCCGGCTCGTGCTGCTTTGTGGCGCTCACCTACATCATCGAGCCCAAAGCCCTCGGCGAGCAGAAGTCCAAGGCCGCGCAGCTCGGCATCAAGCGACTCATGGAAGTGGGCATCCAGCCCCACGTCATCGCCTGCCGCGCGAGCAACCCCTGCTCCCCGAAGGTGATGGAAAAGATCGCGATGTTCACCAACGTGCCGCCCCGCCGCATCTTCTCGATGCACGACCGGCCCAGCGTGTACACGATCCCCGAGGAAATGCGCCAGGAGGGCCTCGACCGCGAGATCCTCTCCCTTCTCAACCTGCACGACAGGGTCGACGTCGCCAAGGAAGACCGCGCACGCGAGCAGTGGCTGGGGTTCGTCAAGCGGCTGACGGCGCCCAAGAAGCACAAGGTGACGCTGGGCATCGCCGGCAAGTACGCCGACCTCCGCGACGCCTACGCCTCGATCGACAAGGCCATCGAGCACTGCTCCGCGCACCTCAACTGCCGCATCGACACCCGCTGGATCGATTCGACCGTCATCGACGACCGCACCTCCGACGTCCACCTGGGTGAACTCGACGCGGTCATCGTCCCCGGCGGCTTTGGCACCCGCGGCGTCGAGGGCAAGATCGCCTGCGTCAAGTACTGCCGCGAAAAGCACGTCCCGTACCTTGGCATCTGCCTGGGCTTCCAGGTCGCGGTGATCGAGTTCGCACGCAATGTCGTCGGCCTTGCCAGCGCCTCCAGCACCGAGTTCGACACCGCCGCCTACAAGACCCCCTTCCCCGTCATCAGCGAGCTACCCGAGCAGAAGCAGGTCGAGGGCCTGGGCGGCACGATGCGTCTGGGTGCACAGGACGTGATCATCACGCCCGGCTCGCTGGCGAGCTTCCTCTCGGGGAACATGCCGCACGTCCGCGAGCGCTTCCGCCATCGCTACGAAGTCGATCCCCAGTTCATCGAGAAGCTCGAATCGGCCGGCCTGGTCTTCTCCGGCCGCCACCCCACCCGGCCGATCATGCAGATCCTGGAGCTGCGTCAGCCCATCGACGCTGGCAAGGCGACCACCGCCACCGGCGCCACAGCGCAGACCCACCCCTTCTTCATCGGCGCCCAGTTCCATCCCGAGCTCACCAGCCGCCCGCTCCACCCCCAGCCCCTGTTCATGGGTCTGATCGCCGCAGCCATCCAGCGCCGAGCCCGTCTCACCGACCCCGGCCTCGTGTCCGTCGGCGACCCCGACGTTGACCACTGGCTGCGCAACGGCAGTGCACTGCGGCAGACGGTCTGACTTGCCGACCCGGGGATCCCGCCATGAAGCCTTCGCTCCCCTGGCAGGAACAACTCGACATCATCGACAGGACCATGCGCGCCCTGTCGCTCATCACCGACCCCGAGGAGCTCGTCAACTCCTATTGGGAAGGCATCGCCGACCTCGTGCCGGTGCGCGACTTTCTCTCGGTCTCGCGGCGCGGCATCGAAGCCCCCCACTACCTTGTGACCCGCTCCTCGCGATTCACCGAGGACATCAACCCCTGGACTGATCGAGAAAAGCTCCCGCGCATGTCTGGCGGCATCGCCGGCGAGGTCCTCTACGCCAACAGGCCCGTCTACATCGAGAATCTCCCCGCACGCTTGCAGAAGGATGACCCCGCGTACTTCTACCTCGAGGGTTTCAAGTCCGCCATCGCCCTCCCGCAGTACGACCAGGGCGAGGGGCTCAACTGCACGCTCCTGCTCGTGACGCCCGACTACGACGTCGATCTGAACCTGATGCCGATGATGTACTGGCACGGGAGCCTCTTTGGCAGGAGCACGCAGAACCTCGTCCTCCGCAACCAGCTTTCAGAGGCCCTCGCCCGCCTCGACGCGGAGCTCCAGGCCGTGGGCGAGATCCAGCGCTCGCTCCTCCCGGCCGAGCTTCCTTCGATCCGCGGCGTCGAGCTCAGCGCGTTCTACCAGTCAAGCACGCGCGCAGGCGGGGACTACTACGACGTGTTCGACCTGGGCAACGGCCACTTTGGCTTCTTCATCGCCGATGTTTCGGGCCACGGCACGCCCGCCGCGGTCCTGATGGCGATCATCCGCACACTCGCACACACGCTCAGCGATTCCCACGAGTGCCCGGTCGAGTTCCTCAATCGCCTCAACGCCCGGCTCGTCCACGCGTACAGCGCGCAGGGCGCGTTCATCACCGCCTTCTACGGCGTCCTCAACGAGAAGACCCGGGAGCTCGCCTACGCCGTCGCCGGGCACAACCCGCCCCGGCTCGTGCGCGACGGCGTGATCCGCGAGATCGGCGAGAACAGCGAGCTTCCCCTGGGCATCCTCGAAGGCCAGGCCTACAGGTCCGCCCGCATACAGCTTCTCCCCGGCGACCTGTTGCTGCTCTACACCGACGGCATCACCGAGGCGATGCCCGCCGCCGTCGGCAAGGCGCCCCGTGAACTCCTGGGCACCCAGCGACTCGACGCCGCGCTTCTCTCCATCGCCAAGTGCTCCGCCGAGTCGTGCATCCGCGCGGTCTGCGCGGCCGTTGACGCACACTGCAAGGGCGCTGCTCCCAGCGACGACCAGACCATGCTGGCGATCAAGATCCGCTAGCCATTCCCCGGGTCTTCGAGCGATCTTGCGCCCGCCACGAGAATGCACGCACTGAAGCGGTCCGGCACGCCCCGGTTCACCAGGCAGTTGTTGAGCTGGACTTCCGCGTACATGCGTGCATCGACATCCCCCAGCCGCAGCCATCGTTCAAGAAATACCCCGATACCCCAGGGGTGGCCCGTCGCGTTGTCCGGCTGAACTTCCGCGATGAACCACGCCGACGCCTCAAGGCACCGCTCGGTCAATAACCCGTTCCCATCACGGTGTGCAATCCGCCAGAGCCCATCAAGCACCGAAAGCTCCGTCTGCGTCCAGGCTTCGATCGGTGCGCGAACGCCCTCACTCGTCAGCGCGCCCCGCTTGTGCAGCCACGCCGGGGGCACCCACGCTTCGCCCGCCGCAAGTCGCCACCAAGTCTCTTCGTCGGGCGGCGGTGTGCGATTGAGAATCAGCGCACGCCGATTCACGCCCAGCATCCACGAGAGCAGCGGCGCATCGATGCGCCTCCGATGGCCGGCCTCGTCGCTGAAGGAATCAATGAAAGCCGCCTTCGCCTCGTCGGAAGCGCCCTGCATGATCGGAGTCGAGCCGAGCACCGGCGCCGAGACAAGCCGCAGCCGCTCGATCCACCTCACGCGTTCAGATGCACTTCCCTGGTTCACGTTGCGTTCGCCGCCGGTTGTGATGGCTCACCGTCTTCGCGCTGGACACGCTCGCGCTGCGGGTTCTCAAGCTCGATTCGCTCCACCTCGCGGCCGGATTCAAACCTCTGGAGCACAGGCCTTGGTTGTTCGAGCGGATGGATGATCCCCCGCTCGCAATGCCAGTGCAGGTTCCTGTGAAACCGGTCCACACCCGCAGAATCCTTCCAATCCCCCGGCGCGCGGGTTGGATGCCACTGGTGGTACGCCACGGCCTCGCGGATCACCACCCCGCAGCTCGCCCCCGAGCTGTGCAGCCGCCGGCCCAGGTCGTCATCCTCCTGCCCCCACCCCGTGAACTCCTCATCAAAGCCGTTCACCCGCTCCATCGCGCGAACGCACACGGAAAAATGGGCGCTCAGCAGCTTGGGCTTGTGCGGCTTGGTCATGTGCAGCTTCCGCAACCAGAGCTGCCGCCGGTACCGCGCATCCCGCTGCACAAGCGCCTCGAACTGTCCGGGCTCGATCACCGCCGGAGCCCGGCCCCGCCGGACCGCGTCCTCATCAAACGCCTCGGTCTGGGGTTCACTCAGCTCGATGCGGAATCCGATCAAGAGGTCCGCCGCCGACCCGCGTCGACGGTGCACCTCGACGACGTCGACCGCCGGACAAATGTCCCCGTCGAAGAAGAGCACGCGGTCGTCGGGATGGACGCCCAGCGCTCGCACGCCCTTGAAGCCGTTGTTGCGGGCTTGCCCCACACGGCAGCCGCCCATGTTCGGGCGCTGCACGATCGACATCGGAACTGAGAACTCCGCCGAGCACGCACACACGAGCTGGGCGATTGCCGGGTCATCATTGTCGCACGAAACCACGATGTGCCCGGGCTTTACCCCCTGCACCGCCACGCCCAGGAGCGACCGACGCAGGTGCCGCGTCGTGTGCGTCGTCAAGATGACATGAACCCTGTGCACCGCCCCATGATATGTACTGCACACCCGCTCGGAAATGGCCGCCGATCCCCCACGTCTCATGCCACAGACTTGACCACTTTACGACGCGCCCCAACCTTCATCGGTGTGCAGACCCTGACCTCCAACGCCGCCCTCGCCGCCTGGCACGCCGCCGCCGGCCCGTGCACATTCGTTCCCACCATGGGCGCTCTCCACGAAGGCCACGCAAGCCTCATTCGCCAGGCCGCCCAACTCGCCCGAGACAGACAACTCCAAGGCGGGTGCGTGGTGAGCATCTTCGTCAACCCGACCCAGTTCAATGACCCCAAGGACCTTGAGCGTTACCCCCGGACGCTCGACGCCGATCTGGCCATCTGCCAGGCGGCGGGCGCATCGGCCGTCTACGCCCCCTCGGTCGAGGATATCTATCCC
>DATGXW010000043.1:0-16078 GCA_035298585.1 Phycisphaerales bacterium
CCCGTTGCGATGATCCGGGGGCGTTCCTTCTCCGATCCGGACCATGCGTGCATTCATGGCCGAACGTCCCGATCCTCGAATTCCCCACCAGACTCGTTACACTGTCCACGCCATGAATCACCGATCCGTTGCGTTCGCCGCGTGTGCATGCACATCTCTTCTTTTCCCCGCCTGCACATCCGCGCCCCGCTCGGGCCGCGAAAGCCCCCCCGCGCAGGCCGCGACCTCCGTGCCGCAGCGCCAGCCCGATTCTGATTCATTCCGCAAGCCTTCAAGTGCAGACCCCGCGGGCGTCTTCTACGAGCTCTCGCTCCCCGCCCCCTCACCCATCCGCACCGCCGCCGGAAAGCCCGGCCCCGCCTATTGGCAGCAGCGGGCCGACTACGACATCAACGTCACGCTCGACGATGACGCCGGGACGATCACCGCCCGGGCCACCATCACCTACACCAACAACTCCCCCGATCCGCTTCCCTACCTGTGGATGCACGTCGAGCAGAACTTCTTCCGCGACCACAGCATCGGCAACCTGATGCGTGAAGATGGCGGACGCTTCGGCAACCGCGGGGGCTTTGAGGGTGGTTGCAATCTCACCGCCATTCGCCAGGGCGGCCAGGAGCTCAAGCACGCGGTCTACGACACGCTCTGCCGGGTCGACCTTCCCCAGCCCGTCTCACCCGGCGGCGCTGTCCAGTTCGACGTGGAATGGAACTTCAAGATCCCCCAGTACGGCGCGGACCGCCTGGGCATGGACCCCGTCCAGGACGGCGTCATCTACCAGCTCGCCCAGTGGTTCCCGTGCATGGCCTCGTACGACGATGTCCACGGCTGGAACACGCTTGGCTACCTGGGGCAGGGCGAGTTCTACACCAACTTCGGGGACTACCAGGTCGCCATCACGGTCCCGCGATCGCACATCGTCGCCGCGACAGGAGTTCTTCAGAACCCCCAGGACGTTCTGACCCCGCTCCAGCTTGAACGCTACAACCAGGCCAGGGCCAGCGCCGACACCGTGGTCATCCGCTCGGCCGATGAAGTCGCAAGCGCTGACTCGCGCCCCGCCGGCGATGGTCCCCTCACCTGGAAGTTCACGGCCCGCGACGTCCGCACGTTCGCGTGGTCGTCATCCAAGGCCTTCATCTGGGACGGCGCGTTCATCCCCAAGCGCGGCGCGGCCCCCTCGGATTCCGACGCCGCGCGGCGTGCACACGAAGGCACCTTCGTCCAGTCGGTCTACCCCAGGGAAGCTCTTCCCCTCTGGAGCCAGAGCACGCAGATGCTCAAGAGCGCGATCGAGGGGTACAACCGCCGCTGGTTCGAGTATCCCTACCCGACCGCGATCAACGTCAACGGACGCGCTGGCGGCATGGAATACCCGATGATCATCTTCTGCCGTGAGCGCAAGAACGACCGCGGCCTCTTCGGCGTCACGACGCACGAGATCGGGCACAACTGGTTCCCCATGGTCGTCAATACCGACGAACGCCGCCACGCCTGGATGGATGAAGGCTTCAACTCGTTCATCAACTACTACAGCAACGCCGAGTACTGGAAGCAGGCCCCCGGCGGCCGCGGCGACGCCAGTGCGTTCGCCAAGACCATGCTCGAGCCCGACCAGCAGCCCATGGATACGCCCGCCGACCGCATCCGCGACGGCAGGCTCGGCACCCTGCAGTACGCCAAGCCGGCCGTCATGCTCGTCCTGCTCCGCGAGGTCATCCTCGGCGAGGATCGGTTCGACGCCGCCTTCCGGGAGTACATCCACGCCTGGGCCTTCAAGAGCCCCCAGCCCGCGGACTTCATCCGCTGCATGGAGAACGCCGCGGGCGCTGACCTGGGCTGGTTCTGGAAAGGCTGGATCTACGGCACCGGAACGCTCGACCACGCCATTACCACCGCGATCTTCGATGAAGAATCGCAGCGCTGCAAGGCCACCTTTGAAAACCGCGGCGAGCTCGTCATGCCCCTGACCTACCGCGTCACCTACGACGACGGCTCCACCGAAGACCGCCGGCTCCCGGTCGAAGCCTGGTTCAGCAAGACGCGTTTCACCGCCTCGTGGAACTCCGGCGGCAAGAAGCCCGTCGTCATCATCATCGACCCAGACGAGCGACTCCCCGACACCGACCGCGCCAGCAACCTCTGGAAGATCGCAAAGTAACCGCGACCACAGCACCAGAAAACGACAAGGCGTCTCACCAGAGACGCCTTTTTTATTCCTCACTTTTCCGGGTATGTCCAGTCATCCGCCCCCGCCCCCCACCTCACGGCACTTCAAAGACCACCGGCACCGCGACCTTCGGCGCCCATGTGCTTGGCGGCTGCGTCCACCACAGCACATCGTCCGGATCAAACGTCTCTTCTCCCGTCACCGGCTCGGGCAACTCGACAAGCTCGACAACCACCCCGCCCTTGGCCGCAAGCGCCTTCTGGAACGACTCGATCGCCCGCCCGTCCGCCTCAAGATCCACCCGCGCCACCGCACGCGCCGTCTGCCGGCGCGAGGACAGGCTCGAGAACTCCGGACGAACCAGTTCCAGCACCTGCGCCTGGCGGTCCCGCGAAATCACGTCCTGTGCACTCATCGCGTGCACAACCTCCGCGCCGCCCCGGCTTTCAAAAGACCGTGCCGCGTGTGCATCAAACCGGCCCGCCAGCGGACGGATCGACTCGGCCACGAACGCGATGCGCTCGACATCACGGGGCGATGTGTGCACACCCGTCACGACATCGGCCAGGCGGCGGTCGTTCCCGGCCCGTACCTTCGCCAATGTCTGATCGACACTGCCCGTCACAACCCGGATCATCAGCCGCCCCTCACGCGCCAGTTCGAGCGCACGCTCGGTCGACATCGCCGTCTCATCACCCGCGGCCATGGTCAACGCCGGCGATTCCTCCCGCTTGCTCATCGCCGCGAGCGTCGCGTCTCCCGGCGCTGGCTGTGATCCCGCCGCGTCGCGCTGCGAAGACTCAGGGACCGTTGGCGAAGGCGCGGGCGGTGGCACAAGCGCTGTCGAATCCCGTGGCGCCTGGTTTATCGCGACCCTGTTGTCACTCTTGGCAGCCTCGGTGTTCTCAAGCCCCGGCTTCACCCTCGGCGCGGGCAACCCCCCGCCCCGCATCACCAGAAACGTCGCGCCCGCCGCCAGTGCAAGGCCCGCCGCGACGCCCGTAATCCTCAGAACACGTGCGAAAGACCACCCGCCGCCGATGTCAACGGTGGGGGGGCGGCTTGAGACCAGCGTCCCATGCTCAAAGGCGGTCGAGAACTCAGAGCCCGGCTCTCCGCCGATCAACGCCTCCCGCTCCAGCAGGGATTCGACATGATCAAGCAACCCCGTCGGCGCTGGAATCTCAGGCAGTCCCGAAATCCTACGGCGATCACGGATCATCCCCTCGATCAGCCGGATCACCTCCGGCCGGCCCTGCCACCGCACGAGCACGCGCCGCTCAAGCTCCGGCCCGAACTCACCCTCCACAAGGGAAAGAAGCTCTGCCTCATCCGCGGCGCTGAGTCCCGCCGGCAGCCCCTGAGCACGACTACCCCGGCCCGGGCCGCCGATCGGCTTCCCGCCCCGTGCATCGAAGTTGTCGCCGCCGGCCTGACCCATCGAATCCATGCTCCTCAATGCAACCTGATCAATCACCGAACACTGTCAATCGTCCAACCCTGGCCTCGGGAAAATCCCAGGCCGCGCCATCAGTCCTCAACCTCCGGCATCTCACCGGATTCAATGCGCTCCAGAGCCTCCCGCAATGCCGCTCGGGCACGGAACAGGCGACTCTTCACGGTGCCGACCGGCACCTCCAGAACCTCCGCGATCTGGTCATAGTCAAGATCCCTCGTGTCGCGGAGCAGAAGGATCGATCTTTGTTCGGTATCCAGGCTCTCCAACGCCGCCAGGATGTGCTGCTGTCGTTCATCCGTTAGGACGCCCTGCCCCGACGTTGGTTCCCGACCCTGCAGCATCGCCGCCGCCGTGGGACCATCATCACGCGGTTGATCGTCCAGGCTCGAGTGCTTGCGGACCTTTTCCGCCCGCAACCGAGACAGGCACACGTTCATCGTGATCCGGTAAAGCCACGTGGAGAACTTGGCACGCCCGTCAAAGCGTCCGATATTCTGCACCAGTTTCACGAGCGTGTCCTGCGCCAGATCCTCCGCCAGCTCGCGGTTCCCCACCAGTCTGACGCACAGGTTGTAGATGTTCGTCTGGTGCCGCCCCAGGAGCAGTCGCCACGCCCCCTGTTCGCCGCGCGTGATCGCGTCCACCAGCGTCTGGTCCTGCACTTCTTCATCCGGCGGTTTGCCGGATGGCACGTTCGTCGCCGCGTGTGCGGCTGCATTCCGTCGGTTGGATGCTGACCCGGGTCGTTCGGGCATGGATGTGGCGTGATGGTAGCGGCCACGCCGCGATGTGCATCCTCACCCCCTCCACCCGCTCCCGCCGCGATCCATCCACCAATCCCCGCCGTGTGCACAACCGCGCCGGCCATGGGTTCTCACCCGTGTAACTTTCATGAGACCATGAACATGCACATCCAATGAGAGTGAGATATCAATTGCATGCACGCAATCGCTCATCATCCGATTGCTTCAGTATGAACACCCGTCGCCCGATAGGCGTATACTCGCTCACCGTCGTGCGTGCACCACCGCTCGACCCTTCTCATGCGATCGCAGTTCCTGATCATCTCCGCCCTCTTCTTGATGCTTCTCCACGCGTGGATCGGCGGGGTGCCTGCACACCTTGTGTGCATGCCCCTCCCCCCAGCCCACGATCACGCCCGCTGCGGTCATGAAGAGCCTGCACACTCGACGGGTGGAACGGATCACGCCGCAACGACTCGCTCGGCGTGCACCCACCCCTCCATGACCGAGCCAACCGAATGCGATAGTCATTCGCACGGCCTGGTGGCATTCCTCGCCCACGGGTCGCACGAGTGTGCATGTCACGCACACTTCCCCTCCAACGAAGAATCCCCCGCGACCCCAGGCACACAGACACGCCTCGACCCGATCGAGCTTCGTCTCTCGGTGCGTCACTCGATCGCCGCGATCCTCGCATCCGTCTCGATGCCGCGGACGGTCGTCCTCACGGCCGCGTCGAGCGACCAATCGCTGTCGCAGCAGATCCTGGGCCTCAAGGCCACGCGGATCCTCATCTAGAGAGACCCCCGCCGCCGCACGCGCTGCACACGGGGCTCATCACTCCGGTGCAGCCAAACTCCCTGCGCGCACTTCCGCCGCGCAATCCCCCAAGCCGCGTCACTCCCGACCATGCGTTGTCACGCCGTTGCACACGTCTTTGCGTGTGCTTCCGTGGAGCGTTCCGATGCCCTTTCCTTCCCAGATCGGCGGGCTTTCCCGATCGATCGTGCCCATAACACTCTCTGCGGCGTTCGCCATGAGCGGCTGCCAGCGCTACGAGCGTGCACCCCTCGACCTGGCTGCACACCGCCAGGAGATCCTCGGCCGAACGCTCGACGCCTCGTCCCTTTCCGGCTTTGCCGACGAGTTCAAGCGCTCACCCGACCATTCCATGTTCAGCCTGACCGACGGCGTCTCGCTCGCCGAAGCGCAGGCCGTCGCACTCGTGTGGAACGCGCACCTCCGAACGCAGCGGGCCCGCGCCCGTGTCTCCTCCGCCTCGGCTGAGAATGCCGGACTCTGGGAAGACCCCACCCTGGGCGTCGATCTGACCCGCATCATCGAGAGCGTCGAGCATCCTTGGAAGATCGCCGCGACCATCGGCCTGACAATCCCCATCTCCGGCAGGCTTGAAGTCGAGAAGCGACTCGCCGGTGATCAGAACGCCGTCGAACTCGCACAGATCGTCCAGGCCGAGTGGCAGGTGACGACCGATCTTAACCGTGCGTGGGCTCGCTGGGAATCACTCACCACGCAGGCCCGCGTCACGCGCGAGTTTCTCGGGCCGGCGATGCAGATCCTCTCCGTCGTCGACGCGATGGAGACCGCCGGCGAACTCTCCCGCACCGAGGCCCGGCTCTTCCGCATCGAGAACACCACCCGGCGGGGCGAGCTTCTCCGGCTTGACGCCGCCATTACCCAGGTCGAGCTTGAGATCCGCGGCCTGATGGGCATCGCGCCCACCGCCCCCATCTCGATCCTCCCCTCGGCCATCAACATCCCGCCGTTCACAGACGATCTGGCGGCTCTCTCGCTCGACCACCATCCCGCCATGCTCGTCGCAGCCGCCCGCTATCAGGCCTCCGAGCGATCCCTCGAACTCGAGATCCGCAAGCAGATCCCCGACTTCTCTCTCTCCCCCGGCTACGGCCGCGAGGATGGCGATGATGAGTTCCTCCTGGGCTTCTCCATCCCGCTCCCCATCTGGAACGCCAATCGCCGCGCCATCGCCGAAGCTCGTGCATCCCGCGATCTCTCACGCGAGGAAGTCCACGAAGCCCAGGAATCGCTCCTGCGATCGATCGCCTCGGCCTGCGCGGAGCTCGACGCGGCCCGTCTCCACCGCGAGTGGATCGAGCGCGAACTGATCCCGCTCGTCGACGCACAGGATGCAGATGCCCGCAAGCTCGCCCAGCTTGGCGAGGTCAACACGATCATCCTTCTTGAAAGCCTTGTCCGAAGGCTTGAAGCCAAGGTCCAGTTCATCGAATCAACGCGTGAAGAGGCACTCGCTTCGATCCGTGTGCTTGAGCTTCTCGGCCCCGCTCTCCAACCCATCGCTCAAAACCAGGCTCCCGCCGCAAGCGCCCCCCTCGGGGAGGTTCATCCATGATCATGCGCACCCGCACCATCCTCATCTCGATCATCCTCGTGCTCGCCGCCCTGCCGGCGTGCCGCAGGTCTGAACCCGGCAAACCTCCGGCTCAGCCGGGTCACGCACACGAGGAGAACCAGGCCTCAGCGCCCACCAACCGCGTCGACATTCCCCCGCTCGTCCGGCAGAACCTCGGCATCACGTTCGCTCGCGTCGAGAAGCGAAACGTCGCGCGGACGATGCGGATCCCGGGGAGCTTTGAGCTCTTGCCGACCGCACACAGGGAGTACCGTGCACCCCTCGCCGGTCGCGTGGAGCTGCTCATCACCCAGTACCAGCATGTCGAGCGGGGGACGCCCCTGTACCGGCTCGCATCTCCGGCTTGGCGTGACCTGCTCGAAGAGATCATCTCCGCGCAGGCCACCGTCGACTCGATGACCCCGCTCCGCGAGGCTCACCGCGTTCACGAGACCAGCCTTACGGACAAGGTCACCCTCTGGAAGGACCGGCTCAAGCAGCTCGAAGAACTCCGCGCTGCCGGCGGCGGAAGTGCATCACTCTTCACCGAGGCCCGCGCCACCCTCAACGCCACCCAGGCCGAGCTCGCCGACGTCATGGAGAAGGACGCCGAACTCGAGGCCCAGCAACAACGTGCAGAATCCCAGCTTCGTGCACTCAAGGCCCGCCAGGAACAGATGCTCGTCGCCGCGGGCGGCACCCCCGCCGACGCGAGTGCACACGAGCTTGTGATCCGTGCACTGACGCCCGGCGTCATCGACCAGATCGCGCTCCCCAGCGGCGGGCTTGCCGAGGAGAACAGCCTGATCCTCTCCGCCGTACAGCCCGACCAGATCCGCTTCCGCGCACAAGCCCTGCAGAGCGATCTTGCCCGCCTCACGCCCGACCTCCCCGCCCGCATCGTGCCTCCATCTGGCGCAGGGCACGACGCGGGCGTCGGCATCCCCGCGACCATCTCGCTTGCGCCTCTGGCCCGCGCGGAGCAGCGCACGATCGATGTCCTGGCTCATCCCCAGGACATCGCGCAGTGGGCCCGCCCCGGCCTGCTCGCGCAGCTGGAGATCACGCTCTCGGGCGGACGCGAGGAACTCGCCATACCCCAGGCCGCGATCGTCAAGGACGGCGCGATCCCCATCATTTTCCGCCGCGATCCATCCAGCGCCGACCGCGTGATCAGGCTCACCGCCGACGTCGGCGTCTCTGACGGCCTCTGGACCGTCATCGCCAGCGGCGTCAAGGCCGGGGACGAGGTCGTCGTCGACGGCAGCTACCAGCTCATGCTCGCGACCTCCGGCTCGGCCGCCAAGGGCGGGCATTTCCACGCCGACGGCACCTTCCACGAAGGGGAGGAGTGAGCACATGCTTGCCAGGCTCATCGCCTTCTCCATCAAGCACGCGACCCTCGTCCTGATGGCCGCGGGCATGCTGCTGCTCTTTGCCGGTCTTCGCATCAGCGCCATGCCCGTCGACGTCTTCCCCGAGCTCAGCGCGCCCACCGTCGTCATCATGACCGAAGCCGGCGGCCTCGCCGCCGATGAGGTCGAGATGAACGTCACTTTCCCGATCGAGACCGCCGTCAACGGCCTCCCCGGCACGCGGCGAATCCGCTCCTCCAGCGCCACGAGCCTCTCGATCGTCTGGGTCGAGTTTGAGTGGGGGACCGATCTCTACCGTGCCCGGCAGGTCGTCTCCGAACGTCTCGCCGCCGTGCGAGAGTCGCTCCCGCCCGGTGCACACGCCGAGATCACCCCCATCACGAGCATCACCGGCGAGGTCATGCTCGTCGCGCTCTCTTCTATAGAAGGGAAAGTCTCGCCCCTGGAGCTGCGTGCATTCGCCGAGTTTGACCTCCGCGCCCGCCTGCTGGCCGTCTCCGGCGTCGCCCAGGTCGTCGCGATCGGCGGCGAACTCCCCCAGTACCAGGTCAACGTCCACCAGGAGAAGCTCGCGCTCAACGGCCTTGCGATCTCCGACGTCGTCGAGGCCGCGCGGCGTGCACACAGCACCGCGAGCGCTGGCTACCTCGCCGACGTTGACCGCCAGGAGATCCCCATCCGCCAGTCCGCCCGCGTCTTGGGCGTGGAGGACATCCAAAGAACGCTCGTCGACTTCCGCGGCGGCCGGCCGCTCACCATCGGCGATGTCGCCGACGTCTCTCTCAGTGCAGCGCCCCGCCGCGGGACCGCCGCAGACAAGGGCCTCCCCGCCGTCGTCGTGAGCATCTCAAAGACCCCCGGCGCCAACACCCTCGAGCTCACGCGCCGGCTGGATGCTGTCCTCGACCAGGTCGAAAAGGCGCTCCCCGAGGGCATGATCCTCAACCGCGATCCATTCCGCGCTGCCCGTTTCATCGACCGCGCCATCAGCAACGTCGTGCGCGTCCTGGTCGAGGCGAGCATCATCGTCGCCATCATCCTCATCCTCTTCCTGCTCAACGTCCGCGCCACCATCATCACGCTCACGGCCCTCCCGCTCTCCCTCGCGATCGCCGTGCTGCTCCTCTGGGCGTGGGGACTCTCGATCAATGTCATGACCCTGGGCGGCCTGGCCGTCGCCATCGGTGAACTCGTCGACGACGCGATCATCGACGTCGAGAACATCCTCCGGAGGCTCCGCGAGAACGCCCAGCTTTCAGCAGGCCAGCGGCGTCCCCTCACCGAGATCATCTACACCGCCAGCAACGAGATCCGTTCCTCGGTCGTCTTCGCCACCATCATCATCTGCATGGTCTTCGTGCCGCTGCTCTTCCTTCAAGGGCTTGAAGGCCGCTTCTTCCAGCCGCTGGGCATCGCCTACATCCTTTCCATCATGGCCTCGTTGATCGTCGCCCTGACCGTCACCCCCGCCATGTGCAGATTCCTCCTCCGCACATCGACCGCCCCTTCCAGCGGCCCCGGCACGCACACCTCGCACGATGGTCCCCTCGTCCGCGTGCTCAAGCGCTGGTACGAGCCGCTGCTCACGGCCTCGCTCCGGGGACGCAGGATCGTCCTGGGGTCCGCGCTCGTGCTCACGATCCTCTCCCTTGCGCTCGCGTCAACCTTCGGCACCTCGTTCCTTCCCGCCTTCAAGGAAGGCACCTTAACCGTCTTCCTCATGGCGCCGCCGGGCACCTCGCTGGTCGAGAGCAACCGACTCGCCGGCGGCGTCGAGCGCAGGCTCTCGGAGATCGATGGCGTCCAGAGCGTCACCCGCCGCACGGGGCGTGCCGAGCGCGATGAGCACGCCGAGCCCGTCAGCAGCTCGGAGATCGAAGTCACCATCCGCCCCCACGCCGACCAGGACGCCGTCCGCCGCGAGATCGACCGCATCATCGCCGATGTTCCCGGCATCACCACGATGGTGGGTCAACCCATCGAGCACCGTCTCAGCCACATCCTCTCCGGCACGCCCGCGGCGATCGCCATCGACGTCTATGGAGAGAACCTCGACACGCTTCGCTCGCTCGCCCGCGAGATCGAAAGTGCCCTCAAGCAGATACCCGGCACCCGCGACATCGCCGCGGGGCGCGAGGTCATGGTGACCTCGCTTCCCATCCGCTACCGGCCGATGGATCTCGCCGTCGCCGGTCTCACGCCCGGCGAGGCCGCTGAGCAGGTCCAGCAGGCCCTCTACGGGGAAACGGTCGCCCAGATCAACCAGGGGACGCGTCGGTACGACCTGGTCGTCCGACTTGCCCAATCCCAGCGCGAGCGGTTCGACCAGATCGCAGAACTCCAACTGCACACGGCCGGCGGCGGCATCGTCCGGCTGCGTGAAGTCGCCGACATCGGCCCCGAGAAGACGAGCAATCTCATCGCCCGCGAGAACGCCCAGCGCAAGGCGGTCATCTCGGTCAATGTCGCGGAGGGGTACAACCTCGGCCAGCTTGTCGGAGAGGTCCAGAAGCGCGTTGACCCGATCGTGCACAAGGCCGGGTACACCGTCCATTACGGGGGGCAGTTCGAGGCCCAGCAGTCGGCCAGCAGGACCATCCTCATCATGGGCGCGGGCGTCGCGGTCGTGATGTTCCTGCTTCTTCAGATTTCAACGGGCAGTTCGCGGACTGCACTGCTCGTGATGCTGAACCTTCCCCTGGCGTTGATCGGCGGCGTGGCTGCGATCTACCTGACCGAGTCGCCATCGCTCGTGAAGAACACGCTCGCGCTCTTTGGGATCGGCGGGCGGTACATCGCGCCGGTGATTTCGATCGCCAGCATGGTGGGATTTGTCACGCTCTTTGGCATCGCCGTGCGCAATGGCATCCTGCTCGTGAACCATTACGATCACTTGCAGAAGCACGAGCACGTTCCCCTGGCTCGTTCCATCATTCAAGGCTCGATGGAGCGTCTTGTGCCCATCCTCATGACCGCACTGACCGCCGTGCTGGGCCTGATCCCCTTGGCGATGGCCTTGGGCAAGCCCGGGAGCGAGCTCCTGGCGCCGCTCGCGGTTGTCGTGCTGGGCGGGCTGGTGACCTCCACCTTCCTCAACCTGTTCGTCGTACCGGCCGGCTACGCACTGGCGTACCGAGTCCGTGAGATTCCCCAGAACTGATACGCTCTTCCCCGTCATCTCGCATTGCAGGAGTCAAACCATGAATCGCAGGCTCTGGTCGTCGCTCTTCGCCACTCTCCTCTACACCTCGTGTGCATTCTCCCTCACCGCGTGCAACAAAGAACCCGCCCCTGCCGACCCGTCACCTTCCAAGTCATCCGGCACACACGAGGGTGATGGCCACACGCACGCCCCGGGCGAATCACACGATCACGGGCACGATCACGAAGATGGCCAGGCCGAAGGTGATGGTCATGCACACGGGGATGCCACGCCGCTGGGCGATGCGGTGGTGGGGGAGTTCACCATCATCGCGGCCCAGGAAGGCAAGCCAACGCCCGGCGGCGACGTGGGCATTGACGTCACAATTGTCGGCCCGGCCGACGGTTACACCGCCATCCGCGTCTGGGTCGGCGTGGAGAGCGGGGAAGGTTCCGTCAAGGCGCGGGCAGACCGCGCGGGTGAAGCCTGGCACGCGCACGCCGAGGTTCCAAGCCCGATCCCCGCCGACAGCATGATCTGGGTCGAACTCGAACTCAAGTCCGGCGACAAACTCTCACACGGCTTTGCAATCAAGTAACCGCGTGAGGTTCGGGTGCCCTGCTCCTGCCTGCTCTGAGGCAGGGGCAGGCATCACAGGCATACTTCAACACTGTAATTCGAAAACAGACGCGGACTCCCACGTGCATCAGAAGTCCGCGCTCTTGGGCGTCCTCGGGAACGGGATCACATCCCGCACGTTCTGCATGCCCGTCAGGAACATCATCGCACGCTCAAAGCCAAGCCCGAACCCCGCGTGCGGGACCGTCCCGTACTTGCGGAGGTCGCGGTACCACCAGTATTCCTTGGCAGGGAGGCCCATCTCTGCGATGCGTGCATCGAGGACGTCCAGGCGCTCTTCGCGCTGGCTGCCGCCGATGATCTCGCCGACGGCAGGGACCAGGACGTCCATCGCTGCGACCGTGTCGCCCGGCGCACCATCCGTGCCTGGCGGGTTCAGGCGCATGTAGAACGCCTTGATCTGCTTGGGGTAGTTCATCAGCACCACCGGCTGCTTGAAGTGCACTTCGGTCAGGTACCGCTCGTGCTCGCTCTGGAGATCGATGCCCCACTTGACGGGATATTCAAACTTATGGCCCTTGGCGATCGCCTCTTCGAGAATCTTGATCGCCTCGGTGTAGGGAAGGTGGCGGAAGGGCTTGTCGAGCACATCCTGGAGACGCTTGAGCAGCCCCGGCTCGATGCGCTCATCAAAGAACTTCATGTCGTCGGGCCGCTCGGTGAGCACCGCCCGGATCAGGTACTTGATGAACTCCTCGGCCAGCAGTGCATCCGCCTTCAGATCCGCGAAGGCGATCTCCGGCTCGATCATCCAGAACTCGGCCAGGTGCCGCGAGGTGTTGCTGTTCTCGGCGCGGAACGTCGGCCCGAAGGTGTACACCCGCGAAAGCGCAGAGCAGTAGGTCTCGACGTTGAGCTGACCGCTGACGGTCAGGTGTGATTCCTTGCCGAAGAAGTCGTGGGAGTAATCCACAGGGCCGGAGGCACCGGGGACTGGGGATTGGGCACTCGGGGTCGAAGCAGCGGGGGTGTGGCCTGCTTCAGCATTCTTTTCACCAGTGCCGGATGCCCGATGCCCGGCGCCGACTCTTGGCGGACACGCCATGTCCAGCGTGCTCACCCTGAACATCTGGCCCGCGCCCTCGCAGTCGCTGGCCGTGATGATCGGCGTGTGCACATAAAAGAAGTCCCGCTCATGGAAGAAGCGGTGCATCGCCATGCTCAGCGTGTGGCGAACCCGAGCCACCGCGCCGAAGGTGTTGGTCCTCACCCGCAGGTGCGCTTGCTCGCGCAGATACTCAAAGGTGTGCCGCTTGTTGGCCACCGGGTAGGAGTCGGGGTGCTCCACCAGCCCGATGATCCGCACCGCGCCCCCCTGTCCCGCGTCAACGAGGATCTCGACCGACTGTCCCTTGCCCTGGCTGGCGACGATCACCCCATCCACCTCGACCGAGCACCCGGTCGTCAGCTTCTGGACCTCCGCGAAGTTGCCGACCGCACTCGCCCCGCCCCCCTTCACCACGCACTGGATCGGGTCAAAGCACGTGCCGTCCGTCACGGCCAGGAAGCACAGCCCCCCGTCAGCCTTCGACTCCCGGTTGGTCCGGACCCACCCCTTGATGGTCACGGGTGTGCCGACGGGGGAGGTAAACGCGGTTTTGACGGTCAGCCAGGTCATGGAATCAATCTCCGATCGGAAAAAAACTGTAAGGCACGATCGTATCGACCTGGCAGCGTCCGGGGGCAAGAATTACGGATGAGAATTTCCCTTGCCGAACAGTTCAAGAGTGATCTGGAGAGAATCGGAAACGAGCTTTCTCGTTTGGAAGCAGAGCATCGGCTGTGGTGGAGCCTTGTTCGACGTTGTCACTTGGATCCACGTCTCGGCAAGCCCGGGCTTTACATGCACACGCTTCAACGGTGGCACTATGACTCACTTGCTGTTGGTATTCGCCGGCAGATCGACGATAATGCAGATTCGATCAGCCTGGTTAATTGTATAAAACTGATAGCGTCGCGAAAACTTGTAATTCGCAGAAGTGATTTTGTGGGTCGTTATAGCGAAGAAATGCAAGAGATTGCGATTGTCGAATGGAACAGCTTGACACATCAAGATTGTGCAGAAACATACCCTCCCTCACGCGCGTATCGGCACTACGAGTGGCTTAGAAAAATATCTGACGAGGTCAGGCGGTGGATCAACAAGACCGTTGCGCACCGTGCGAGATCGACGGTGCAGGCGGTTACGCTCAATCATGTGTGGAGATTGTTGCAAATTATGGAGCGATTGGTTGAACACTATCAATTTGTCACGCAATCGTCTTATTGTCGCCTGCGAGCCCAAGTGTGGCTTGATCAGGGTTGGCACAAGCCACTGTGCGTGCCTTGGTTTGAAACCTCGCACTCGCCCGACACGTCGTCTCCTTCAATAGATGAACTTCGATCGTGGCAGAAGGCGGGGTTGACGTGAGATCCCTCGTGCACCCGTCACCTGCCATGAAAGCGATTGGAATAACTTCCCCCGCCCGGCTCGCCGACGTCGCGCGTCGGGTCTTCCGCGCAGGGCCCTTCCTCGTCCGCAACCTCCAGCACTGGCGACCCTACATCTGTCCCTTTGAACAGATGCTCCCGCACGTACCCGCCCGATCGCACATCCTCGACATCGGCTGCGGTGGGGGGCTCTGGGGCGCCCTGGTCGCCGCCGTGTGCAAGCCCGCCCGCTTCGTCGGCTTTGACAGTTCCCGCAACGCCATCGCGATGGCACACGCCAACCTCGCCCGCTTTGACACGCTCGCCGATGGCGCCACCCGGCCCGAGTTCCTGCTCCTGGACGTCGGCGCCCCCTGGCCCGAAGGAACCTTCGACGTCGTTTCCATCATCGACGTCGTCCATCACATCCCGCCGCGGTTCCAACGATCGGTCCTGGAGCAGGCCGCTGGCGTCCTCGCGCCCGGCGGCGTCTTGATCTACAAGGACATGACCGCCCGCGGCTGGTTCCGCCCCGCCATGAACCGCCTGCACGACCTCGCGCTCGCGCGACAGTGGATTCACTACGCCCCCCTCGACCAGGTCGAATCCTGGCTCACGCACGTCGGCCTCACGCTCACACGCCGCGATTCGTTCACGCGCGGCTGGTACGGCCACGAACTCCTGGTCTTCCACAAGCCGCCCGTATAATCCGGTGGCCCGCCCTTCCAGGCGGTCGTCCCCCGGATGTGCCCATCCACCGATGCCAACCGATGTGCAATCTCCCGTTCCCGCGCCACCCACCGGGCGCGATGAATCGGCCGATGTAGCATCTGCTACAGCACGCGGCCAGCGGCTCGCCCTCGCCGGCGTCCTGGTCAACATCCTCCTTGCCATCATCAAGCTCATCGCCGGCATCGTCGGCCATTCCTACGCGCTCGTCGCCGACGCCATCGAGTCGATCACCGACATCGTCGGTTCGCTCATCATCTGGGGCGGCCTCCGCGTCGCATCGCGCCCCAGCAACGACAAGCACCCCTACGGCTACGGCAAGGCCGAGTCCCTCGCCGCCTTCCTGGTCGCCCTCATGATCTTCGCCGCCGGCGTTTTCATCGCGATAGAGGCCGTCCGCGAGATCGTCACCCCGCACCACGCGCCCGCGCCCTTCACGCTCGCCGTACTCATCGCCGTCATCATCACCAAGGAAGTGATGTTCCGCGTCGTGCGCCGGTCGGCGCGTGCATCCGGCAGCACCGCGCTCGAGGTCGACTCCTGGCACCACCGCGCGGATGCACTGACCTCGCTCGCGGCCTTCCTGGGCATCACCATCGCCCTCGTCGGCGGAGCCGGCTATGAGCCCGCCGACGACTGGGCCGCCCTGGCGGCCTCCTGCGTCATCTTCTACAACGCCATCTCCCTCATGATCTCACCCGTCCGCGAACTGCTCGATGCACAGTCGGGCGAGATCGGTGAACGCGCATGCCGCATCGCCTCCTCGATCCCCGGCATCGTCAACGTCCAGAAGGCCTCCGCCCGCAAGGCAGGCCGCGAATACTGGCTCGACATGCACGCGCGGGTGGACCCGGCGATGACCGTGAAGGATGCACACACGCTCTCGCACGCCGTCAAGGATGAGATCCGTCTCCAGATCCCGCAGGTCCGCGACGTCTTGATCCACATCGAGCCCGCGGCCCAAGGCGCGCCGGCAACAAACGGTGAGCGGCCGACGGCGAACCGTTAAAGGCGAACCG
>DATGXW010000044.1:0-4989 GCA_035298585.1 Phycisphaerales bacterium
ACTCTGAAGAGGAAGCCGGGCGGCTTGCCCAGACGCGGACATCGCCCAAGCTGGAAGGGTTCTTGCTGCCGCAGTCGGTGCAGGTGACATTCCGGGATGACTCGGTGATCCGGGAGGCGGACATCATCGTTTCGGCCATCCCGGTGCAGTACACGCGCGGGGTGTGGGAGCGGATCGGAAAGCACGTCAGCGATGGGGCGGCGATCATCTCGGTCGCCAAGGGGATCGAGAACCAGACGCTGATGCGTCCGACGCAGATCATCCAGGATGCACTCCGGAGGATCGGGCGGGATGACCCCGATCGGCGGGGGCGGAAGGTGGGTTGTCTCTCGGGTCCGACGATCGCGACCGAGCTGGCCCGCTGCCTGCCCGCGGCGATGATCGCGGCGGCGGATGATGCCGACTTTGCCCGCCAGATCCAGTCGCTCTTTGCGACGAGCTGGCTGCGGGTGTACACCAATCCCGATGTGCTTGGAGTCGAGCTGGCGGGGGCCGTCAAGAACGTCATCGCGATCGCGGCGGGGATCGTCGACGGCCTGCAGGCGGGCAACAACGCCAAGTCAGCGCTGCTGGCCCGCGGGTTGGCGGAGATCGCGCGGCTGGGGCTTGCGATGGGGGCGAGCCCGGAGACCTTTTTCGGCGTTGCGGGGCTGGGTGATCTGGCCACGACGTGCTTCAGCCCCGAGGGGCGCAACCGCACATGCGGGGAGCACCTGGGACGCGGGGGCGAACTGAGCGCGTTCCTGGCGTCAAGCCAGCACGTGGTCGAGGGTGTGGCGACGGCCAAGTCCGTGGTGGACCTTGCAAGGAAGTTCCGGGTGGAGATGCCGATCGTGCAGGCGGTGCACGCGGTGCTCTTTGAGGGGCTCGACCCCATCGAGGCGATCGGGCAGCTCATGAGCCGGGAGCAGAAGGCCGAGCGCGTGGGATGAGCGTGCCTCGGGCGGGTTCAGCCACGTGATGCACGTCCATGGCGGGACGTTTCCGCGTTGCCCCACGATCTCGATCAGACGTTGAACAGGAAGTGGCAGACGTCCGCGTCGTGCATGACGTAGTCCTTGCCTTCGACGCGCATCTTGCCGGCTTCCTTGATCGCCTTTTCGTTCTTGTACTTTTCAAGGTCCGCGACCGAGTAGATCTCCGCGCGGATGAAGCCCTTCTCAAAGTCGGTGTGGATGACGCCCGCGGCCTGGGGCGCGGTGGCCCCCACTGGAATGGTCCAGGCGCGGATTTCCTTGGGCCCCGCCGTGTAGTAGCTCTGCAGGCCCAGCAGCTTGTACGCCTGACGCGCCAGTCGGTTGAGCGCGGGCTCTTCCATGCCCATCGACTGGAGCATCTCGAGCTTGTCGGCGTCGGAGAGCTCGGCGAGCTCGCTCTCGATCTTGGCGCAGACGGCGACAACCTCGGAACCTTCCTTGGCCGCGTGCTCGCGCACCTTCTGGCAGAGCGGACCCTTGCCGTTCACATCGTCCTCGTCCACGTTCATGACATACAAGACCTTCTTGGCGGTGATGAGGCTCAGCCCCTTCATCGCCTTGACCTGCTCGGGATCATCGAACCTGACGGTGCGGGCGGGCTTGCCCTCGTTGAGCACCGGCGAGAGCACCTTGAGAACCGCGTAGCGGGCGACCGACTCCTTGTCGCCGCTCTTGGCGGCCCGCTCGGCCTTGCTCAGCGCGCCGTTCACCGTCTCAAGGTCCGCCAGCACAAGCTCGGTCGCGATGATCTCGATGTCGCGGAGCGGATCAACCGAACCCTCCACGTGCGTGATCTCCTCACCGCCGGGCGCCTTGGTGAAGCAGCGGACCACCTGCAGGATCGCGTCCACCTCGCGGATGTGCGACAGGAACTTGTTGCCCAGCCCCTCCCCCTCGCTCGCGCCCTTCACGATGCCGGCGATGTCGACCAGCCGCAGCATCGCGGGAATGACCTTCTGGCTCTCGATGTGCGACCGGATGACCTCCAGCCGCTCATCGGGAATCGGCACCACGCCGACGTTGGGCTCGATCGTCGCGAAGGGGTAGTTGGCGGCCAACGCACCGGCCTTGGTCAGCGCATTGAAGAGCGTGCTCTTCCCCACGTTCGGCAGTCCGACAATCCCAGCTTCCATCGCTTCAACGCTCCTGATCGTCCTGAATATCGGCGATCACTTCCGCACATGCACCAACCGTCGCCGCCGTGAACCCTCCAAGGCACATCGTGGCCGCGCTGGTGAGGTCGTCCCAATCCAGAGGGGGCGATTCTAGACCGAACCGGGTGTGCACCGACGGATCCGCCGATTCGGGCTTTGCGGCCTCTTATCGCTGCGACACCCACCAAGCCGCGTTTTCCCCCGTCGCCGTGTGCGTGAAATCTTCTTCACATGGTCGAAACAACCGGATCGTCACCATCCCGGTTCTTGACTCCCCGGTGTGAGGTCGTTAGGTTGAGCCAGGACGGTGAGGTCGGCCCGCCGCGTCGGGGACCCCGTCTGGTTGACAATCACACCGCGTGCCCTGGGTGATCACGGCGTTTGCCGTCGAATCACGGGTGTCGGTGCACACTCTCGGCCGCCATCCTCGGGATGGAGCGGTCGGATCGGGCAACCTGGACCGGATATAGAGAAAGGGAATTGCGATGAAGCGTCGGCTCAAGGCCCTGTGCGGTCGTTTGCTTGGCTCAAGCGGACACGCGGTACGCAGCAGTCGTCGCCAACCCGCGATGTTTGAAGCGCTCGAGGCACGCCGGGTCTTTTCGACCGACTTTGCATATGTGGGAATGCAGTTCCCCGAGAGCGACAGCCCTGTGCTGATCGTGTGGGGTGAAGGAAGCCGCAACGACGCGGGCGGCATCACGGGAACGAGCAATTCGCTGGCCTGGGGCGGCGCCGTGAACACGACCGGGAGCGATGTTCAGAGCATGTCGTTTGACAACGGCGGGCTGACGGTGGTGTACGCGGGCGATCACACCGTCGATTCGGTCTACGGGGCTGATTTCAGGACGGTCGCGGGTTACACGCAGGGCTTCTTCGGGCTCTCGGGCAGCGGCGGGAAGGATGCACGGTTCTTCGTGGAGCAGCGGTCGCACGACATGCTCTGGTCTGACCGGTATTACAACTTCACGATCACCCAACTCACGGCGACGGGCATCTCGACGGTCACGGCTTCGCTGCGCTTCACCTTCCCGCCGCCGACGCGCCCGCCGAGCCCGGCGTATGACCCGATCGGAGCCTTCATCAGCTATGGAGGCGGCGCGGAGCAGTCCCGCACGGTGACGTCGATCACGGCCGACGGGGTGATCACGCTGAATTCCGGGGAGATTCTGTACTTCACGGACAACTCGAATCCGCACGCGTCACCGCAGGGGTCGCTGGACGTCTCGGGCGGAGATCCACGGACGGCCAACTTCCTGTACGTTGATCCCAACGCTTCGGACGGTGCGATCGGCGTGGGCGTGGGCAGCCTGGAGAACTTCCAGGCGCCCAACAACGCGGGTCTTGACGGCGTGTACCGCGGCTCGGTGCTTGCGACCAACGCACAGAGCCTTTCGTTCTTCAAGGATGGCGATCTTTTCCCCGGTCCATCGTCGGCGGAATTCGTGCTGGTGCTCTACCGCGGCGGGACGTACGAGATCTTCGATCCGGCGAACTATTCAAGCCAGACGCCGGCGGCTTTCCGTCACGGGACGTGGACCGCCAACGCCGACACCGGCGATGTCGTGCTGGCGGACTCGGAAGGTTCGCTCTCGGCGACGTTCCGCGTAAGCCCGACCAGGTCCTTCTCGGCGGTTTCCCTGACCAGCGGCACGGGCGACCAGGCCGCGACGACGGGTCTGACGGGCGGGCTTACCTCGTTCGTCGGCACCTACGAGGACAAGTACGCCGCCGTCGATCAGGTCTTCCTGACGGGCGATGGTTCGGTCGAGGTCCTGACGTACCTGCAGGGGACCGACGGCACCAACGCCACCACGACGTGGACCCGCTACGACCTGCAGGACCGGGCGGGAGGCCTGGCGCTCACGCAGGTGCTGCACACGCGGCATCCTTACGTGACCGCGACGCAGCGGTCGTCCTACCAGGATCTCGTGATGGGCGTCGATACGCGCGGGCACGTGGTCGCCTACGAAAGGACCTACGCCGGCGACTGGACATTCCGCGACATCACCGAGGAGCTCTCGGCAGCGCAGCTTGACCGCGACATGACGGCCTTCAACTTCTGGAAGTTTGACGCGACGGTGAACGATGGGACCAACAACAACCCCGTCGCGCAGCACCTGGCGCCGGTGGTCTACGGCGTTGACGAGAACGGAACGCACGTCGCGTTCAGGCCCGCCACGGGTTATTCCGCAACATCGCAGATGACCTTTGAGCGGGTCGATCTCTCCGCAGCGCTTGTTCAGTCGGGGAGCAGCGCGCCGGACTTCTCGGGGGGCTCGATCACGGGCTTCACCTCCCCTTGGGGCTCGATCAACATCATCGGCCTTGACGCACAGGGGCATGTTGAGGCGCTGTGGACGAGCCCCGGCTTTGGATGGTTCGCAAGCGACCTGACCGAGGCCGCGGGCGGAACGCCGATGACCGGCTCGCTCTCGGCCAACTTCACGACGTGGCATGCACTCAACGTCTTCGGGCTTGATGAGGCCGGTCACATCGACGTCCTGTGGTGGACGCCCGAGACCGGCCGCTGGATCGCCTCGGACCTCACGAGCGATTTTGACCTCACGCCGATGGCAACGTCGGGTTCGCCCCGGCTCGTGAACATCTCCAACTACGAGTACAACGCGATCGCGATCGGCGGGTTCACGGCCGAAGGGCACGTGGTGATGTACTGGTGGGCGGTCGGGCAGTCTGGGTGGCAGGAGACCGATCTGACGGCGATGGATCCCCAGGAACGTGCACCCGCCACGCTGATCTCCGCCGGGCACAGGTCGACCTCGTCCAGCACGGACCAGTTCGTCTGGGGCCGGGATGCCGACGGCGACGCGGTCCGCTACAACTGGTCCAGCCTGGTC
>DATGXW010000045.1:0-7104 GCA_035298585.1 Phycisphaerales bacterium
GTACGTGGCCGATGCATCGGCCCCCTACCTGGAGTACGCCGGTGCCTGGCCGATCCGCTACGGCCGGGCCACACGCTCGGAAATCCAGGGCGTGATCGTGGCGTGGGAGGTCCCGGTTTCGCGGCTGATGCCCCGGCGTCACTGGGAAGTTGACCGGCCGCTCGATGCACAGGATGAGATCGACTTTGCAGCCCTCGTCAAGGCGCGCGGCGATGGCGTCGCGCCGGCCTCGGCGGTCACGCTGGAAGGTCCTCGGTCGCTGACATTTGAACTGGGCACTCCGCAGGAAGCGGCCGACAAGGGATTCGGCCGCGGGCCGGGCAAGCTCGCGGGTCCTGACGCGGCCATGGTGTTCCGGTTCATCTCCGGCACCCCGGATGACGCAAACCCCGGCACGGTGCACCTTCAGCGCACGTGGTTTGCATACTACGAACCGATCGCCGAAGAGACGGCGGCGGATCGCAGGCGTGCCCGGCGGGCCGCGCGAGAAGGAACGACCATCACCGTCCAGGCAAGGGAAGCTGTCGGCGTGGTGGTCGTGATGCCCGGGCTGTACGGAACACCAGAACCTGTCTTTGACGGGCTTGTGCGAAGACTCCGCGAGCACGGGTTTGGCGTGCTGCGGATGCTGGCCCAGCCCTCGCGATTCACCGAAGAGGCCCGCATCGATCTCGACCCCGCCAGGATGGAGGAAGATGCAGGGCGCGTGGCGGCAGCGCTGGGCGACCGCGCTGCCGAGTGTGCATTTGCCGTTGAGGCAGCCTTGCTGCACATCGAAGGATCCCGGCCTGAACTTGCGAAACTTCCCAAGGCGATCATGGGCGCCTCCGGCGGGGGCATGACGCTGCCGGTCGTGTACGCCCGGTCACCCGAGCGGTACAGCGCCGCGGTGCTCATCGGCTCGGCCGCTGACCTCTGGCTGATCGCCCGTCGAAGTGCGTACACCAACGACGCCCGCTCGCTGTCGATCCGGCTGAAGGGACAGGCCCGCATCGCGGATGAATCAACCCCGGGATACGACTGGCGGGCGTTTGATGCGATGTATCTTGATCGTGCAGCGCTCGACCCCTTTCACACCGCCAAGGCGATGCAAGGAAGAAAAGTCCTGATGTTTCACGGTGAACAGGACCTTGCGGTGCCCGCACAGCTCGGCGACCTTCTATGGGAGCGGCTTGGCAAGCCTGAACGATGGTCATATCCCACCGGCCACGAGGGGCTCATCATCGAGATGCTGCCGCGCGATACCGACAAGATCATCGCGTGGATGAAAGGGTCGATGGGGATCGACGAACAGAAGCCCTGAACATGCGAACGCTCGATGGAACGGGCGCTGATCGAGCAAGGGCTGATCTTGCCGGAACCTTCATACAGCAGCTTGACCTGCCGGTTCAATCGCCGTGCAGGCTCAAAGCCCCGCAAGCTTCCGGATGGCCTTGTCGATCGCAGCCGACACGGGCATGACGCTGAGCCGGCCCTGCGTCACAAGCGGGAACTCGCTGAACCGCGCATCAGCCTTGATCGCCGCCAGCGTGACCGGCGACTTGACCGCCTTCACAGGGGCCAGGTCGACCACCGCGAACTTGGGCTCACCCTTGGCGTTCTTTCCCGGCTGCTTGGGATCTTCGTACGGTGCCTTGACGACCTTGGCGAGTCCCACGATCGCCTTCTCGTCACCGGTGTGATATATCAGCACCTCATCCCCCACCACCGCCGTGCGCAGGTGTGCAAGCGCCGCGTTGTTGCTCACGCCGTTCCAGCACGATCGACGTTCCTTGACGAGATCGGCGTATGAGAATTCGCTGGGTTCGGTCTTGAATAAGAAGGTGGCCATGTACCGCGAGCATACGCCACCCGTGTGCACCTCGCGTACACACGGGTGTAGAGCCAAATCACCCGTGCGCACACGGGAACCCTCGTATGCGCACGAGGTTTTTAGCGATCGCCTTGCACGATTTCATCGAGAAATATGGCCTTTTTCGTGTTCATCCTCTTGCGTTCATCGCGGCGTTCGATAGGCTCTTGGAAGGATGTGCCGTGGGTCTGATGCACATCGCTTTCGTGTGATGGGAGAGGTACACGGGCGTGCGTGGTGGTCGGCGATGGGGATGCCGGACGCTGCAAAGAGCCGTGTGCAGGGTCCCCGTGTGCAGGGTCCCCATGTGCAAGGTCGAGGTGAGATTGCAAGATTTTCCAAGCGTGCGTGTAGGCAACGCCTGCGGATGCCGCTCTCGGCACCGACCGTTGGCGAGTGCACACTGGTCGACTTGGAGCATCCTGCATTCTCACAGTCCCTCCCAACCACGGCGCTGCACGCGGACGGATGTGGGGCTTATGGTCCTGCAAGCCTGCGGTGCCGTGTAGCTCAGGCACGCCGGTCGACACGCCGGCGTGCCTTTTGCATTTGGGTACGGCATCGACACCGGCGCGCCGTCAGTGCCCGCCCTGACGGACACGGCTCGTCAGCGTCGCCGCCTTCACTTCCACGCCCTTGATCATGCTCATCAAAGCATCGCGGTTGGGCGCAAAGTCCATCGCCGTGGAGAGCATCACCCATTCCTTGCGCACAAGCTCCGCCAGCGCATGGGTAAAGCTCTGCATTCCTTCCTCGTTGCGCCCGACGATCGCCGGAAGATCCTCATCCTCACCCTTCCTGATCTTCTCACGGACGGTGGAGTTCCCGAGCAGCACCTCGCAGGCCGGCACGACCTTGCCGTGCAGGCCCGGCGTGTCGAGCGTGGCGGGGAGAAGACGCTGTGCACACACAGCCTTGAGCGTGTTGGCAAGCGCATGGCGGAGGAATCCGTGCTCGTGGCTCGGGAAGAACTCCAGGATCCGGCTGAAGGCCTGCATCGTATCGGCGGTGTGCATCGTCGAGAAGACCAGGTGCCCCGTCTCGGCCGCCTGCACCGCCGCCAGCACCGTGTCGTGGTCGCGGAGTTCACCGATAAAGATCACGTCCGGGTCTTCGCGCACGATGTTTTTCAGGGCTGTCGGGAAGTCCGAGACGTCGATCCCGATTTCACGCTGTGAGACGATCGACTTCTTGGGGAAGAACCGGTACTCCACCGGGTCCTCGATCGTGATGATGTTTTCCGCGCGAGTCTGGTTCACGTGCTCGATCATCGCGGCGAGCGTGCTGCTCTTGCCCGATCCGGTGACGCCGACGACCAGGACCAGACCTTCCGAGGACTTCTCGACGATCTCCGAGTAGATCGGCGGCAGATTGAGGTCGGCGTAACTGGGGATCTCGGCCTTCACCCGCCGGATCGCCGCGTGCGTGTGGCCGCCCGCGCGGTACATGTTGATGCGGAAGCGGTCGCCATCGGGGATATGCGAGGCAAAGTCGAGGTTGCCCGTCCGCTCAAACCGCTCCTTCTGCACATCCGTGAGGAGCGGGTCGAGGAGGTGGTCTGCCTCCTCTTCGGTGATCGGCTCACCCTGCACCGGCTTGAGGAGACCGCCGATGCGGTACACGGGCGGGATCCCGACCTTGATGTGCAGATCGGAAGCCTCAAGCTTCTTCATCACGCCCAAGAGACGCTGGATGGTGAGAGGACCGGTGGCGACCATCGGGTTGCTCCTTCGGAAAAAAGAGGCCGACGAACGGACGCACGGAAACTCGGAATGTCGACAGCACGCGCATGGTACCACCGAAAGGCCCTTGGCCACAGGGTGTTCTCAAATGCTCCCAATCAGAGCCACGCGGTCTCAGCCATCCCACCCTCTGATGGAGCCATGGGCACGCATCCAGGACTATGTGCTTTCAGGCGGCTCATGCGTCAAAGAGTGGGTGAGCGTGACGCGATCAGCGACCGCGGACCCGCCACGGGGCTCACATCTTGGGGCGCGTCCTGATGCCGTCGTGGATCACCTTGAGCGCTGCTTCGCGCTTGGCGCCGACGAGTTCGAGCCGGGGAGGACGCACACGCTCTGAACCCATGCCGACCTCCTGCTGGGTCAGCTTGATGAGATGGACGAACTCGGGCACGACATCGAGGCGCAGGAGCGGCAGGAACCAGCGATAGATCGCGAAGGCCTTCTCCCACTCACCGTTGCGGGCGTGGTTGAAGATGGCGACGCTCTCCACGGGCATGGCGTTCACCAGGCCCGCGATCCAGCCCTTGGCGCCGGCGGCGATGCCCTCGCAGATAAGGTCATCGACGCCCACCAGGATGGTCAGGCGGTCACCGATCAGGGCCCGGATGCCCGTCACCCGGCGGACATCCGCGCTCGACTCCTTGACCGAATGGAGGTTGGTGTGCTCGGCGGCGAGCTCGGCGATCTGCTCGGGCGTGATGTCCGTGCCGTAGGCGATGGGGTTGTTGTAGAGCATGCAAGAGAGGTCGGTCGCGCGGATGATGGCCGCAAAGTGCGCCTTGGTCTCGCGCCAGTCTCCCTTGTAGACGTACGGCGGAAGGACCATGAGCCCCCGGCAGCCGGCGGCCTTGGCGTCACGCGCGATCTGGACGGCCTCGGCGGTGCTCAGCGCGCTGACGGTGGCGATCACCGGCACGCGCGAGCCCACGGCCGAGACGAGCGTCCTGAAGACTTCGAGCTTCTCGGCATGGGTCAGCGTTGCTCCCTCGCCCAGCGACCCCGGGGCGACGATGCCCTTGCAGCCCGCGTCGATCATCCACGCCGCGTGCCTGGCGAGAAACGCATGATCGATCGAGAGATCTTCGCGGAAGGGGGTCGTGATGGCGGGGATGACGCCCTGCCAGTCGGCGGCGGTCATGGGGCTGCTCGGCATCGACAATGCTCCTCTGCACACCGGAAAAGAAGTCCGGGGAGAAGGTTGTAGGAGGGTTGAATGCCGGGCGGGCGAGATACTTAACCGCGTCCAGTATGAAGCGCGGATGAGTCACTCGTGCCGCTGCGCGAGCACGCCCAGCGGCACGGGCGAGATGGGCGGCCGTGCGTCGGTTGGTTCAAAGCCCAGCACTTCGCGGAGCAATGGACCGCACACGCGTCCCTGGCAGGGTCCCATGCCGCAGCGGGCCTGCAGCTTGGCGTCCCGCCAGGAGGTGTACCGGCGAAGCTGGCCGAGCGTGGCGTCTTCGCACCTGCACATGATCGTGTCGTCCTGGGCCAGCTTTTTCACTTCCGAGCGAAGCGCAAAGGCGGCATTGAGCCTCGCGGCAAACGCACGTGCGTCCAGACGCGATTTGCGAAGCCGCATCGCCGCGTCCTTCTGGTTTGACGCAACGAGCCCCGCGATCTCGCCTTCAATCAGCGCGGTTTCGACGCCGCCGATCCCCGTCGGCTCACCTGCACACAGGATCTCCCCCATCGTCGTGTGCTGCAGGTCATCGACGACCACCCTTCCGCCCTTGATTTCGCACCCGATGAGCGCGGCGAGCTGGGTATTGGGCACCAGGCCGAACCCGCACGCGAGCAGGTCTGCATCCAGCGTGCGATCCTGCACCATGCCGCGCGATGCACGTGCGATTGTCACTGATTGGAGCGAGCCGGCTCCAGCAGCCCGCGTGGGCCAGGCGTCGGTCCAGTATGGAACGCCCAGGAGGGATGCACGCAGCTTGACGCCCTGCGCGAGCTTCGCGGGCGTGCGCCAGAGGCTCATGGCGAACTTTCGGATGTTGGCGCTGGACGTCTGCTCGACGATCGCGGGGATGACTGCGCCGTGCTGCTTGAGATACACCGCGACCGCCAGCAGCAGCGGGCCCGTTCCCGCGACGATGATCTTCTTGCCTCGGACGTCCATCCCGGCCTTGCACATGGCCTGCGCACCACCCGCGCCCATCACGCCCGGCAGCGTCCAGCCCGGGAAGGGCAGGAACAGCTCCCGCGCTCCCACGGCGAGGATGAGCCAGCGGTACGAAAGCCGCAGCGGGTTTGGCTGACCCTGCGTGACCGCGAGCAACGCCCCACCCTTGAGCGGCTCGACGACCGAGGTGCCCGACAGCAGGCGCAGCCGGTCATCCTTGGCGCTTCCCACCAGTTCCTGGGCCCACGGCGGCGCTGAGCGACGCCAGATCTGCCCCCCAACCTGCCCGTTCTCATCGACGAGAGTGACCGTGGGCTTGTCGGGGCTCTGCGACGCCGCGCGTGCGGCGGCGAGGCCCGCGGGCCCCGCGCCGATGATGAGGATGTCGCTATGGATGTGCACGGTGCGGGTTCGAATGGGGCGACAGCCTGGCCAAGGGCTGCCGTTCTTCAGAGGGTTGTCGGGGTGGTGATGTTCATTTCGGCTGTGCAGTCGACCATGCACGTGCGCTCGTGCGGCACGCCGTTGATGGTGGCGCGGCATTCATGGCAGATCCCCATGCCGCACAGGGCGGTTCGTGGCTCCCCGCGAACCGACAGGCGGCTGGCGGCGACGCCCGCGTTCCAGATCGCCGCCGCGACCGAGGTGCCAAAGGAGACCGAGACCCTGCGACCGTTGAGCACGATCGAGACATCCCGTACGTCCGGCTGCGAGGGTGTGGGTGCACGCTGCATGGAGCCCAGCATACGCCGGGCAATGTGCACACGGCGCCGAGGCCCAGGGCGCACCACGGGGCGCAGGTTCGAAGTTCCCGGTACCATCCGGGCATGCGGACGCCACTACCGAATTCCAGGGTTTCGCCACGCTTTGCCGGGCACGTCACGTTCGGCCGATATCCGCGGCTGGAGGATGTCGATCCGAAGAATCGGCCCCTGGACTGGATCATCTATGGAATCCCCTTTGACGGGGGCGTCACCTACCGGCCGGGGGCACGCTTTGGCCCGCGGGCGATCCGGGAGGAGTCGCAGTACCTCAAACCGTACTCGATCACGCACAGCACGCACATTTGTGAATCGCTCGCCATGTGCGACGCCGGCGATGCGCCCGTCAGCCCCTACTCACCCAAGGACAACGCAAAGGTTGCGGCGGACTTTGCCGCGGGCCTTCCCGACGCCGGGCACGCACGCCTGATGTGCCTGGGCGGCGACCACTCGGTCGCCTACGCCAACATGCGTGCGACGTGGGAGCGTCTTGGTAAGCCCCACGGCGGGCTTGCCGTCGTCCACTTTGACAGCCACCTCGACACGGTCGACGCCGTGTGGGGCGAGAAGTGGGGACATGCGTCCCCGTTCATCCGGGCGATCGAGGACGGGATCATC
>DATGXW010000046.1:0-10813 GCA_035298585.1 Phycisphaerales bacterium
CCGCCGCCGTGCTCGGCCGCTCCGTTGGTGCTGTAGCCTCCCCCACCGCCCGCTCCCCAAGCCTCGGTCAGAACGATGTAGATGTCGGTTGGAAAGGTGAAGGTGTGCGATCCCGCCGCCTGGCGGCCCCAGATCCCGTTGCACACGGGCCTGGGCGGGATCTGCGCATCAGGGACTCGTGCGGACGCGTCGAGTTCCGCCACGCCATTGGCCGAGCCCGCCGCGCCGATCATGTCGTTGATCGCGTCAACGGCCAGCTTCAGGTCGGTCCGGGCCGAGGCCGGCGAGTCCGAGCCAGCGTCCATGTCGGTGGTGTCGATCGGGGTCGATGGCCAGCTGGTCATGGGCGGTTCCTCGATTCAAAGCCCGCGAACAACGACGTCGATGACGGCGTGCGCCGGATTGCCGTTGGTGTCATAGAGCCGCACGCGCGGCCCAAGCACCGGATCCTTATCGACGACTTCCCAGGTCCATCCCACGCCCACGCCGTTGAACGAGAGGCTTACGCGGCGGACCTGGGTGAACAGTCCGACCGGGATCGGCAGCCGGATGTCCCCGACCCCCAGTCGGTGGTCGGCGTCCAGGTTGGCGGTGTCGAGGTCGTTGAGCTCGACGTGGATGATCGGCGCCCGGAGCTGCATGAGCAGCTCCCGGATCACCGGCACGGGCTGACCACCGGTCGCGGTGACCGTCACGCGGAATCGGATGTACCTCGCTCGGATGGTCTGGTTCGCAAGCGATGTGATCTCCGTCCAGTTGGTGGGCGAACTGCTCACCTCCGACCAGGCGACCTCGACGACCGCGGATCCGTCGGCAAGCACATACGCCACAGGCTCGACACTGAACACCACCCCGATGTCGATCGTCGTGTGCGTGTATCTGATGGGGCTCACGGGGTTCATGTTCCACCGTGACCAGCCGGTCCACGTCGCCGGGAGCGTTGCCCAGGTCGTGGTGTCGTTCGCCTCGAGAACGCCCCCCGTCGTGTAAAAGCAATCGGTGCGTGTCCCTGGCCACTGCGCCGCGTGTGCGTCCTCCGAGACGACGACGTTTTCCTGGGGAGGTACGCCGAGATCCTTCTCCACAAACAGGGCCGCGGGCGATTCCAGCCCGCTCGTGTCGATCATCTTGATGCCGAACCGCTTGAGGCCGCCCGTGGGCGGAAGCGCTGAATCCCAGGGCGAGGCGCCTTCGATCGGTCCATTGGTGAGCGGCGTCAGGTCTTCCCATGGGTCGCCCGGGTCGCCGTACCGGATGAGAACGCCGGCGACGTCGGCTGGCTCTACGCCCAGATCCCACACGAACTGACGGGTGCCATCGCTCAGACGCCTGACATCGAAGCTCTGAACGTTCGGCGGTGCGCCGGTCTTCCCCAGCACGGTGTGCGTGGTCGACGTCCACGTTGATGCCACGCCGGCAGCCGTCACGTACCGCAGCCGCACCTGGTATTCGACCCCCTGCTCGACGTCGGAGATGGCGATCTGGTTGTTGGCCAGCTCGAGCGTCATCGCGCGGAACGGTCCCTGGGGATCTCCGCCCGGCGGGATCGCCCGCCACCGCACCTGGATGAAGCTCGCGTATGGCCTCAGGCCCGACTGCGGGCGCAGGGTGATGAGAATTCGGGGGAGCACCGTGCCGTCGGGTCCCTTCACCAGGACGGTGTCATCGGAGCGGATGGTCTGGATCACCGGCGCTTCGGGCGCGTTGAGGTAGTCCGGCGGCTGCGTAACCCCCGAGTCGTATGGTGGGATCTCTCCCTGGTCGGCCGTGTGCACGGCCGGGGCGTGATCGACGAGCTCGAGTGTTGCATTGAGGTCGACGTCGAACCGGATGCTCTTGACCAGGCACTCGCGGGACTCGAGCCCGTGCAGGCCGAACGCGAAGAGATCTCCCACCTCCGGCTGGTCGCTCGACACCGGAATCGGCGACGTGAACCGCAGCTCGATCTGCTCGCCCTCCTCGGTGACCACCGTGTACACGACTTGCCCGTTGTCTTTGAGCCTGAACCGGATCGCGTGCGTATCGCCACTGGCCATCGGACATGGCTCATCCACCACGACACCCTTGAGATTGCCGGCGCTGTCCTTGATCAGGCCTGTTACCCGGCCCTGGCTGTAGCCAACGACGATCACGTCATGGGCCAGCCGAACCAGGTCGCCCCGGTTGCACACCATGTGCTCGGGATCGGTGTTGAGCGTGTAGACCTCGGGTCGAAGGAACATCTGGGCGAGCAGGTAACAGCCGTACTTCCAGATGGCGCCGCCGTTGACAATCCCCGTGACGTCGATGAGCTGGTATCTGGTCGCAGACTCCGCCGTGTAGCCATCGGCAAAGACGATTCGCTCGTCTTGCTTGTACTCGAGGTCCTCGGATACAAACCTCATCCGCAGCGCGTGAGGCAGATCCGGGAAAGACTTGCGGCCCTTGAATCCCCAGCTGTTGCGAGGCGTGAAGAGCTGAACCGGCGTCGTCCTCACGCGATCGCGGACGACGGTGAGCTTGTTGTCCTTCAGGCCCGGCGTCGACCTGGCGCACGCGGCGATGTCCTGCAGGCGTTCCCACACCGTCCCTTCCTGGTCGGCGACGGAGTTGAACGTGTATCCGTCTCCGTGCAGCCGTACGAGCTCCGCCAGGTCGAGCTGGTCATCGGTCCACGGCTCGGCAATGCCGGTTCCCTGCACAACCCATCTCATGAGGCTTGCGCAGTTCGATGTCACTCGCTGGATCCACGACTCCGAGGCAGCGTCGTAGTCCGCGGCGATCGTCCTGGCTCGCACGTTGAAGGTGTCGAGCTGGCCGTTGAGCTGGTCGGACGCCTTGATGCGCAGCGCGATCTTGGCGACATTCGCCTGGCGGATCGGGTCCTCCGCGCGGATGGTCTTCAAGGCCGACAGGTAGACCTCGTCAAAGACCTGGTCCGAGGTGCTGTCGGCCGTGGTCCGGCGGATCCGGATCTCGTACTGGCCACGCTCCACAGCCCAAGAGACGCTCTTGCGCACCGGGTCGGGCGAGGCCTCGGTCGTCGTGATCGTCGACCCATAGCCGGCGGAGACGAACCAGCGGTAGTCCAGCTTGCCGGATTCGTAGCTGTGCTCACTGCCATAGCCCAGCGTCGAGATCACCCTCGCGAGGTTGGCCTGTGGCACGATCGTGAAGGTCGCGTCACCAGGCTTCTTCCACGCCACGGCCAGGGCACCGCCGCCGGCCGCCCCACTTCGGCTCTCGACGCGGGCGCGGAAGGTGTGATATCCCTTGGTCAGGTAGATCGAGCCCGTGTGCGTCGAGCTGTTGATGGTTCCGAAGGTCACCTCCGGACCATGGGAGCCGTAGAACGTCGCGATCTCCTGCCAGTTGATGTGCAGGTCGCAGGCGTCCGAACCGTCAATCGCGAAGTGATAGGTTCCCGACGTCGGCGCGTAGATCGCGCCGAGCACTTCCCATGCATACCACGATGCCGGCAGGTATGCGGGCTTGGCGTCCGGGTACGCGACCTGGTTGCCTGACCAGTTGAGATCGTTGTTGTGCACACCTGATCCGCCGAAGGTTGCCTCGGGTGTGCGGAACAGGAAGTCGAGCTCCCGGAAGTTCGCCGGCGAGGCCGAGCCGGGATTGATGTCCCGCCAGGTGGAATCGCCGACCTTGCGATACTGAAGTTCGATCGCGACCGTTCGGCTCAGCCGGCCGCCGTCGGCCGCGAACTCCACCAGCCCGCGCGGGAAGAGCAGGTCGACCGCCAGCTCGTCGGCATTGACGGCCGAGGTCCGCTCCTGCCATCCGTCCGCCTGCTCGAGCAAGAGCGACATGGAGTCCTGGACGATCGTGCTGGGGTAGAGGCTGCACGGGAGCTCGTTGGGGAACCCGTTACGAACCTCGACCTCAACGCCCTCAAAGTCCTCGAGCGGGGTGTCGCCGATCCTGAACTCCGACAGGTCGACCGGGCCCAGCATCACAAACAGACACCGGAGGTAGTCATCCCCTCCCACGCTCTCGGTGTACGGCACCGCTCCCATGGGCGGTGCAAACCGAACATCGCCCAGCACCGCCGGGAACGGTGCGTGCTGGCGAATCTCGTTCCTGGCGCCTTCCAGGAAGGGCGACGACTTGATCACGCCCCCATCGCCGAGCTTCTGCCGGGGGGGCGGGAACATCGCGTTGAGGAAGAAGTACCCACCCGCCATCACCGCGCCGGATGCCAGGGCCCCGCCGATGGCGACGCCGGCAGAGCCGTATCCCGCCGCCGACAGTGCGCCCGCGGCCCAGCCGCCCACGCCGGCCGACGCTGCGATCAGCGCCACGGTGGCCAGGAGGCGGCCTGCGCTCTTGCCACCGCCTCCGAGCGGTCGCACTCCCACCGTGACCAGCCGGCCCGCCTTGGGCCTCACGTGGGCCCAGGCGTCACGGGGGATGGCGTTACCATCGACGCACACGACCACGCCGGGGCCGGGCCTGACGTCGATCGCTTTGAGCAGGTCCAGGATGCACACGCCGGCCGGCAGGGATGCCTCGACCCGCGCGGCTCGGAGCGGGTTGGTCCTGGCGATCACCTGGCACTCCGCGGCGTACCTGTGCACGCCTCGGATGCGAGGCACCCAGAGCCGCGAGTCGACCTCCTCGATGCAGCTGCTCGTCCGCTCCCAGGCGTGGAGCATGAGCCCACGCGCAACCAACACGCCGACGTGCAGAGCTCCTGGCCTGGTCCCCGAGATCTCGACGATGTCCCCGAGCTGGTAGGGCGGAACGACCGGCGTGAAGAGCATCGATTGAACCGAGTCCGCCCGCTCCCGGTTGAGGTCCTGAAGGCCGGTCAGCGACGGCAGGGCGATACCGAACTGGTCGCGGTACAGCAGCCTCACCAGACCCCAGCAATCCAGCGCATCGCGGCCGCGGCCGTTGTGGCGGTACTCGATGCCGATGTACTGGTTGACCCATGCCGGCGGGTCGGCTGGGAGCGGTCGGTGGATTGCCGGGAGATCTTGGACGGTCGACATGCACCGACCATCGGGCATTCGTCAGAACGCGAAGATGCCCGGGGCTCTCGATGGTGTCATGAGAGGTGCCGGGAATGGCTCCGTCAGAAGATCCTTGTACACCAGCTCGCCCTCGACAGTGATTGCATCCCACCGCACGTCACGGATGCTGAAGTCGTAGGGCCCCATCAGCACCTCGCTTGGATCTGAGGCCGCGACCACCTCGAGACGGCACTGGATCGGCGAACCCTGGACCGTCCGTACGGCCGTCACGACTTGTTGGTCGACGTTGTCGATCCGGAGCGACACGCGCGGGACCGTGTCGTCGAGCTCGTCCGGGAGCGAGATCTCGAATGGGAAGGCGATGTAGCGATCGCCGCGGCTGATCAGGTCCTTGCCATCGGAGCACACCCGGATCGGCGCTGGCATGTCGTCGTGGTCCAGGGTGACCAGGACGATGAGGCACTCGCCCGTCTCCTGGGCGAGTAGTGCGGCCGTGATGTTGGAAGGGAGCTCGCGGGGCATGCTGGGTCAGGGATTGGTGACAACCCGGACGCGGGCGTGCACGGCGAGGTCGTTGTCGGAGGTGACGAAACACGCGAGCTTCTCGCCACTGCCTAGGCGGATCTTCTCGCGCGACGTGTGGCCGGTCGAGTACCCGCCGGGCCCAGCGTTGACACCGCCGGTCGGATTGGCGGAGAAGTCCTGGGCGGCCGTTCCCTCCGCGGCGTTGGCCACACGCCCGTCCACGGCGACGACTTCGCCGCCCGAGCCGGCCGTGCCACCGGTGACGCCGCGCTTCCACTGGAAGAACGGCTTGTAGTCGGCCACGATCTCCTTGCAGGAAAACTCCATGAGCTCGACGTCAGCTCCCCCTGTCGGCGCAGCGTACTGGAGAATGCACTTGACTGAAGTGCCCGACTGGACGGTGCCGGTGTTCTGGGCGACGACGGGCTGGGTGGCTGCCATGGCTTGATCCCTACGGGTTCACGATCGCGACGCGGTCGCCGTCCCAGGAGCCCTCTCCATCGGTGCCGGCGGCACTCCCGTCATCGGCGGGTTGCAGGTCCACCGGGCCGCCGCTGCCTCCCATCCCTTCCCCGTCGTAGGTGTGACCCTGCTGGTCGTCGTAGTCGATCGACGTGCCCGGCTCGACGATCGTCTCGACCTCGGGCGCCATGGTCTCGATCTCAAATGAGACCTGGTGCGTGGCCTTCGTGCTGGCGAAGGTGGAGAGCGGCTTGATCACCGGCTCATCGCGGAACCGGACCGTCGCCTCGGTCCTGAGGGTGGGGTGCTTCCAGTCGAACGGGAGGGCTCCACCCTCGGACGTGTTGTCGAAGAAGTCGATGAACGTCGCGACCTGGTCGGCCGTCATGTGCAGGACGATCGGGAACCGCTCCGGCGCAAACGTGAATCCACGCCGGGCCTTGGCGGGTCCGCGGTCCATTTCGGTGCGGATGACCTTGCGGCCGATCCGGCGTTCGAGCTCGGCAAGGCGGGGGGCGTCGGGAAGGGTGGGCGGCCAGGTGATGTCAGCCATGCGGAATGCATCGACGCTCGGGAAGTTGGCCTATTCTGCCTGCGATCCAGGAGTCCCAAGAATGCCAGGACCGCATGGCGAAATCCTTCCTGACGAAATGCAAAAGATCCAACAGTGGATCGACGCTCGATGGCAGAACCGCAAATGCCCGGCATGCGGTCTCAATGACTGGGCTTCAAGCTCCTACTACTTCAAGGATCTCGTGGGCGCGCGGGACTTTCATGTAGGGCCCGCCGCCAAGTTCATGCCCTATGTTGCCTTCTTTTGCCAGAACTGCGGATACGCGATGCGATTTAACGCGTTGCTGATGGGCGTCTACTTGAATGAGCCCAAGGCAGGGGATGCCCATGCCGGATGATCATCCTGACACACCGCCCCCGTCTAACCCCATCCCGTTTCGAGCCGATGTAATCCGCGATCCCGGGAGTACGCATTACCGCACCCTGGGAACGGAGAGACATGTGCGCATTTACGCCGTTACAGACAGCGAGATGGGGCAGCTTTCTTGGATGCACCCCACGTCGGCCGTGCTCGCGGGCATTGGCGTCAACCTGCTTTCAAGCTATGTGATGTCACCCGCCGGGACGACCATGACGGGATTGTTTGCCGGCATTGTGTTCGTGCTCGCGGCAGGGTTCATTCAGGCCATGGCGTGGAGGATGGTGAGCCGGATCAAATCCGAATGCAGTGACCCACGCGGTACCCCATAAATCCAGCTGGCAATCTCCCGATGGATGGTGTGGTCCCGACCCCCGTTGATCCTCAGGAGCATCCCGCCATGGCCGCCATCACCCCCGTCGTTCCCGCTTCCGCCGGCTCAGCCTTCACTCCCGCCAATGCCTCTGGCGGCGGAGACACGTTCACCAACCCGCGGTCGAACTCGCTGCTCTATGTCAACAACGGCGGGGCCGGCTCCATCAACGTGACGATCACGGCCCAAATCACCGCCCGGCCGGGGAACCCGCCCTTCCCACCCCAGACCATCCCGAACCTGGTCGTCGCCGTCGGGGCCGGCGTGACCAAGCTCATCCCGATTCCGCGCTGCTACACGAGCGAGAGCACCGGCCTGGTCTCTGTTGCGTACTCCGACGCGACGTCCGTCACGGTGGGCGTGATTCAGCCGGAGTGATCACGCTCGCGGAGCCGATCACAAAATCACCTCTACTTTGGAGCGCTCCAGACGGGCTTGGCGTCATCATCGAAGCACATCACTCCGCTTGTGCTACCATCTTTGGCAAGCAGCGAGACCAATTGCGTTCCTTTGTGACCTGTCAAATTCAGGCCGGCCTGGCCATCTCGCATTCCAGCAGATACCTGCGCCTTTGAGGAAGGATCCTGGCACACCAACACGGTTTGGGAACGTTCTGCACCCATCGCAATCTGTTGAACTTTGTCGGGACCAAAGAGCCCAAGATACGAGCTTTCTCCGTCGACCCGAGCGGCGATGTATGCACCATCTTCCGCGCCATTCATCAGCAGCAAAGAGCCTTTGTCTGAGATTGTCAAGCCGGCCCCACCCCCATCATCAGACGGACGAAGGAACAGGCCCGAAACCCCCTTGATGGCTCCCAGCGAACACTGGGACTTTCCGTCCTCGTCGAGAACCGTAACCATCGGGTTGTTATCCCTGGCCGACAGCAGAATCCTGCAACGGCCTTCGTTGTCGAGAAGTCGGATCTCAGACGTGGAGACTGTCGTTGGGGTGGGCTGGGAGAACGCACACAGCGAGAAGATCGCTAGTGCTGCCAAGCTGGCCGCCGCAAGCCTTCTCCATGTACGCGCCGATTGTTCCAGCGATGCGACGCGTTCTTCAATTGATCGATTCACAGGATGCTCCGTGTAACGCCATCAGTGGCGGTTGTGGCATCCGTGCCGGCGTCAGTATCTACGGTAGCACATCCGAGCACAAGCCCATAGTCAGCGACGATTGGGGCTTGGTCCGATATTGAACCTCGACTTCATCCGGCGGTCCAGGCTGCCATCGTCCACCATCTGGTTAACCTCATCGCGGATCAACACCCGGACGAGTTTGCGGCCTCCTGAGGATGACTCGTCCACGGTGACCGGTGCACCGCTCCCGCGCTGGTCAATCACCTGGACGACGACGCCGCCCAGGCCGCCCGTCTCGTCCAGGGGAACGATCGCTTCGGGGCCCGCCTCCCCCATCTTCCAGTGTTGGCCATCCGCGTAGAAGTCCACAGGCTTTCGAACGATCGCGCCCGTGGCCAGGCCCTCCCACGGCACATTGGCCTCGCCGTGCACCACGGGCTTGGGCGTGGACGCGAAGAGCCCCCGCCCATAACTGATCGCGCCCTGGAAGAACGGCGCCACGATCAGCTCCATCATCGCCATCCGGAGCAGCATCGACCGGAACTGCTCGGCGATCTCCCCGAAGGAGAACCGGCTCGTCTCAACCATGCTGGCCAGGGAGTCGTTAAACGTGTTGCGGAAATCCCAGATCGATTCACTGAGCCGCCCGCCAAAGGTGCGATCGGTGCTGAGTTCAAGCTGGAAGAGGTAGTCGTCGAAGTTCTTGCGGAACTCAGGCTTGATCAGTCCATCACGGAAGGCCGCTTCGATCTTGTCCTTCTCGTTGAGGAACCGCTCAGCCGGAGCCACGCTTTCGAGTAGCGATCGGACCTCCTCTTCTCGCCGCTTGCGTTCATCCGCGGCCTTCTTGGCCTGCTCCTCTGCAAGGTCCTGGTTGAACCGCTTGAGTTCCTCGAGCTGCACCTGGCGGAGGGCTCCGAGCACCTGGCCGTTCTTGCCGAACTTCTTGATCGCCTCGGCCTCCTCGTTGGCGAAGCGGGCCATGAGCTGGATGCGACGGCCTTCCTCCTCCGTCGCGTTGGCCAGGGCGTATCGGGTGCCGAGCTCCTTTCTAAACTCCCACAGGTTCTCGAACGCCGACGCGATCTTCTTGCCCACGCCCTTGGCGCGATCGGCCACCGTCGACATTCTCGCCCAGAAGCCCGCGATCATGGAGCTGTACATGTCGAGGGGTGTCGGACCAGTGGCCGCGGCACCATCGCCTGTGCCACCAGCCAACGAGAGAAACTCTTCCTTTGCCACCTGCAGTTCGTCGATTGCTGGCTTAAGCTTTTGCTGCATCCGAGTCGCGGCGGCCGCCGTGGCGTCGAATCCTTGCACCATCGCGTTGGCAAGGTTGGCCCGTCGCTCCATCGACTCCATTGCCTTGGCGTCCTCAAGGCTCTTGATCTTCATTTGGAGAGAAGACGGATCGCCAGTCTCTCTGATCTTCCGCATGGCCATCTCGTCCGCCGCGGCAACGCGGCGCTCGGCGATCCACTGGAAGAAGCGTCCGCGGTTGCCCTCGAGGTCCCACTGCTCCGCCACCCGAACGCGTGCGACGTCGGTGATGTATTTCTTGTAGCTGTCGAGCTGGGCCTGGGTAGCCTTGAGCTGGCCCGTGATTGATGGCGTGATCTCCTCCATCCCGGAGAACTTCAGGATGGGATTGAGCAGCGGCGCGAAGATGTCTCGCGCAATGTCCTGCAGTTGCGGTGCGACCGCGGTGAGCCCGATAGTCATCGCCTCAACAAAGGCCGTGGCCAGCAGCTTTCCCGATTCGACGGCCGCGATGCTGACCACGTCGAGCGTGGCATCCAGCATGCGAGAGGTGATCACGGCTGCACGCTCGCGTTCCACGATGTCTCCCGACGTGAACTTGGCGATCGCCGCCACCGCAGATCTCGCCAGTCCTGGGAGTTCCGCAATCCTCACGCGAAGCCAATCGAGGAACCTGGTCGCCTGCGGCGCCAGCTCTGTGACCAACTGGACCTTGACGGCTCGCCACGCATATCCGACCTTTGTGATGGCGTCATTCATCGTCGTGAGCAGCCGCACCTGCTCAGCGGTGAAGAGGCCGCCCATGGCCTCCAACTCCGCACGTTGCTCTCCAAGGTTCTGAAGTGCACCGCCGGTCTCGTTGAGCATGGTGACGAACGCATCAGCGCCAGCCTTTCCGAAGATCCTCTGGGAAAGCTCGAGCTTCTTGGCCGGGTCGCCGGCCCTCGCGACCGCCTTGGCAAAGTCCCCCAGCAGATCGTTCGTGTCTCGGATCCGTCCGTTGATGTCGACAAGCTGCACCGACGTGCGCCCGAGCTGCATCGCATGATGCCCCTTGGCGACCTCGGAAGCGACAGTCTTCAGCGCCTTGCTGGCCATCGTGCCCAGCTGCTGGAGCTCTACCCCTGCGAGCGCGGCGGAGTACTCGAGGGTCGAGATCTGCTCGATGGTCAGCCCCAGGCGAGCACCCGTCTTGCCCAACTGATCCACCGCT
>DATGXW010000047.1:0-10509 GCA_035298585.1 Phycisphaerales bacterium
GCGGCCGAGCGGGACTCATCACCGCCCGACTCGTTGCCCGTCGAGGAAGCGGAGTACTGCGAGGGGCGGCGGCTGCGGCGCTGGCGACCGGCATCCTGCCCGGGTGCACCACCCAGGCCGCCGGTGTCGCCCGAGCTTCCACCCGAAGCGCCGGCCTGGTCGCCCGTCTGGCGCATCTGGCGGCCCTCTGCACAGGCGAGGCAGAGCTCGCGGACGACGACGTCGATCGATCGCATGCTGTCGTCGTTGCCGGGGATCGGGATATCGGCGGCCTCGGGGTCACCGTCGGTGTCGATGAGGCAGATCGTGGGGATGCCGAGCTTGCGGGCTTCCTGGAGTGCGGTGACCTCGTGGCGGACGTCGACGACGACGAGCACGCCCGGGAGCTTCTCCATGTTACGGATGCCCTCGAGGTTGCGCTTGATCTTCTTCATCTCGCGGCGGAGCTGGCTCTCCATCTTCTTTGAGTAGCTTGCGAAGTTGTCGTTGGCCTCGATCGCTTCGAGCTCGATGAGGCGCTTGAGGCGCGAGCGGATGGTCCGGAAGTTGGTCAGCGTGCCGCCCAGCCAGCGCTCGGTGACCCAGTGCATCTTGACGTCGGGGACGCGGGCCTCGAGCACGCTCTTGGCCTGACGCTTGGTGCCGACGAAGCAGACGTCCTTGCCTTCGGAGACGGTCTTGGCGATGAACTTCTTGGCGAGCAGGAGACCCTTGATGGTCTCCTTGATGTCGATGATGTGGATCCCGTTGCGCTTGCCGTAGATGTAGGGACCCATCTTGGGGTTCCAGCCGCTGGAGCGCTGGCCGAAGTGGATGCCTGCTTCAATGAGATCCTGAACGAGCGTGTTTGCCATGACAAAAGTCCTCTATCAGCGGCACCGGCAGCGCGGGATCGGAGAGTGCGGTGAGCGGAGGAACCGCCACCACACCCCGTGCTGCACAAGGGCGCTTCCACTTGGAACCTGCCTCACGCAGGGTCCGGCCTGAAACTGGAGCCTGCCCGGAAACATCGCGGGCTCACCCACCACCCGACCGACCTTCGGATGACGGGCAACTATAGACCCGATCGACTTCGGAAATCCCTGGTGGCTGGTCTTGTGCTCCCTTTCATGCCTCCGCCGACGATCGCGGAAGGGTTTTCTCGCATGTTGATCGAGTCTTTGTTCCCATCCGGCGAGCCCTTGGAAGGTGCCCGATGGAGGAGCTCTGGATAAGCGGAGGGGGTCGGGGCAAGAGTTTGCTTTTTGTTTGGATCTATCACTGTCGACTTCACCCCGTACTCCGGTGCTGCTCGTCACTCTGGCCGTGAGAGAACGGGGTCGGTCGTCGGCGGCGTTGACCGGTTATTCTGGACCGATGAGCAGGCGATTGCTGGTCGGGGCGGTTCTTGTCACCATGGGATTACCTGTGGCGGGGTATGGGCTGGTGACCGCACTTGGCGAGCTTGGGGGGATGTACCAGCACGCGATGGACGATCCGCTCGACCAGCCTCCGGGGGGCGAAGAGCGGGATGCCTCTTCCAAGATCCTCACGAGCGCGGTGATCGGCGTTATCGGGGCGGTTCCGGCCTCGATCGGTCTGAGATTGCTGATGCCGCGAAGGAGAAGGCGGGGCGGGTGATGCACACGCGGGCTCGGGGCATTGTGGGCCCCGTGGTTCGTCAGCGGATGACGCCGGGGCTGGGCCGCTTGAAGGCGGAGAACTCGCTGATAAGGGGGGCGGCCATCGCCCGGGTGATGCGAAGCCTGAGCTTGGTCGTCGTGACGGGATCGAACCTCAGCAGCCGGCAGGGACCGATGGTGGCGCCTCCGGCGAGGGGTTTCCATTCACCCTCGCTCCAGAAGTCGACGGAGAACTCTTCGACGCGTTGGCCCAGTTCGATCGCTTCGCGGAGGCGGAGCACATCGATGGTCGATGACGCGGGCAGTTCCACGGTCATTGAAGCGGTGCGTTCGGCATCGTCGGTCGCCCAGTATGTCTTTCGATCGGCATCGATGGCCTGCTGGGGTCCGTAGGTTGCCGCGTCCCGGCCGCGCACTTCCTCGGAGGAGGCCTTGGCGTCCGCGAGCAGATTGTTCTTGAAGGTATTGTCCAGGATCCTGCGCATCCCCTGGAGTGAGGCGATGTCGTTCTCGTGGATCAGTCCCCGCCGATCGGGTGGAACGTTGAGCAGGAGGTTGGCGCCTCGGCCGACGGACTGGTAGTAGATCTCGACAAGCTGTTCGGGCGTCTTGACCTTGTCGTTCTCGTGTTCGTGCCAGAACCAGCCTGGGCGGATGGAAACGTCCACTTCAACGCCCACCCAGTGCGTGCCGTTCTTGTCGCCCCTGGCCAGGTGGTCGTGGGAGACGCCGGGGTACATCCCCGCGAGGTTGATCGTCTGCCAGCTCGTCTCATCCGAGAAGCCCGACTCGTTGCCGACCCAGCGGCACCCGGGTCCGGCGTCGCTGAAGATGATGACCCCGGGGTTGAGCTGTTCGATGAACTGATTGGTCTCCTCCCAGCGGTAGTAGGAAGAGCGTTCGATCCGTCGGGCTTCTCGCGCGCCGCCGTAATAGCCGTCGCCGCCGTTGGCGCCGTCGAACCAGACTTCAAAGAGCGGTCCGTACGACGAGATCAGTTCCGACCACTGTCCGCGGTAATAGTCGATGTACTCGGGCTTGCCGTAGTCGGCGTGGTTGCGGTCCCAGGGGCTCAGGTACAGCCCGACTTTCAGTCCCTCGGCACGGGCGGCGTCGGCGAACTCCCCCACCACATCTCCCTGGCCGCCCTTGTAGGGAGAGGACGCGACGGAGTGGGGCGTGAGCTTGGTCGGCCAGAGGCAAAAACCGTCGTGGTGCTTGGCGGTGAGGATGAGCCCGCGCATGCCCGCGTCTTTGGCGACCCGGGCCCATTGTGCGGGCTCGAGCTGGCTGGGATTGAAGATGGCGGGCGACTCGTCTCCGTATCCCCACTCCTTGTCGGTGAACGTGTTGGTGGTGAAATGAATGAAGCCGTAGAACTCGAGCTCGTGCCATGCGACCTGCGCGGGGGTCGGGCATGCGCCAAAGGGGGCGGGTGGATCCACTTCACCCGCGTGTGCACATGTCGCGGCGAGGGAAACAATCCCGAAACCCGCCGCGCGAACCAGGTTGACCGCCAGACCGCTGTGCATCGACACGCCTCCTCGAAGTCCCCGCCCATACGGTACCATCTTTACACCACTGTGCGAGGAGTGCGATGGCTTGAGCCAGACCTGGGGAGAGTTCCGCGGCAACCAAAGTGATGACGGCCCGCCGTTGATCGGCGTGATCTGCGTGGATGCACACGCGGGCCGGGATCTTGCGTCCACACCCCTGGGCGCGTCGCTCAATTCCCAGACATTCACGAGATGGAAGCTGGTCGCACACGGCGCGACCGATGGCCAAGGTCCCGGTCGGTTCGACACGGCATCGTTTGCAGCGGCGGTCGCCGGCGCGGAGACGCCGTATTTTTATGCGGCTTCGTGCGATGCAACGCTTGATCCGACGCTCCTTGAGAAGCTCTTCTGGTTCCTCTCGACGCACCCCAATTACGCGTTTGTGAATACGCACGAACGGCGGATGGGGGCAGATGGCCAGGCGAGCGTGCACACGCGAGCGTTCTTTGACCGCGCGTGCGTGGTTGAGTCGGATTGCCTGGGGCTGCACGTGCTCGTGCGCACAACCGACTATCACGCTGTCGGAGGGCTGGACGCGTCGAGACCTCTGGCGGAAGCGGCGTGGGACTTCTGGCTGCGGGCGGCGGCGTGTGATCGATGGGGCTCGACGATCGCGGAAGTGCTGATCGAGCGACCCTCAAACGAGAGCCTGGGAGACCTTTCCGGGCCTTCGCGTGCACGGCTCGAGCCCCAGATGCGGGAGCGTTTTCCCAGACTCTTCCAGGGGCACCAGCCGGCGATTGTTCCGAGGCTGACGTATCCCTTTGAACCGACTTTGCTCGAACCTCCCGCCCGGTGGCGCACGCCGGCGGCCTTCAACGACAGGGAATCGGTGTTCCCCCGGCGGATGCTCCTGCTGATTCCCTGGCTCCGCATGGGCGGCGCGGACAAGTTCAATCTTGACCTGTGCCGATCGCTCGCGGCCCGGGGATGCCGGCTCACCATCGCGACCACCGCGCCGTCGCGCGACGAGTGGCATCCGCTCTTCTACGAGCTCACGCGGGACATCTTCAGGCCGCACCTGATGCTGCACTGGGCGGAGTATCCGATCCTGCTGAGAACCTTGATCCAGACGCGGCGGCCCGATGTCGTATTCATCAGCAACAGCGAGCTCTCGTACCACCTCCTGCCTTACTTCCGGTCGTTCTCTCCTGAGCCGCTGTACATCGACTATGTGCACATGGAGGAGGAAAACTGGAAGTCGGGCGGTCATGCACGCCACTCGGCCGGGCTGAACGACCAGCTTGATCTTTCCCTGGTCACGAGCGAGCACCTGCGGAGATGGATGACGGCTCATGGCGCCGACGCATCGCGTGTCGATGTATGCCCGATCGGCGTTGATGAAGATGCGTGGCGACCGGATCCAATCACGCGGGCGGAGGTTCGGCGCGAGCTTGGGCTTATAGAGGACCACACGGTGATCCTGCACGCGGGGCGGATCTGCGAACAAAAGCAGCCCAAGGTGCTCGCACGGACGATTCAGCGGCTGTCAGAATCGGGGCGGGACTTCACGGTGCTGGTCGCCGGGGATGGGGAAGATCTGCCGTGGCTCGAACGCTTTATCGAAACGCACGGGCTTTCGCGGCATGTGCGGTTCCTGGGCAGCACATCGCCTGAGCGTGTGCGTCGGCTGATGGCGGCTTCGGATCTTTTTTTCCTTCCATCGGCGTGGGAGGGCGTCGCGCTGGTGCTGTACGAGGCGATGGCGATGGGGGTCGTTTTCGTCGGGTCGAAGGTGGGCGGCCAGGGCGAAGTGGGCGTCGAAGGTGCGGCGGTTCTGCTTGAACCTGCTCGCGACGCGGATGTTCAGGACCAGGCGATGGCGTATGCACACGAACTCGGAGCGTTGATCGACGCGCCGCAGCGTCGCCGCGAGATCGCAGAGCGGGGCCGTGAGCGGATTGAGAAGCACTTCACGCACACGCGGATGATGGACCTGTTCCAGGCGGCCATCGAGAAGGCCCGCAGGCTTCAGAAGTCTGAGCCTCGGCAGACGCTGTCGCCGGGATTGGGCCAGGAAATGGCTGCACGCGCGATCGAGTACATCCGGCTGGAATGGCAGGCCTCGCAGCACTGGCGCGAGGCGGAGTACTGGAAGGCGGCGGCGAGCAAGCAGGCACCGGTCGAGGCGGGCCGGACGGATGTTCGCGCGGGGCGCGGGGCACTCCGCCGGGTGATGCGGGCGCTGCGCGGACGCACGGATTGAGCACACGGCGCCGATGCGGTTTATATCAAGGCGCTCAGCGGGCCTGCGATCTCGCCAGGGTGTGCGTGACCTCGCCCCCCACCACCGTCGCGACGGCCTTGCCGCGCACTTTGCGGCCCGCAAATGGCGTGTTGCGAGATCGCCCGACGAATGCAGACGGATCGATGGTCCATTCGAGCTCGGTGTCGATCACGGTGACATCGGCGGGACCGCCCACCGCGAGCCTTCCCAGGCCCAGTGCATCAAGGCCGCAGAGCCGCGCAGGCTCGATCGTGAGAAGCTCGATCAGTCGACGCCACGTGATCGCGCCCGAGTCGACCAGCGCCTCGCGGTAGAGGCCCAGCGCGGTCTCAAGGCCCACCATCCCCATCGGCGCTTCCTCGAATGGAAGTGACTTCTCATCGTGCGAGTGCGGGGCGTGGTCGGTCGCCAGCACGGTAATCGTTCCATCGGCGACACCCGCGCGCACGGCGTCGACGTCGGACTGCTCGCGGATGGGAGGGTTGACCTTGGCGAGCGTGTTGTACCCGTCGCAGGCGGTGTGGGTCAGGAGGAGGTGGTGCGGCGACGCCTCCGCGGTGACCGGCTTCCCGGCCGCGCGTGCACGTCGAACGATCTCGACCGATCCCGCCGACGAAAGATGCTGAACGTGGTACCTGCACCCGACGGAGCGGTTGAGCATGACATCACGCTCGATGATGAGCTCCTCGGCGATGCGCGGCCAGCCCCCCAGCCCCAGTCGCACCGAAACCGAACCGGCATGCATCGCCGCGCCGCGCGTCAGCGTCGGCTCCTGGCAGTGCTGCATGAACACCTTGCCCGTCCTGGCGACGGCCACCAGCACACGCTGCATCATGCCGGGCGTGGGCACGCAATCTCCATCATCGGAAAATGCGACCGCGCCCGCGGCGTCGAGGAGGCCGATCTCGGCGAGTTCTTCCCCATGCCGACCCTTGGTCGCGGCGGCGACCGGGTATACGCGGGCGCGCCCGGTTGAACGCGAACGCTCCTGGACAAAGCGAAGGATCTCGGGCGTATCCAACGCCGGGAGCGTGTTGGGCATGCAGCAGACGGTGGTGAAACCGCCCGCGGCGGCCGCGGCGGTGCCCGTGGCGATCGTTTCCTTGTACTCATGACCCGGCTCGCGGAGGTGGACGTGCGGATCGATCAGCCCCGGCGTCACGATGCAGCCCTGTGCATCGATGACCTCATCCGCCGGCCCCCGCGCGAGGCCGGGGCCAATCGCCACGACAACGCCGCCGGCGATCGCGATGTCGGCGACCTGGTCGAAGCCCGACACCGGGTCGACCACCCGGCCGCCGGTGATCAGCAGGGGGCCGGGGTTGCGGGAGAGGGAAGCGGCCTCGATGGGTGTGCGTCGTTCCATGGCGGGGTTGAACTGCTCCACAGGGGTGTGCCGGGCAGGATATGGGACCGGGAAGACGCACGCGGGCGGATGACGACCTTGACGCGTGGCATGGGCCTGATCGAACGCATGCAACGCGGCGGCCGCTTTCCCGCGTACGTTGGCGCACAAGGAGTTACGAGCGAATCACACCCGTCGGACTTTCCCCTTTGCCGGTGCGGGCCTACCATCCACTTCCACCAAACGGGGTGTAGCGCAGCTTGGTTAGCGCGTTTGACTGGGGGTCAAAAGGTCGGCGGTTCGAATCCGCCCACCCCGATTTGCCCGGACCGGGCCTTACCGGTCTGTCCGCGGCTTTGCACCAGCGGGACGGGAGCAGGTCGAGAACATCGGCCGAGCACCGTCGGCGGAGTTGACGAGACAGCCGGCCTTCGGGACTTCTGACCGATGTTCTCGACCTGCGTTATTTCGGGGGAATCGCAGGCTGTCTCGTCGGAAATATCATCGGCAACCGCTCGCCCCTTTGTCAAGCGAAGGTGAGCGGATGGTGAATCTGCGCTCATGATGGCCGGTATCGCCGCCATCTTTTCCCCAACCCTCAGCACGCTTGGATCCGTGTAAACCCGGGTCGTCATGTCGATCGAGCCGTGGGCGTTCTGAGCGGCCCGCTCGCTATCGCTAAACCCCAAACGTGCCAAACGGTTAGACGCGTAGTGCCTCAGGGAGTGCATGCTCAGCGTTGCCCCGCTCCCATCGGCCTTGGGGATACCGGCCTTGCGGGCGTCCCGGTCGAACTTTTCCACAGAGGGAACGGAGGCAAAAAGTTTTTGGCCCGGGGCCCGGCTCCGCGCGTGCACGGCCAGGCAGCTGGCCAGCTCCGGCGACATGAACACGATGGCCTCATCCCCCGCTTTCATGATGTCGGGGGTGAGTTCGAACCGCGGCGGGGTGACGTCCCATTTGGCGTGCTCCACCCTCAGAAGCTTGAGCGTCTTGTGCCGGAACCCGCACGTGGCGGCGGCGAGGTACACGAGCCAGCGGTCCTTCTTCCGCCAGTCTGATTGGGCAGCGCGGATCAGCGCTTGTACCTGTTCGTCGGTCGGGATCACCCGGGCGCGGCGGCGTGACACCTTCGCGCGGCGAACCTTCATCGCCGGGTTGTCCCCCTCGAGGTAGCCCTCGTCGATGCAGAACTGGAGCCAGGCCCGAAGGTACTCCCGCACGTCATTGCGCGTCTTTGGCGCCAGCCGCGGCTCTCGTTCAGTGGCTAGGTACGTGAGGTGCCGGCGGATCGATTGTGGTGTCACATCTCCCAGGACCTCCCACGCCTGACAGCTTGCAGCCTCCTCCAGGTAGTGCTTGGTCTTGTCGATGTGCGACTGGCTCAGATTGGCCGTCGCCATCGATTCAAGATACTGACGTAGCAATACCTCAACCGATGGGAGTGCGGGCGCGGAATGATCCCCTCGCCACGCCGGGGCTGCGTGTGGCTGTCTCGTCATGCAGCCGAGTAGACCGTTGAGCGAGATCACAGGCAATATGAACTGCAGCAGATGCAGTCCTGTTTCTCGTTCTCGGACGATAACTTCAACTTGGCGCGTGGCCAAATTGAACAACCCCGCATGCTCTGCCGTCATGGCAACCACCCTCCGCGCTCAGCGGACCACCTGGGATGGAACCACAAGAATGGGTCAAAAGTTGCACCGATAACGACGGAAAGCGTCGAATTGGCAACGGCTTAGATTTCCGAATCCACGGAACTGTGGCATCATCCGCCCCGACATGGACCCTCTCGCGTCGCTCGTGCATGCCGTCATGCAACGTCGCGGGATGACCATCGCACGCCTCTCTGAGCTGAGCGGCGTTTCCAAGGCGAGCATCAGCCGTTGGCTGGGGGGCCAGCGGACGATCCGTCTCGACAGGGCGCTTCGGATCATGGACACGATCGGAATTCGGTTCGTCGACTCGGAGGGCATGGATGGCCCGGAACTCGCAGTGCTCGTGCGTGGTCACACCCCGCCTTCGCCCGCTCCTAGTACCGCTCGACAAGATCAGTGCCGATCCTGCGAACCTCCGTAAGCACCCGGAGTCCTCGATCGAAGCGATCCTGGCCAGCTACAGGCGCTTCGGCCAGCAGAAGCCGATCGTTGTCGACGCCCGCGGCGTCACCATTGCCGGCGCTGGGCAGCTCGAGGCCGCGAGGCGATTGGGATGGACGCACATCGCGGCGGTGCGTTCAAATCTCACCGGGGTTGAACGTGTTGGCTACGCCATCGCCGACAATCGCTCGGGCGAGTTCTCCGCTTGGGATGTCGACGCGCTGCACGCGGTCTCAGCCACGTTGCCCGACGACGTCCTTGCCTCCGCGGGCTTCACGCTCGAGGACATCGCCGCGCTGGCGTCCGACGAGGACCCAACCCCCGAGCCGGCCGCGGCCGACCTGGCCGCGGCGGTCAGTCAGCACGGCGATCTATGGGAGCTCGGGGAGCACCGGCTCCTCTGCGGTGATTCAACGGAGAGCGGCGATGTCGACCGGCTGATGAAGAAGCAGAAGGCGGCGCTCGTCGCCACGGACCCTCCCTACCTGGTCGACTACACAGGGGTCCGCGCTGGCAATCGCGGCAAGGACTGGTCGGGGTCCTACCGGGAAGTCGATGTGAAAGACCCGGCTCGATTCTTTTTGCGCATATTTGCGCAGATCGTGAGAGTCCTCGCCCCGCACGCCGCGGTGTATTGCTGGCACGCGCACAAGCGAATCCGGCAGCTGCTCGACGCCTGGGACCAGGTTGGGCTACTCCAACACCAGGAGCTGGTATGGATCAAACCCTCGCCGGTCTTCGGCTCGGTCTTCTGGCACTTCCGGCATGAGCCGTGCATCATGGGTTGGGTTCAGGGTTCAGCCCCTCATCACGACGGTCGCCAGGATCACGATTCGGTATGGGTCAGTCCTGGCGTCGACGTGCCGATCGAGAAGCTCACCCGTGCACAGGCCATCCAGGCGATCAAGGACATGACGTCCGTGTGGGAGGCCGATTGGGGCGGGAAGTCCCGTCCCACGGGGAACGAGCACCCGACACAGAAGCCGGTCGAGATCTTCGCCCGTCCGATCCGCAAGCACACCAAGCCTGGCGATGTCTGCTTTGAGCCCTTCAGCGGATCTGGCTCTCAGCTCATCGCGGCCGAGCACCTCGGGCGCCGGTGCTTTGCGATGGAGCTCGAGCCGGTCTTCGTCGATGCCGGCATCCGACGATGGGAGGCCTTCTCCGGCAAGAAGGCCCGCCTGGCCGGCACGAGAAAGACCTTCGAGCAGGTGGCGAAGGAACGCCTTGGGAAGGCATCAGTACGTGACCAGGACACCGCCATCCCTGCCGGCCACGCTCGGGCCGACACCGCCGCCGCCGTAGCCACCACCACCAAAGCCGTAGCCAGGCGTCGCCGGCGCTGATCCTGAACGGCCGTTGCACCCGCCGATGCCGCCGCGCCCGATCTTGCCCGACTCGGCGGTCCCGCCCTCGAAGTTGATGTCACCGCCGGACCCGATGCCGCCGTTGCCGCCGAAGCTGCCACCGCTGGCTCCGGTTCCACCGACGCCGCCGGCGGCCGTGTAGGTGGCGAGCGTGACGCCGCCTCGCTTGTGCACAACCACCGTGTCTCCGCCGTCCCCGCCGGCCACGTCCGCGGGGCCCACCGCTACACCAGCGCCGCCCGCGCCGACCGTGATCTCGAGCGTGTCCGCCGGCTGTCCCACGATCCGCTTGA
>DATGXW010000048.1:0-3652 GCA_035298585.1 Phycisphaerales bacterium
ATTCATCATCGCGGCTCATTCATCCCGGCGCGGACAACCGCTCGCGATGAAAGTCGTCCCGTCAACAGTGCAGGACTCCAACGCCTCCCGCGCAGCGTGTGCATCGAGTTCTCTCGTTCGCGGCCGCGTGGCTTCCCCTGGGATCAACGGCATGCGTGTCGCCCGCATCCATCGCTCGCGGTCTCTGCACAGTGGCTTTGACACTTTGGGCTTCATCGCCGCCGACGCACGCGACGCCTCCGTGACGTCGCGCCGCTCTGGTCATGAACGCACGCGGCCGCGGTCGTCAGTTCTCCACATCCGGGATATCGAGATCCGGGATGTTGCCGAACGCGATCCGGCGCGGCGCTGACCGCTTGGCCGACTGCATCGACGCCTGGTACACGGCGTCCGCGCCGTACTTGCGGGTGATCGCGTCGAGCGCCTTGGAGAGCTCTGCCCCCTTGCCGGAATGCTCAAAGAGCGAACCCGCCGACGCCGCCGCGGGCGTCAGTTCGGTCAAAGTCACGCCCAGCTTCACCGGCGCGGCCTGCACAACGCCCGGGCGCGCGCTGCTCCACCCGCCCACATCACGGCTGAACCGCGCCCAAAGCTCAATGAACGCACGCACGATCGTCGGCGTGTCGTTGACGCCCCCCAGGGGCATCCGCCCTTCCCACCGCAGGTCCGCCCGCGGGTCCCGATCACGCGAGCCGGGCCGATACCGCACGCTGAGCGTGATGTGCTCGGCGACATACCCAAGGTGCCGCGCACGCGCGGCGGTCTTGTTGGTGAGCCGCATCCCGACGGCCCGTGCTCGCTCGACCGTCCGATGCTCTGGCCCCAGGACGTGCGAATGTCCGATCGTGCGCTGGGGGACCTTGGCCTCCTTGCCATCGTGCCCCCGCAGCTTCATGTACCACTCCCTGCCGACGATGCTCCCCCACGCCCGGGCGAGCGTCTCCTCATCCACCGTGCACAACTGCTCGACCGTCCGTATGCCGCCCCGCTCCAGCCGCGCCTGCATCTTCTTGCCGATCCCCGGCAGGTCGATCAGGGAAAGACCAAAGAGGCGGTGGGGGAGTTCTTCGGGGAGCACCACCGTGAGTCCGTCCGGCTTGTGCATGTCCGACGCGATCTTGGCCAGGAACCGGTTAGGCGCGATCCCGATCGAGCACGTGGTGTATTCCCCGACCCGCGTCCGGATTGCCCGCTTGATGCCGCGGGCGATCTCCACCGCTCGCGCCGGGTCGCGTTCGTTGGCCGCCAGGCGCCCGGACATCTCGTCGATCGAGTGCACACCCTGAACGGGGATCTGCGTGTCGATCGCGGCGATGATCGCGTGGTGGGTCCTTATGTACAGTTCGAAGTTGCCGCGGACGCACACCAGGCCCGGGCACATCAGCTTGGCCTGCCCGACGTTCGTTCCCGTCTTGACGCCGAAGGCCTTGGCTTCCTTGCTCGCGGCGATGCACGACGTCGCGTCGGTATCGACCGGGACCACGGCGACGGGCCTTCCGCGCAGCTCGGGGTGCGCCTGCTGCTCCACCGACGCGAAATACGAATTCATGTCGATGTAGATGGTCGTCAGCGGCACGTTGCACCACCCATCCGGCCCTGCCTTCTCCCGTGCAGGACCGAAACTCTCGATCAATCCCGCGTGATGAACGAGGGCGCCTGCACGTACACCGGCCGCGTCTCGCCGTTGGCCGCCTTGACGGTGAGCTGCACCTTCGAGCCAGTCATGATCCCGTCGCGGTAGAGCGCTTCGGCAAGTCCTTCCAGCGTCGTGACGCTCCGGCCGCCCACCGCGATGATCGTCTCATCCACCGCGAGCTTGTTCTCCGCCGCCGGCGAGTCATCCCACACCTGCGAGATCTTGACGCCCCCGCCGACTTCCTCCACGCGGATGCCCACCAGGGAACGCAGGAACGGCGCGGGGTCCATGCTCGTCAGCACGTTGAAGGGCATGCGGCCCAGCTCAACCGGGATCTCCAGGAACTGGCCCTCCCGGATCAGCTTCACGACCGGCTTGTCGCCGGGCTTGTAACTGCTGATGATCGAGCGCAGCCGCTTCATCGCCGGAACGCTCTCGCCATCGATCGCGACCAGGATGTCCCCCGAGCGGATCCCCGCGCGCTGCGCTGGCCCGTCTGGATTGACGTCGCGCACGCGAAGTGCACGCCCCGCAAAGAGCCCATCAAAGCTGAACCACTCCCCCGAGTCGTCGTCACGCCAGGAATCATCCGTGATGAACCTCGCCCCCAGGAACCCGCGCTTCACCTCGCCCGTCTGGATGAGCTGATCCGCGACCGACTCGATCATCGCAAGCGGGATCGCAAAGCTGATCCCCGCCGACTGCCCCTCGTTCTCCCCCCGCGTGGTACGTGCATTGGCGATCGCCACGTTCATCCCGATCAGCATCCCGCGCGAGTTCACAAGCGGCCCGCCCGAATTGCCCGGATTCACCGCCGCGTCGGTCTGGATGAAATTGGTGAACCCTCCGAACTCCATCGCCGTCTGCGGGCTCCTCCCAAGTGCGGAGACAATCCCCTCCGACATCGAGAAGCGGAATCCAAAGGGAGAACCAAACGCGTACACCCGGTCCCCCCGCTGGGGCCGATCACCCGTCGCTCGCTTGGCCGGGAAAAAAGTCCCCTCGTCCGCGACCTTGATCACCGCGATGTCCGTGAACGGGTCCGTTCCCACGATCGTCGCGCTCATCACCCGGCCGTCATAGAAGTGTGCTGTCACCCGCACCGCGTTCCGCACCACGTGTGCATTCGTCACCACGTGCCCGGCGCTGTCGTACATCCAGCCCGACCCGTTCGACGCCACCGGACGGCCGCTCTCCGAGGGCGAATCCACCTCGATGTGCACAACGCTCGGCTCCACCGCGTCCGCGATCGCCCGCGTCGCCCGGTTCAGCCGCTCCAGGATGTCGTCGGTGTCCAGCGTCTGCCGCGCCAGCTCGATCTGCACGGCGGTATTGGCCGCGCCGATCCGGCGCACCGCCTCGGGAACCGCAAACACCGCAACGGCCGCCACCAGCAGAACCACCAGCGCCGGACCGAAGGCAACGAATCGTCTCATCGCGTCCATCCTGTCGGATTGTGATGGGCACTGTCATGCCCGAACAGGTCTACTCCCAGCGACGCACCCCAGCCGATCCTCTTCGATCTTGCCCCGCAAGTTCCCCGCACCTGTCCCTCGTTCTTTCCCCAAAGCCGCCCGGGACTTTCAAGCACCTTCAGCACCCATCGGCCCGTCACTCGGCGGACTTTGCCGGTCCCTGGTTGGATGCCGCGCTGGGCGTGATGCTCACCGCCGGCATGGATTCGCTCGAACCCCGCCCGCCGGAGGCAGGTTCCTGCTTCATCGTGTAACGACGCCCCCCCAGCGTCCGCGCCCGAACCCGCCGGACCCATTCACGCCCCGCTTCCACCACCGGCCCAGCAAGCTGTGCCACCGGGTCGACGAAGCGCGGGGCCTGTTCAGACAACCCAAGTGCATCGTGCAGAACGAGCACCTGACCGTGGCATTGCGTGCCCGCACCAATCCCGATCAAAGGCAGCGAGGTCGCCCCCATGATCGCCTCGGTCACCTCGTCCGGCACCGCCTCCACCAGGAGCATCACGCACCCGGCCTCCTGCAGCGCCACCGCGTCGGCCAC
>DATGXW010000049.1:0-1523 GCA_035298585.1 Phycisphaerales bacterium
GGTCTCCTTCGGCCCGATGCACCACTGGACCGACTCCAAAATCCCGCTCTCCCGGCATGAGTGTGGGTCAGATCGCGGCTCGTTCGTGAGGTAGGAAGAGGTCGATCGATCCGCAGGAGAGCATGACCAGGGCGAGTGCGGCAGCGGGTGAGTGGAATCCGTAGGCCCGTCGGATGATCAGGCGGACGTGGTTGTTCAAGCCCTCTGCCCGGGCATTGTTGATCTTCAGTCGGATGGCCGCCAGGATCCCGTCACGATGCTTGCGGATGGTCTTGGCGACCTTGACGAAGGGAGCGAGCCGGGAGCGGCTGGCCTTGGAGCACCATCGGTCGATCAGCTCGAGGGTCTCCTGAGGGTTCAGGTCGCCGGAGAAGATCGCCCGGAAGGCCTCCTTCAGGCTGTAGGCCCGCCACAGGTCACCGCCGCGGTTGCGGAGCTGACGTAGCGTCGCGGCCTGGTCGTCGGTGAGGTTCTCGGGGCGTTTGAGCAGCGACCAGCGGGCGCCCTTGAACTTCTTCGCGGCGGCCTGGTCGGGGAGCTGGCGCAGCTGGTTCCAGGTCGCCCGGCGCACCACGTCCAGGGCGTCGGTGACGAGCTTGACCGCGTGGAACGGGTCGATGCAGATCACCGCCTGCGGGGCGTGCCCTTCAGCCCGGGCGCTCTTCAGGAACGCCGCGCCCATGTCCATGCTGATCGCCTGCAGCGCAGCGGATCTGGTCTCGTCGAGTTCGTCGAAGAACGCATCGAGGGTGGCGGTGTCCTTGCCCTCGGCGCCCCACACGATCTTCTTGGCCGTGTGGTCGGTGACCAGAGTGAGATACCGGTGGTGCTTGCGCCAGCTCACCTCATCGACGCCGATGTTCACCAGCGCGTCCAAACGCCCGGGGTCCAGGCCGTCGGCGACGACGCGTTCGCAGATCCGCCCGACGCTGTCCCAGTCCACCCGGGACAGCCGTACGATCGTGGTCTTGTCGGTCTTGGTCGCCAGGAACGCGATGAGGTCCTCGAAGTCGCGGCTGAACCCCGAGCGGTGCCGGGCGAACGGGACGGCCTCGACCCTGACCCCGTGGGCCGGGCACGCGAGCCGGCGCAGACCGGCCCGCACCAGGACCTTCCAGCGACCCATGTCGGTATGCCGCCAACGCGAGAACACCGGCCGGGTGTCGTAACAGGCCGCGGTGCTGAACGTGCACTCCGGGCACTGCAATCGGCGGCGCCGCAACGCCACATCCACGACGAGCTGCTCGTCCTCGAAGCAAACCTCCGTGACGCTCACCCCCGGCAGGCTCAGCAGGCGGTTGAATGCAGTCGTGACGCGCACGGGTGTCCCTTGTTTGGCTGCGTGTAGGAACCTCCAAACCTAGGTCCACGCCCGTGCGCGTCACCCGACGCTCAGCCCGCGTACCGGATCCCCTTGCCAGCAAGGCAGTCCGTCGCCATCAGGCCCGGAATCGACCCACACTCATGCCGGGAGAGCCCAAAAGAGCATCGTGCTCCACCGGGACTCGATCCTGGCCGCCATC
>DATGXW010000050.1:0-3722 GCA_035298585.1 Phycisphaerales bacterium
GCGGGGGGCGTTGATGCACACGCCCAGGGCGACGGCTTCGTCGAGCTTGGAGAGGATGATGCGGTCGGGGTTGAGGTCGCTGAACCTGCGGGTGGTGCGTTCGATGGCGGTGTCTGAGGCGGCGGCGGAGAGGACCAGGACGCGGTGTGCGGGGTGGGCGGCGTCGAGGATTGGAGCGAGTTCATCGAGGCGCTGGTGGTCGCTGGGTGAGCGGCCGGCGGTGTCGATGAGGATGATGTCGGCGTCGGCACAGCGCGAGAGGGCGAGGGTCATGTCCTCGGGCGTGGCGGCGACGTGGAGTGGGATACCGATGATCTGTGCGTAGGCCCGGAGCTGGTCGACAGCGCCGATGCGGTAGGTGTCGGCGGTGATGAGGGCGACGCGGCGGTGCTTGCGGAGTGCGTGGTCGGCGGCGAGCTTGGCGATGGTCGTGGTTTTGCCGACGCCGGTGGGGCCGATGAGGGCGATGACCTGCGGGGCGTCGCCGGAAGGGGCGGGGAGCGCTGCACATGGGATGAGGTGTGCGATCGCCTCCAAAACCTTGAGTCGGACCGCGCGTGCGTCGTGTTCGAGATCGGAGGGCCCGAGTGCATCGCGGACCGAGGCGATGATGGTCTGCGCGGTGGGGACATCGACGCCCGAGTCGAGCAGGCGGGTGTAGTGTGCAAAGAGGGGTTCGGGGAGTGAACCGTTCTCGAACATGGGCGCTTCGGCGATGCCGAAGCGTTCGCGGCTGGCGCGAGCGGTCGTGTGCGTCGAGACGCGGAGGAGCTGGCTCACCATCTGCTTGATGGAGCCGAGCTCTTCGCGGAGCTGGTCGACGGCTTCGGGGGTCTTTGGATCGGGCTCGACGGGGAGGGGCATCAGGCGCGCGGGGCCCTTGGTGGTGGACCGTGCGGAGGGAGCTGCTTCGGGGGCGGGCGCGATGCTCGCGGTCGTTGTTGTCTTGAGCGTCGTGATTGGCGCCGGGGTTGGCGCCGGGGTGTGGGCAGGGGTCTGGGTAGGGGGAGGGGGATTCAACCCCTCGTGCAGACGCGTGGGGGTGAAGGCGGGCTGGGTCGAGCGCGGGATATCGATGCGCTGGGGTGACCTGCGCTGGGGGACATCTTCGTAGGTTCGGGCGAGTGCATCGCGGAGCGAAGCGCGGGGCGGGATGGTCTGTGCGGCGGCGGAGGCGACGATCTCAACGACGGGCTTGCCGCCGACGCCCATGACAGCGCCGGACTTGAAGGAGCGGGTGCTGACGATGACGGCGGAGGGCCCCAGGTCCTTCTTGACCTTGAAGAGCACATCGGTCATCGAGTTTCCGCGGAAGGTTTTGAGCTCGGGCATGGCCATCCTGGCTCTCGCACGGCGGGGTGGTAGAGATGGTGAACGGGCTTCACGCGGCGGGGGACTCCTTCCCGCACACCGGTGAGACTGGACATCTATACGGGAAGTCCGGCGGCCTGACAACCCATGAGATGGTTTATCGGTTCATGGGCCCGGACAACTCCCCAAAGTGAGGGGGCGCTCGCGACGGGGAAGAGGCGGTGAGCCGCGGATGGGCGCGGTGACACGTGGATAAGAGAAGAGAAGAGAAGAGAGGAGAAGAGAAGGTGGTAGGACACAGGCGGGACGCCTGTGCCACGAGATGGGGTAGGAGGGCAGGACGAGATGAGGCAGTTCAGGCGACGGCGGCGGGTTCGCGCTGGGGGGCTTGCTCGGCGGGGGGCATGATGAGTCCCATGGATTCGACTTCGACGGAGGGGACGATTTCGTTGTAGCCCAGGACGGCGACGGTCTGGAGGTAGGGTTCGACGATCTGGCGGACGACAGCGCGGACGGTGGGCGAGGCGATGACGACGGGTGGGTAGCCGGCGGTGAGGACGCGCTGGAGGCCGCTTGTGATCTGCTCGGCGATCTTGGCGCTGGTGCGGGCGGGCATGGTGATGGAGGTGCCGGAGGGTCCGCGTTCGATGTAGGAGTTGATGCGGTCTTCGAGGGATGGGTCGAGGGTGACGCACACGATCTTGAGCTTGTTTTTGTCGGTGGGCTGGGCGTACTGGGTGCAGATGGCGCGGCGGAGGGAATTGCGGACGTATTCGGTGAGGACCTCGGTGTCCTTGGTCCTGGTGGCCCAGTCGGAGAGTGTTTCGAGGATGGTTTCGAGGTCGCGGATGGCGACGCGTTCCTTGAGGAGGTTCTGGAGGATCTTCTGGAGTTCGCCGGGCTTGAGGATGGCGGGGATGACTTCCTCGACGAGCTTGGGCGCGCGCTGCTTGAGGCCCTCGATGAGGTTGTTGACCTCGTCGCGGGTGAGGAGTTCATCGGCGAACCTGCGGACGGTTTCGGTGAGGTGGGTTGCGACGACGCGGGAGGGTTCGTAGACGCTGTAGTTCATGGCCTCTGCACGTGCGTGGAGGCTGGGGTCGATCCAGTAGGCGTCGAGTCCGAAGACGGGTTCTTTGGTCTTCTCGCCGTTGATGGGGCCGGTGCTGAGGCCCGAGTCGATGGCCAGGAGCTTTTCGGGCCGGGTCTGACCTTCGGCGACGACGTTGCCGCGGATCTTGACGCGGTAGTCGGTCGCGGTGAGCTGCATGTTGTCGCGGATGCGGACGGGGGGCATGACCAGGCCGATCTCGGCGGCGAGCTGTCGGCGGACGGCCGAGACGCGGTCCATGAGGTCGCCGCCGCGGGCGGTGTCGACGAGCGGGACGAGTGCGTACCCGACCTCGAGCTCCATCGTGTCGACCTTGAGGAGCGTCTCGACGGCGGGGGGCTCTGGCGAGGCGGCGGCGGCGCCGGCGGGACCTCCGGCGGCGGCGGCTTCCTGGGCCCTGGTCATCTTGTTGTTGCGTCCGATGAAGTAGGCGATGCCCCCGAGGATCGAGGCGGTGGCGAGCAGGGGGAGGGAGGGGAGCGGCGTAAATGCCAGGAGGACGAGGAATCCGGCGGTGATATAGAGGCCGCGGGGCTGGCTGATGAGCTGGCCGGTGAGTTCTTCACCGAGTTCCTTCTTCGAGCCCGAGCGGGTGACGATGAGGGCCGAGGCGAGGGCGATGACGAACGAGGGGATTTGCGAGGTGAGGCCGTCACCGATGGTGATCTTGGTGTAGACCTCGGCGACGGCCTTGGCGTCCCAGCCGCGCTGGATCATGCCGACGGCAAAGCCGCCGACGACGTTGACGGCGGTGATGATGATGCCGGCGACGGCGTCGCCGCGGACGAACTTGCTGGCGCCGTCCATGGCGCCGAAGAAGTCGGCTTCCTGGGCGACGCGTTCGCGGCGGCGGCGGGCCTCGGCCTCGTCGATCACGCCGGCGGAGAGGTCGGCGTCGATGGCCATCTGCTTGCCGGGCATGGCGTCGAGGGTGAATCGGGCGGCGACTTCGCTGATGCGGGTCGCGCCCTTGGTGATGACGACGAACTGGACGATGACCAGGATGAGGAAGACGACGATGCCGACGAAGAGGGAGTTCCCGGCGACGAACTCGCCGAAGGCCATGATGACGTGGCCCGCGGAGGCCATGGCTTCCTGCGGGTTGTCGGCGTCGGCGGAGAGGATGAGGCGGGTCGAGGCGATGTTGAGAACGAGGCGGAAGAGCGTGGTGGCCAGGAGCAGCGAGGGGAAGACGCTGAAGTCCAGCGGGTGATCCATGTAGATGGTGGTGAGGAGGATGACCAGGCCCAGGCTGATGTTGAGCGCGATCAGGACGTCCATGAGCACGGGCGGGAGTGGG
>DATGXW010000051.1:0-1863 GCA_035298585.1 Phycisphaerales bacterium
TTTCTCTCATGGACCAGCCCCGCCGGCGCCCACCGCTACGCCCTCTACGTCCCCCCCGCCGAAATCGCCCGCCCACCCTACGCCCTGGTCGTCTTCCTCCACGGCCGCGGCGAAAGCGGATCCGACGGCGTCAAGCAGACCTCCGTCGGCCTCATCCCCGCCGTCCTCAACAACCCCGAGCGCTGGCCCTGCATCATCCTCGCGCCCCAGAAGCCCGAGTTCAATCCGCTCTGGCCCACCGAAGAATCCGTCGTCATGGCCGAGATCGAGATGATCCGCTCGCAATTCCCCATCGACGAAAACCGCATCGCCCTCACCGGCCTCTCCCAGGGCGGAAACGGAACCTGGATGTTCGCCGCCGCACACCCCGACCTCTGGTCCGCCCTCGCCCCCGTGTGCGGTTTCTCCCGCGATCTCCCCCCCGCCCAAATCGCCCAGAAGACCCGGCACATACCCACCTGGGCCTTCCATGGACTCAAGGACAACGTCGTCCCCCCCGAGCAGACCAAGGCCATCATCGACGCACTCCGCGCCTCGGGCCCCACCGCCGAGATCAAGTACACCGAGTTCCCCGAAGCCAACCACAACTCCTGGGATGCCGCCTACCGCGGCGATGGCCTCGCCTCCTGGCTCCTCTCCCAAACCCGCGGCAACCGCAGCACATCCGAGCCCAATCCCCCTTCCACCACCAACACCCGATGAACCTCGCAGGCCCGCAGCCAACCCTCATCTCCCCCCTGTGCATCATCCGCCCCTTCACCCCCGATGACGCCCCCGACCTCGCCGCCAAGGCCGGCCACCGCGAGATCGCCCGAACCACCCTGCGCATCCCGCACCCCTACTGCGAATCCCAGGCCCGCGACTACATCCACTCCACGCACACCGCCTGGGCCGAAGGCAAAGGCGCTTCCTTCGCCATCATCGAACGCACATCCGCCGCGCTCGCCGGCGGTGTCGGCCTGACCTTCGAACCCGCACACCACCACGCCGAACTGGGCTACTGGATCGCCGTCGACTCCTGGGGCAAAGGCCTCGCCACCGACGCCGCCGCCCGCATCATCGACTGGGCCTTGGGTGAACTGGGCCTCTCGCGCATCCACGCACACGCCTTCAGCTCCAACCCCGCCAGCCTCCGCGTCCTCGAAAAAATCGGCATGAAACACGAAGGCACACTCCGCCGGCACATCCATAAGTGGAACCAGGTCCACGACGCCATCCTCTACGGCCTGCTTCGCGAGGAATGGCTCTCCCAACGCCCCGCCTGACAACCAACGCGCCGGGTGCCGGGTGCCCTGCTCCGGGCTGCTTTGAGCCCGGGGCAGGCATCACCAGCTCCCTGCCTCATTGCTTTGCTGCCTTGTTGTCGGGTGCCCTGCTCCGGGCTGCTTTGAGCCCGGGGCAGGCATCACACGCCCCCTGCCTCATTGTCTCGATGCCTTTCCCCCCGCATCTACCACGTTTGTGCGCCATCTTCTGTACATGCCCAAAACAACTGAAAATCAACCCACCTCAACCCGATCTTCCCCGCATGAACACCACATCCACCCCCACGATCCCCGCCCCCACGATCCCGGAAGACCAGCTCGGTGAACTCCTCTTTGAGTTCATCCATTCCTCAACCCCCACCGACAAGATCCTCGCCGAGCGCGGCATCAAGATCACGACCTTCATCGAGTGGCTCACCACCACCCGTGCACGCGAGATCTTCCGCGCGCTCCAGGACCTTGTGCAGCTCCGCACCAAGGTCCTCACCGCCAACAACGCCCTCCGCGCCATCATCGCCCTGGGCGCGGTCGTCAGCACACCCCACATCGAGTCCCCCCGCCACGCCGAGACCATCCGCAAAGCCGCCACCACACTGAT
>DATGXW010000052.1:0-3695 GCA_035298585.1 Phycisphaerales bacterium
GCCGTTGGCGGTGGGACGGCCGCCACCCGCGGCGGGGAGCAGTTTTCGCATGGCGCTGAAGCGGTCGGTTGGAGGGTTCTTTGCCATCGGCTCGTGTGCGGAGACTCAGCGCTGGGCGGGCTGGTTGGGCGGCGGCGGACGGGTGGACCCGTTGGGCGCTTCGGCCGGGGATGCTTCACGGGGTTTCAGAGGATCGCCGGGGTCGGCGGGCGTGAAGCGCGGACGCTCGAAGACGTCGATGTAGCTTGACTTGAGCTCGGGCATGTTGTCCTGCACATCGACCGCACGCTGGGGGCCTTCCTGGGCAAGCCGCTGATCGCCGAAGTTGGGATCGCGGAAGATCCGCGGCGTCAGGAAGACGTACAGCGTGGTCTTGCGCTTGACCTTGCTCAGATCCTGGAAGAGCAGGCCGACGATCGGGATGTCCTTGAGGATCGGGACGCCCTCGCTGGTCGTGCTCTCGCTGTCGAACGTGAGGCCGCCGAGCACCACCGAGGCATCGCTCGGGATGGTGACCGAGCTTGCCTTGAGCTGATTCTCGAGGATCGGCGGGGGGATCCCGTTGGAGCCCGTGCCCGTGAAGCTTGAAAGGTTGATCTCGTAGTCGAGGCGGATGTACCCGCCGTCGGAGATGGTGGGCGTGACGATGAGCTCGGTGCCCGCCTCGACGTAGTCCTCGAAGGTCGTGGTGTTGGGGTTGCCCCCCGAGCCGATCGTGGTGGTGGTCGTGGGCTGCTTGTCGGTCGATTTGACGTGCGCCTTGGTATTGTCGTCGACCAGGACCTGGGGGGTCGAGAGGATCCGGCCGTCGACCTCGGTCTGGAGCGCGGTCATGACGATGGGCACCTGGTCGGACTTGATGATGGCCGCGGTCAGACCCGAACCGCCCGGGACCGTCTTGGGGGTAAGCACGTTCCCCTGCGACGCCGTGACGCCGAAGTTGGTGTTGAAGACGCCGCCGGTGCCGCCGGCGTTGATGAGCTGCGTCTCAAAGGCCAGGCGGAGATCGTCGCTCCAGTTCACGACCACGATCTTGGCCTCGATGTACACCTGCGGCCGCCGCAGGTCGAGCTTGGTGATCAGCTTCGAGAGCGTGTCGTGGTCGCGGATCGGGGCCTTGACGATGAGCTGGTTGTGGGGCTGATCCGGGACGATGAAGATATCCTCGGCGTTCTCGACGCTCAGGCCGTCCTCGCTCGAGGTCGAGCCCGAGCCGCGGAAGTTGGTCCGGCGAGTGCTATTCCCCGTGCCGTCGTTGAACAGGCTCGAAGAGCGCCGGTTGCTGAACGAGCCGAGCGTCCCCGAGCTGTTCTCGCCGTCCTCGGAGTTATTGCCTGTTTCAAGGACGGGCATCTCGTTGTTGAGCGCGCCCATGATGAGGCTCGCCACGTCGTTGGCCTTGGCGTTCTTGAGCTTGTAGGTCCGGAAGACGACGCGGTCGTCGTCGGTCTTGAGCTCGGTCACGAGCGCTTCGAGCGCGGCCTGCTGCTCGACCGTGCCGTAGTAGACGATCATGCCGCGCGTCTCATCGACGACCATGATCGGACCGCCGGTCGTCTGCCGCTGCGTCTGGCCGGTGTTCCCGAAGTCGGGGTTGAACGTGAGCCCGCCGTTGGGAATGCCAAGCGGGTTGTTGGGGTCCTTGTTGGTCGTGTCGGCGATCTGCGTCACCTCGCCCAGGCCGCGCTGGCGGGCGATCTCGGCGATGGGCCGGGCCGCCTTGCCCACATCGTGCTTCTTGGGCATCAGCTTGCTGGAGACGTCGATCACTTCCAGGATCGCCTTCACCTGGTCGATCTCCTCGGGGAGCCCGCGGAAGATCAACGCGTTGTCCTGGGGATCGATGGTCAGGCGATCCTGGAGATTGTCAAACGTCCCCCGCGCGCCCGTCCCGAACTGGTTCTGCATCTGCTGCTGCTGGATGAAGTTGGGATCGAGATTCTGGCCGGTCCGGGTCTGCGACTGGCCCACAAGCTGGAGTGCACGGTCCCGCGCCACGGGCGCCGCCACGTGCCGGAGCTCCAGGCGGATGTACGTCGACTTGGCACGCTCCGCAAGAAGGCTCTGGATCAGCGATTCGACCTGGGCAAGCTTGCGGACCGTATCGGTCGCCACGATCACACCCAGTTCATCGATGTACGCATACTGCCGCGCCCCGGGCTGTGCCGGCTGCTGGCCCGGGATAAGGCCCGTGCCCATTCCGGTCTGTGCATCGATCGCCGCCTTCAGCGCACTGGGCCGAACATTGGGCGTCGTGAAGATCCGCGTCGTGGCAGACTCACCATCCTGGAGATTGATCGGCACATCCGCGACGTGGTGCACGGAGTAGAACTGCGTCAACGGGTCATAGGTGATCGTGAAACCCTGCTGCTCGAGCAGCGCGTCGAGCAGCCCCAGGAGTTTGGTCTTCTTGATCTTCACGGGGGCGTTGAAGACCACCGACCCCGAGAGCGTCCCCTTGATCGACACGTTGATGCCCAGCGTCCTGACCACGTAATCGACCAGCGTCGTCAGTTCCACGGGCTCGGTGAAGTCGGAGAGTTCGATCTCCTCGCCATCCTGGACCTTGAGCCCGGCGTTGAGATCGGCCCGCTCGGCGCCCTTCTCGGCGGCCTGGGCTGCCTCATCGGCGTCAGAGGCTGAAGGCTGCTCGGGCCGGCGGTTATCGACCAGCCGTGGCTGGGTTGAGGGAGACTCACCTGCCGGGGCCGTTCCCGGGGGGTGGGTGACCGTGGCGGGTTGTGCAAAGACGAGCGATGCACACGTTCCGGCGACCAGCGCCATGGTCGCCGAGCCGCGGAAGCCCATCATCCGCCGATCGTTCGTTTGATCCATCATCGATCAGCCCTCAGTCTTCAAACGCACACCGTCCGGCGGAAGAGTTTCCGCACTCCGAAGCGCCAAAGCCCGGTTCGGGCCCGGTCCCCCCGGTAAGTCGCGGAAAATTCCCGGCTTTCGTGCATCAAGGATACCGTTCACGCCACCCGGGAGGACGCGGGAAGCACACGCCTCCCCCATCGCCGCCCGACCCCCCCTTGTCTCCCGCAACCCCGGCGAACCGCTGCAACCATTCATGCCTATTCGCATCGTCAGCCTCGTCCCTTCCGCGACCGAGATCCTTCACGCCATCGGGGGCGGGGGTCTCCTGGTCGGCCGGTCGCACGAGTGCGACCACCCCCAAGGCATGGATTCGGTCCCGGTTCTGACCGCGCAGGCAACGACCGGGAGCGACCCTGCGGACATTGATCGGCAGGTCCGTGCACAACTCGCCACCGGAGCCAGCCTCTATTCGCTGAATCTCCCTCTGCTCGAATCCCTGGCACCTGACGTCATCCTCACGCAGGATCTGTGCAGTGTCTGTTCGATCGACCTCGACACGGTCCAGAGGGTGGTGTGCGGATGGAAACACCCGCCCCGGGTCGTAAGCCTGAACCCCTCCTCGTTCGAGGATGTCCTGGATTCGATTCTGACGGTCGGCAAGGTCTCGGGTCTCGAACAGGCCGCCGCACGGACGGTGACGGACCTGCGTGCACGCGCGTTCACCGCACAGGAATACGTCAACCCCTACGGCGATGGACCCACCGTCGCATTCCTTGAATGGACCGATCCCCTGTTTATCGGCGGCCACTGGATTCCCCAGCTCATCGAGCGTGCGGGGGGCCACCACCCCCTCAACCCCACCCAGGCGCCCCCGG
>DATGXW010000053.1:0-4112 GCA_035298585.1 Phycisphaerales bacterium
CACGATGCTGCTGCGCGGAGTGCTGCACTTCCTGCACGACCATGTCTTCCGGGACTGGTCGCTGGCGATCATCTTCCTGGTGGTCTTTGTCCGCACGTGCCTGCACCCCCTGACGCGCTGGTCGCAGATCCGCATGCAGCGGTTCGGCAAGCAGATGTCGATGATGCAGCCCAAGCAGAAGAAGCTGCAGGAGCGGTTCAAGGATGATCCCAAGCGGATGCAGCAGGAGATGGCGGCGCTGTGGCGAGAGGAGGGTGTGAGCCCCCTTGGCATGCTGGGGTGTCTGCCGATGCTCCTGGTGACGCCGGTGTGGCTGTCGCTGTATGCACTGTTGTTCTACGCGGTCGAACTGCGCAACGAGCCGGCCTTCTACGGGGTGATCCAGAAGCTCACGGGGAACCAGTGGGGGTTCATGGCCGACATGTCGCATCCCGACGCGTTCATCCACTTCGGGCAGTCCTTCCAGGTGCCGCTGCTCTCGGCGATGATGGGCCCGATCTCCTCGTTCAACGTCCTCCCGCTGCTCCTGGGCGTGGTCTTCTTCTTCCACCAGAAGTACCTTTCGCCGCCGATGACGACCCAGCTCACGCCCGAGCAGGAATCGCAGCAGAAGATGATCAAGGTGCTCTCGGTGGTGATGTTCCCGGTGCTGATGTACAACTCGCCGGCGGGGCTGTCGCTCTACTTTGCGACCAACTCGGCCCTGGCGATCGTCGAGAACTCGTGGATCCGCAGGCACATGAACAAGCACGGCCTGCTGGATGAGGACAAGCTGCGGGGCAAGCCCCGTCCGGCGGGCCAGAAGGGGTTCATGCAGCGGATGATGGAAGCCGCCGAGCAGCAGCGCAAGGTGGCGGAGGCCAAGGCCAGGCGCGACCAGCTTGAGAAGGGCAAGAAGAACTGAGTATCGTCGGAAGGCACTGGGCACTGGGCACTGGGCACTGGGCACTGGGCACTGGGCACTGGGTGGGGCCGTGTTTGGCGACGGGAGTGTGCACATGAAGGCGATGGTGCTGGGCGCGGGGATGGTCGGATCGGTCATGGCCGCCGACCTGTGCAAGGACTTTGACGTCACGATCGCCGACATGCGCGAGGCGAATCTCAAGTCAGCGCAGGAGCGTGCACACCGCGCGGGCGGCTCGATCCGTGTCCAGATGGCGGATCTCTCCGACCCCGCGACGGTTTCCCGGCTCGTGGCGCCTTTTGACATCGTGCTGGGTGCGCTCTCCAGCCGGATCGGCCTGGCCGCACTCGGGGCGGTCATCGACGCGGGCCGGAACTACTGCGATATCTCATTCATGGCCGAGGATGCGACAGCGCTCTCGGAGCGGGCCCGCCAACGGGGCGTGACGGCGGTCGTCGACATGGGCGTGGCGCCGGGCATGTCCAACCTGCTGGCGGGGTACGAGGCCTCGCGGATGGAGACCTGTACCGACATCGAGATCTACGTGGGGGGACTGCCCCGCGAGCGGTCGTGGCCGTTCCAGTACAAGGCCGGGTTTGCTCCCTCGGATGTCCTTGAGGAATACACGCGGCCGACGCGGCTGGTGGAGCACGGGCAGGTGGTGGTGCGGCCAGCGCTGACCGAGCCCGAGCCGATGGACTTTGCGGGGCTCGGAACGCTCGAGGCCGTCAACACCGACGGGCTGCGGAGCCTGGCCTTCACGATGAAGTCGCCGTTCATGAAGGAGAAGACCCTGCGATACCCCGGGCACTACGAGCTCATGCGGGTGCTGCGGTCGATGGGGCTGTTCAGCAAGCAGCCGATCGAGGTGAACGGGCAGAAGGTCGTTCCGCTGGATGTCGTCTCGGCCCTGATGTTCCCCATGTGGACCTACCAGCCCGGGGAAGAAGACCTGACCGTGATGCGGATCATCAACCGGGGCGTGCGCGGCGGCGCAGGCGTCCGTGTGCACTGGGACATCCTCGACTACTACGACAAGGCATCGCAGGCGACCAGCATGTCCAGGACCACGGCGATGCCGTGCACCATCATGGCGCGGATGATCGCCGACGGGACATTCCGCCAGCCGGGGGTCATCCCTCCGGAATTGATCGGCCCCAACGCAGCGGTGGTCGAGCGGATGCTCGCCGAGCTCAAGCAGCGCGGGATCACGTACGTCCGCAGCGAGATGCCGGATACGCCGCGCTGACCGAACCAAAGCGCTGGGAAGGATGCGATGGGGCGGCACATCTGATGCTGAAAAAAGCCCCGGCCAGAGCCCGGGGCTTTTCGCTTTCACAGATGAGATTGCCAGTTCAGCGGCGGCGGCGGAGGGAGAGCAGGCCAACGGCGGCAACGGCGGCTGCGCCGGGCGCGGGAACCGCCTGCCCGAGGTGCAGGTCGTCGAGAGCCCAGCCGCCGGGATTGCCGAGGCGAACCTCGATGCGGGAGATGGCGGTCGCCGTCGTGACGCCGAAGAAGTCCTTTGTCCCGCCGATGTTGTCGGCGGCAACCGTTCCGATGACATTGTCGCCGGCGTCGAACGCGGTGAGGATCGTGTAGTCACCACTGGAAAAGAGTGCGTTGAACATGCCGACAGCGGTGATGCCGGGGGCGGTGATGAACGCGGTGAAGACCCGGTCGCCGCCGTCGAGGGTGTCATCGACCCAGACGTTGGGGCTTGAGACAGGGCCCGAGCCGCTGGCCGCGTAGCCGCCGCCGCCGAAGACCACGCCGTCCGCTGCGTACAGGTTTCCAAGGAACGTGCCGGAGGCGATCTCCCGCCCGTTCGAATCAAAGTCGAAGTTGATCACGGTGTTGTTGGTGCTCGCCGACAGGTACGCGGCGTGATCGTTGAAGGACCCGGCGGTGGCCAGTGACGAGGCGACAGCCAGGCCCACAACAGCAATGGACATCTTCATGATTCTCTCTCCCTCAATGCACGGGGCAGAACGCTCCGTGGACATGCACGCACACCACCCACGCAGGTCGTGTCGCAATTCCAGATACGAAAATGGTTTGCGAGCGGTTGCAAAGCGTGCTGTGAATTGCAATCCTAACAAAATACAACCAAACAACGCCTGCATCGGGCGGCGTGGTGATTCGGTGTCGCCGCGACCGTGCTCATTGAAATCGCGGGGTGTTCTTTCAGAAGTCATTCCAAGCGGGGGAAGGCGAGGATGCACGCGAGGCGATGTGCAAGCCATCGCTACGATGCCCTCCGAAGTGGGAACGTGAATCACGTCCCGGGCCCGTGTGAAGAAACGGAGATCGACTTGAAGAACGCGATCGAGCTTCGTGGTGTGCACAAGACCTTCGGATCGAAGGTCGCCGTGAACAAGCTGGACCTTGACATTCCCCAGGGGAGCCTCTGCGGATTCATCGGGCCCAACGGGGCGGGAAAGACGACGACGATCCGAATGATCATGTCGATCATCTTTCCCGACCGGGGCGAATTGAAGGTGCTTGGAAAGTCCTCGGCGGTCGAGAGCAAGGACCAGATCGGCTACCTTCCCGAGGAGCGAGGCCTTTATCGGAAGATGAAGGTCGGGCAGTTCCTGGTCTACATGGCCCGGCTCAAGGGGATCGACTCGGCGGGCCTCGAGCAGAAGGTCAAGAACTGGCTGGCCAAGGTCGGTCTCCAGGACTGCTTCCGCAAGAAGTGCGAAGAGCTCTCCAAGGGCATGCAGCAGAAGGTGCAGTTCATCTCGGCGGTGCTGCACGAGCCCGAGCTTGTGATCCTGGATGAGCCTTTCAGCGGGCTCGACCCGGTGAACCGCCGGCTCCTGAGGGACCTGATCCAGGAGCAGCACAAGGCGGGGCGGACGCTGATCTTCTCGACGCACGCGATGTTCGAGGCCGAGCAGCTTTGCGAGCGGGTCTTCATGATCAACCGGGGCGAGAAGGTGCTGGACGGGCCGCTGGAAGAGATCTGGCGGAAGTACGACCCGCGGTGCATTTTCGTCGAGACCCTGACGGGGGTTGACGAGCAGATGCTGGACATCGCGCAGTCGCAGCCGGGCGTGCGCGAAGCGATCGCCTCGCCGCGCGGGATCGAGATCCGGCTGCAGCAGACTGGTGAGCCGGGCGCGGTGATGGCGGCGGTCGCGGCGCGGCTCCCGGTGCGGCGGGTGGAGCTGAAGCGTCCGAACCTCGAGGACATCTTCAT
>DATGXW010000054.1:0-7094 GCA_035298585.1 Phycisphaerales bacterium
GGATGGGAGACGTACATCGGAGGGTGGGGTGGGAACGATGGTTCCGAGCATGGCCGCCAGCGGTGGAGCAAGAGGGGCGTCGGGATCGCCTGCACTGCTGGAGGTCAACGGGTTGGTGGTGGAATTTGCCGCGCGGGACGGGGTGCTGGGGCGGGTTTCCCGCCGTGTGCGTGCGGTCGATGGTGTCAGCTTTGCACTCGGCGAGGGGGAAGCGCTGGGGCTGGTGGGTGAATCCGGGTGCGGGAAGACGACGGTGGGACGTGCGGTGCTGCGGCTGATCGCGGCGTCGGGGGGGAGCGTTCATTTTCAGGGTCGTGATGTCCTGGGCATGGGGAGGAGAGAGCTCACGGCGTGGCGCCGGCGCGCGCAGATGATCTTCCAGGATCCGGGCGGGTCATTAAATCCTCGGATGCGGATCGGGGAGATACTGGCCGAGCCCTATGCGGTGCACGGGCTGTGTTCCTCGGCGGAAGCGCAGGAGAGGATCCGCGGGTTGATCGACCGCTGCGGGCTTTCGGCGGCGTGCCTGGGGCGGTATCCGCACGAGTTTTCGGGTGGGCAGAAGCAGCGGATCGCGATTGCACGTGCGCTCGCGCTGGAGCCAGCGCTGATCGTGTGCGATGAGCCGACCAGTGCACTCGATGTCTCGATCCAGGCGCAGATTCTCAACCTGCTGAAGGACCTGCAGCGAGAGCGGGGGTTGTCGTACCTGTTCATCAGCCACGACCTGGCGGTGGTGAGCCACCTGTGCCAGCGGGTGGTGGTCATGAACGGGGGCAAGGTTGTGGAAGCGGGCCCGGTGGATGAGATCCTGCGTGACCCTCGGGAGGAGTACACCCGGATGCTCCTGGCGGCGGTGCCGGGACGGGGCCGGATCGCGGTGGTGTGAAGATTCGTCCGGGGACAAAGAAATCCGCCAAGAAGCCCTGTTCTGAGGTAGGATGCTGCTTGCCCGGCGCGGGATGGTTGCGTCGGCATCGGGCCAGCCTCGGGAGGGCTTCCGCGGACCGTGGATGAGTCGTCGGAACATCTCTACGACGAGTACTTGAACGCGGCGATGTCGGGACAGGCTGCGCCGCCGGAACAATTTCTGCGCGAACGCGGCGTCGAGGATGCCGCGCTCCATGAAGTGCTGAGCGCGGTGTACCAGGAGTATGCACGCACGCGCGGGAGCACCGTGCCCGGCGGGGTGGATGCACACGGGGGGAGTGTGCAGCGGCGTTCGGATGTCCTGGGAGATTTCCGCCTGCTCGAACGCCTGGGCGAGGGGGGGATGGGCGTGGTGTTCCTGGCGGAACAGATCTCCCTGCGTCGGCGGGTGGCGGTGAAGCTGCTGCGGCCTGAGATCGCATCATCGAGGACGGCGGCGGCGCGGTTCGAGCGCGAGGCGATGGCGGCCGCGAAGCTGAACCATCCCTCGATCGTTTCGGTGATCGCGGTGGGTGAGCACCGCGGGACGCGGTACATCGCGATGGAGCACATCCCCGGGCGGGGGCTTGACGAGGTGCTCAGGGAGGCGGCGGCGAAGGGCGAGCCGATCGCGATCGGGCGTGCGGTGCGCTGGTGTGCACAGATCGCGCGGGGGCTCTGTGCAGCGCACGAGGCGGGGATCATTCACCGGGACGTGAAGCCGTCAAACATCCGCATCACGCACGATGACCGGGCGATGCTGCTGGATTTCGGGGTGGCCCGCGACATCGACGCGGGAGCGCCGACGCTGACCGAGACGTTCATCGGGTCACCCTTTTACGCGGCCCCCGAGCAGGTGGCGCCGCGGGGAGGCACGATCGACGGCCGGACGGACGTCTACGCGGCGGGGATGGTGCTGTACGAGGCGATCACGGGGAAGATGCCCTTCACGGCGGGGACGCTGGAACAGGTGCTGCACGCGATCCTGGTGGTGGATCCCCCACCGCCGGGCGCGGTGCGCCGGGGCGTGGCCCGGGATGTTTCGACGGCGGTGATGAAGGCCATCGACAAGGATCCGGGCCGCCGGTACGCGAGCGCGCGGCTCTTTGCGGAGGACCTGGAGGCGATCCTGGAGCTCAAGCCGATCGCCGCCGCAGCGCCCGGACCGCTGTCACGCGTCGCGCGGTGGGGCAAGCGCAATCGCCCGATGGCCGCGGCGGGGATCACCGCGGCGTGCGCGATCGTGCTGGGCGCGGGGGCGGCGATTGCACAGTCGCTGCGGGCGGAGGCCCGGCAGCGCGAGCAGCTCGCGGGGATCGTGCGTGAGGCGGAGCGTTCGCTCGCCGAATATGAAAAACTGCGCGGGGAGATTGAATCGCGGGAGCGGGTCTTCAAGCACTACAGCGACCTGCTCGGAGCCTCGTACCTCACGCCGCAGCAGGACCGCGAGATGCTCGAAGCGCAGCGCGATGTGCATGAATCCCGTCGGCGGAGGGAGGAGCTCTTCTACGGGATTCTCGAACTTGCCAACGCCGCCGAGCGGGGCGGCGCCGAGGCGGGCGCCGCGGAGGGGATCCGTGCACGCGCGTATTTTCAGCGGTACCTTGAGGCGGAGGTGGCGGGGATGCCCGACCAGCCGGTGTACCGAGCGCTTGTGAAACTGCACGACCCGGCGGGGACGCTTGACGGCGACGTGCGGGGTTCCACGCGCGTGACGGTTGAGGTGAACGTCCAGAGCGCGAGCGTGCATGTCTTTCGCCGTGCATACGCCTCGCAGCTTGATCCCGAGGGCGGGCGCCGGCTGATCGCGATTCCGCACAAGGGGTGGCCCGATGGCGTCGCGCACGATGCGTGGGCCCTGCGCGTGATCGAGGACCGGGGAGAACTCTCGGTGGAAGATCACGTCCTTTCGATCGAGGGGCATCCGATCGAGGGGAGCGTGCTCCTCCTGGCGGATGTCACGATGGGGAAGGATCGGGTCGTGGTTCCAAAGGGTGCGCGGCTCGTGAGCGTGGATGGGGTGGAGGTCCGCGATCCCTACTGGGCAGAGCGGATCCGAGCTTCTCAGCGCGAGATGCGCGGCGTGGCGCATCGTTACCACTGGCGGACCCCGCGGGGTGACGTGAACATCGAGGCGGGCTCTCTTGATGAGCTCGGGATGCGGCTGGGCACGGCGGAGGATCTGGCGCTCCTGGGTGGCGTCGAGGCCGGGGTGTGGATGGGGGGCTCGCTTCGCAGTGTGCAGTTGCCCGCGGGTCTCAAGACCCGGACGACGGCCGCGCCGGTGCTGCGCGGGACGCTTTCGCTCATGGAGCCGGGGGTGGATCGTTCGATATCGCTCGAACCGGGCGACTATGTCTTTGTGGTGGAGACGGGGGGGTATGAGCCGCTGCGGATCGCGGTGCACACGGCGCGGGGCGGGGCCCACAGCGTCCGCGCGGTGCTGTATCCCACGGGCACATCGCCCGAGGGCTTCGTGCGGGTCGCCTCGATGTCGGATGGCGCTTCGTTCTGGATCATGGAGCGCGAGGTCACGCTGGGCGAGTACATGGAGTTTGTGAACGACCCGGCGACGCTGAAGGAGATCGCGGAATCCCCGGCGCCGATCCGCTATCCGGAGAATGGCGAGGAAGCACACGGGCAGCGCGACGGATCGGGGCGCTTTGTGCTGCCCGAGTCGTGGGATCGCCGGTGGCCAGCGCTGCATGTCTCCTGGAACGACGCGATGGCGTATGCACGGTGGCGGAGCGAGCGCGCCCGGGGCGCAGCGCGGGGCGAGCGCTTTTCGCTCCCGACGCTGGGCCAGTGGATCTCGGCCTCGGCGGCGGCGAACGGCGCGGAGTACGTGTTCGGTGACACGTTCCATCCCAAGTGGACGAGTTCGTGCTTCGCACGCCCATCACCCTTGCCCGAGCCGGTGCGGTCGTTCCCGATCGATGAATCGATCCTGGGGGTGTATGACATGGCCGGGAGCGTTTCGGAGTGGACGGGGTCGCGGTGGCAGGAGCTGCAGCCGCACATGCGGCACGCCGGGGGGTCGTGGGCGACGGGTGATTCGACGCAGTTCAACGTCTACGGCGGGAACGGCGCGCTCGCGGACCGGGACGCGGGCTTCATCGGTTTCCGGCTGGTGATGGAGGCCCCCGAGCCGTGAGCGAACCGGTGTACACGGTTGAATCGCTGGTGATCGAGCACCGTGGTGTGCTCGATGCACTGGTGCGCCGGGAAGCGGGGATCGTGCTGCTGCGGTTTGAGTCGGTCGACGACCTGGTGCAGGGCATCTCGCAGGAGGCGATCCGGTCTTCCAAGGGGTTCACCTATGGAGGGCCGAGCGCGTTTGCGTCGTGGCTGACGTTGATCGGCCGGAGGTATCTTTCAGCGCGGCGGGATTACTGGCTTGCACACAAGCGCAATCCGGGGAACGTCCTTCGCCTGACGGTGAGCGGTTCCGGGACGCGGCCGCGGCCGCGGGCGGAGCTGGCGGACACGGCGACGGGTCCGGCGACGTTTGCGTTCCGGCGTGAACAGCTCATCCTGGCGACGCGTGCGATGGCGATGCTGCTGCCGCGCGACCGGGAGATCATCACGATGATGTCCGAGGGGCTGCAGGGAGCGCAGATCGCCGAGCGGCTCGGCGTCTCGCTGGACGCGGCTGAGAAGGCGCGGACAAGGGCGGTGGAACGGCTGCGGAAGGCGTTTGAACTGCTGGGCCAGAAGCGGGGAAGCTCGCTGGGGGACTCGAACGTAAGTTAGCCCTCGCAAGCGACGGAACGGGCGCGGCGGTCGATTTGTGCATCTCCCGGAGCCGGGGTGTCCGGCGCGGGCGGGAACTCCCATCTGAGGAATAGGCGCTTTGCGCGCGGAACTCGTGTGCCGCGGGCGAGGTTGGTTCCTGCACTGATCCGGCGAGGACAGGGAGAATGCACATGGCCAGCATGCACGGCGATCGGAACGTTCGTGGTCGGTTTGGACATCGCGCCCGGGTGCGCGGGGCGGCGATCATCGCGGCCATGGCCGGGTGTGCCTCGTGTGCATCGGGTGACATCATCCAGTGGCTCTCCGCGGCGTCGGGCCTGTGGAGCAATCCCTCGATGTGGGAAGACGGGAACGTTCCCAACAACCTGAACGACGTCGCGTACATCGGGAAGCTTGGGTCGAGCTACACGATCACGGTCGACTTTGACGTGCCGATGGAGGCGCTGACGCTCAACTCGCCCAACGCGACGATCGCGCTCAACGGCAACCGCTGGATGTACGTCGCGGCGGTGAACCCTGATTCGTTCTGCCACATCGAGCAGGGCGCGTTCAACATCACCGGCGGGGCGACGCTCAAGTGCGATCGCGAGATCGCCGTGACCAACCCCAACGCGGTGCTGACGATGAACAACGGGGCGGTCGAGGGGGGCGTGCTCGAGATCAATGACGGCGGCCTGGTCTCGGTGAACACTACCGGCTATCTGCGGACGTCGCGGACGCTGATTTCTGATACGGGCCAGCTCCGCGTGACCGATGGATCGGTGGTCCTGCTCGACCATCCGGGGCACATCCTGGAGGGAACGGGCGAGGTGCTCCTGAACGGATCGTATTACGGGTCTCGCATGGAGCTTCGCCAGGACGCGGTGAACGCGGGGAACATCCGGCTTTCGAACCATCCGAGCAACTCGCTCTCGGGGCAGAACCTGCCGGCGGCCGACTTTGTTCTCATCAACCACGGGTTGATTCACGGGGCCGGCGCGGTCGGCCAGAACACGACCACGTTCACCAACACGCTGACGGGGGCGATCATCGCGGATGTCTCGACGGCGCTGTACCTGGACCCGGGCCCGGCGGGCATGCTCAACGATGGGTTGCTGGGCGCGACGGCGGGGGGCACGCTGTACCTGCAGGGGGCCACGTACGACTCTTCGGCGCCCGGGGAGGCGACGATCCACGCGGACAACGGTTCGCGGGTGATTCTCAACACTTCGGCGGTGGCGATCGGGCACACGCTTTCGACATCCGGGACGGGGGTAATCGACCTTTCGGGGGCGACGTTGACCGACGACGGGGTGAACATGACGCACATCCCGGGGTTTGTGCGGATCATGGACGGCACGGCGGGGTACTTCGCGGGGGCGTTTGACCTGACGGGGGATATCTCGCTGGCTTCTTCGTACTACGGGTCGGTGATGAGCATGTCGGGTGATTCGTACTTCTCGGGGGGAGGCGTGGTGACGCTTGCGAATCACTCAGGCGGCGCGGTGACGAGCACGCCGGCGCATGTGCACTGGCTGACGAACGCGAGCTGCACATTCCGCGGGGCGGGCCAGTTTGGCGCCAACACGCTTGGGATCGAGAATCTCGCCGACGGGACGATCGAGGCGGCGGGCTCGGCGGGGCTGACGATCAACCCCAGCGACGTGCTGGGCCTGCGCAACGAGGGGCTCTTGCGTGCGCTGGGCGGGAGCAGCCTGACGCTCACGGGCGCGGGCTTTGACAACACGGGCGGGGTCGTCCACGCGGCCGACGGGGGACGGGTGTACCTGAGCGCTGCACAGGTGACCGGCGGAACCCTGACGACCGGCGGCAGCGGCCGCATCGTGAACTCGGCGAGCAATTCGGTGCTGCGGGACGTGACGTCGTCGGGGGTGATGGACATCAACGACGGGGTGACGACGCGATTTGAGAGCACGTTCACCAACAGCGGTCTGCTGAACCTTGTGGGAAGCTATTACGGGGCGGTGATGTACATCCAGGGAGGGAACGTGCTCCTGAACGGGGGCGGCACGGTCGCGCTGAGCAATCACCCCAGCAACGTGGTGATGGCGGCCTCGGGCGAGTTGGTGCTGACCAACCAGGACAACCTCATCACGGGGTCGGGAAGCCTGGGCTCCAACCAGCTGCGGATCGTGAACAACGCGACGATCGAAGGGTCGGCGAGCTACCCGCTGATCATCAACCCGACCGACGCGGGCGGGGTCGACAACAACGGTGTGCTGCGTGCAGCGCCGGGGGGCAAGCTCTTCCTCGACGGGCCGGGCTTTGACAACCAGCAGGGCGTGATCCACGCGGACGACGCGGGGCTTGTCAATCTTCGGAGCGCGACGGTGATCGGCGGCCAGCTCACCGCGAGCGGGACCGGCTCGTTCACGACCGGCGCGAGCAATTCGCTGCTGCGGGACGTCGCGTCGAGCGCGCCGGTGAAC
>DATGXW010000055.1:0-3255 GCA_035298585.1 Phycisphaerales bacterium
GTCTCACCCTGTTACCGCCGCGAAGCTGGCGCCGCTGGCAAAGACACCGCAGGCCTCTACCGCATCCACCAGTTCGACAAGGTCGAGCAAGTCGTCATCTGCAAAGCCGACGAAGCCGAAAGCCGCCAGTGGCACAAGAAGATGATCGGCTTCGTCGAAGAACTCCTGCAAAGCATGGAGATTCCCTACCGCCTCCTGCAATGCTGCACAGGTGACCTGGGCGTGAAGAACGCCGACATGGTCGACATCGAAAGCTGGATGCCCAGCCGCGACGGCTACGGCGAAACCCACAGCGCCTCACGCCTCTACGACTTCCAATGCCGCCGCCTCAACATGCGCTACCGCGCCGGCGGCGAATCCGGCAAAGGCGAAACCACCTTCTGCCACAGCCTCAACAACACCGTCCTCGCCAGCCCGCGCTTCCTCATCCCACTGCTGGAAATCCACCAGCAAAAAGACGGCACCATCACCGTCCCCAAAGTCCTCCGCCCCTACATGGGCAACATCGAAAAAATCGGCTAGTGGGTAGACCCGGCTTTCCAAGCCGGGTCTTCTTGCGCCCCGCTTTGCGAGAACACGCTCACGTGCCCCGCCGTATCTTCTCTTCATGAAGCCCCACACCCCGCACACGCTCCTCTGCGAATCGTGCGGCTACCTCCTCGAAGGCCTCATCGACAACCCCGCCGACCCTGCCCCGCCCGGCAACTGTCCCGAGTGCGGCCGCGCCATCGCCACGTCACTGCCCACACACCGCGAAGGCAGCGACTGGCAAAGGTTCCGCGCACACGCCAACTTCCAATGGCGCTACGCCGTCACCGCCTGGCTCCGCACCGGCTGGAGCGTCCTGCGCCATCCCAAGCAAACCTTCGACCGCATCCGCATCGAGCCGCGCACGGGCCGCGTCCTCCTCGCAACCAACCTCCTCATCGCCGGCGCCATCTTCGTTGATCCCTGGGTCGGCACACTCGCCGGTGATCCCTCCCGAGGCGGCCATGGCCACAGCCTTCTCGTTCACCTCGCAATCAAAGCCGCCGTCTGGCTCGTCCTCGCCTCTCTCGCCGCCGCCGGCCTCTTCGCCCTCACCGTCCTCGAAGTCTTCGGCATCCGCTTCATCTCGCGCCAACGCGGCTGGCGACTCACACCCCAAGCCGCCTGGCAAATCGTCAGCCACGCCAGCTACGGCTGGCTCCTCTTTACCACGCTCCCCGTCCTCGCCCTCGCCCTCCTCTACAGCATCCTCGTCCTCTTCAACATCGCTCCCAACGGCACCTTCAGCCTCGCCCCCGTCTATCCAGACCCCATCTCCTGGCCCGCCGTCATACAAGGCGGCCTCGTCATCGGCGGCGGCCTCATCGGCCTCTTCATCTTCGAATCCCTCGTCTACATAGGCGTCCGCCGCTGCAAATTCGCAACCGCCCTCCAAACGCCCCCAGCGCAACCCACGCCCACGCCAGCACCTACAGCCGCCGCGTAGCTCCACCTGTCACCTCTTCCAGCGTCCGGCATCTCACTCTTATCAAACAAACTTGTCCAAACAACTAAGCGCGAGAACGACCTATGAATCGCTAGTGATTACCTAATTCTCTGTTCTCTGTTCTCTGTTCTCCGTTCTCCGTTCTCCGTTCTCCGTTCTCCGTTCTCCGTTCTCTGTTCTCCGTTCTCCGCTCTCCGACAAGCTACTTCAAGGAGCCCCCCATGCCCCGCACCTACGTCAAGCCCACCGCGCTCGCCCCCATCGTCGGCATCCACCACGTCACCGCCATCGCCAGCGATCCACAACGCAACCTCGACTTCTACACCAAACTCCTGGGCCTCCGCTTCGTCAAGCTCACCGTCAACTTCGACGATCCCGGCACCTATCACTTCTATTTCGGCAATGAAACCGGCGAGCCCGGCACCGCCCTCACCTTCTTCCCCTGGCCCCACGTCAAGCGCGGCGTCCAAGGCACCGGCAGCGTCATCGCCACCGCCTTCAACGCCCCCAAGGCCAGCAAGCAGTGGTGGAGTGATCGCCTCGCCGCCGCCAACATCACCGTCACGCCTTCGACGCGTTTCAACGACGAAGTCCTCGCCTTCGAAGACCACGACGGCATGCGCCTCGAAATCGTCTTCCACGATGGCCCCGCCGCCAAGCCCTTCGCCACGCGCGACATCCCCACGCAGCACGCCCTCCGCGGCTTCCACAGCGTCACGCTCTCACTCGAGAACGCCGCCGAAACCGCCGCGCTCCTGCAAGGCACCATGGGCTTCATCCCCCAAGGCACCGCCGATGAAAAGCAATCCTCGCGCCAGCGTTACATCGCGACCGGCGACAACACCGCCTTCGCCCGCATCGTCGACATCATCGTCCCTACCCAGCGCGCCCCCGCCTCCAAACTCGGCGCGGGCGTCGTTCACCACGTCGCCTTCCGCACGCCCGACCTCGCCACGCACAGCAAGTGGCAGGAAGTCCTCGCAGAAAACGACCTCCACGTGACACCAGTCATCGACCGCAACTACTTCCACTCGATCTACTTCCGCGAGCCCGGCCACGTCCTCTTCGAGTTCGCCACCGACGCCCCCGGCTTCACCGCCGACGAGCCCTTGGACCAACTCGGCACCACGCTCCGCCTGCCCCCGCAATACGAACACAAGCGCGACGTGATCGTCCGCGTCACCCCTCGCATCACGCTTCCCACCGGGGGCACCGTCGGCGGCATCCCCGCTCAGTAAGCGCAACCCACCCCCAACTTCAACTCCCAACTCTCCTGTCTCTACTCCGCGCTCTCCGCATCCTCCGCGGTGAACTCTCCCTACCGAATCTCCACCTTCTTCACCCGCCCCGCCTCCAACTCCATCACCAGCATCTTCCCCTTCCGATCCGCCACCGCCACCGCAGGCTGTGGCGGATCTTTTTCTGTCGCCACAATCTCTCCATCAATCTCGCGCTGCGCCTCCTCCAGCGACAACCCCACCAGCCGCTCACTCCGCACCAGCCACGCTGCCTCGCGATACGTGAGCCGCCCATCGGGCGCATTCCCCTTCCGCACAATCAACACCCCATACCACGCGAGTATCAGCACACCCACAAACCACAGCACCGCCATCGGCAGCACCCATCGCGACTCCACAGAACGAAGCAAGCGATGCCTTTCAGCATCGCTTGCTCGTTGAGTCTCAGATTGTTCATCCGCCGTAGCCATCACCCAACATTACGGCTTCCCACTGTCCACCGGATTCGACCCCTCATCTTTCTTCGGCTCCTCCGTCGCCCCC
>DATGXW010000056.1:0-7662 GCA_035298585.1 Phycisphaerales bacterium
CGCCGCCGCCTCGACGCACGAGCAACTGTCCAGACGCTCGCCGCGGAAGTTCCACGTGTGCACGGTGGGGCGGGTCAAAGGTACCGCCCACGAGCAGGAGCCCGGCATCGTCGATGCGTTCAGGCGGCGGCGTGTGCGGCATCACGGCATTGTTGCCTGGACCCGCGGTCAGGCCTGCGGCTTCCACCCAAACTCCGTGTAGGTCCGCTCGACGGAGCCGTCGTCGAAGAGATCCACCACCGCATACCCCTCGGCCGCCTCGTAGTGCTTCCCCTTCCACCAGTTGCCGCTGACGGCGCCGTTGCACAGGTGCGTCACGCCGCGGAACTCGACGCGGTCGATGCGGTGCATGTGTCCCGAGAGGACGCACTTGACCTGCGGGTTTTCGTCGAGCAAGCCGCGCATCTTGATCCAGTTGGTGTAGAGCAGGCCCCCCGAGATCTTCATGTCCCCGCCCTTGTCGACCTTGTCGTCAAGGACCGAGATCGTCAGGATCGGGATGTGCGTCACAAAGACCGTGTGCTTGTCCTTCGAGGCCGCGAGGTCACCCTTGAGCCATTCGAACTGCTCCTCATCAAGGCCGCCGACGTACCCATCAGGATCATCCGAATCGTGCCGGACGCTGTCGAGGACGACAAAGTGCCAGCCGCCCCGGTCAAAGCTGTGGTACGCCTTCTTCAGTTCCAGCGTATCGAGGGCCATGCCGCTCCCCCACCCCGCTTCAGCGCCGGTCGTGCCGCTGCGGCTCTTGTTCCAACCCCACAGGTCGTGGTTGCCGAGGCAGTAGTGGATCGGCAGTGAGTTCTCGTCCTTGGTCGTCCTGGCAAAGAGCTTCCAGAGCGATGATGCGCGATCAAACTTCTGGTCGAAGGCGTCCATCACGTGGTCCCCACCGGTGAGGATCAGTTCCGGGCGGTCGGCCAGCGACTGTACATGATGAAGGCACGCCGCCCAGCCGCCGATCCCGTTGCGCTCGGGCTGGATGTGCGGGTCGGTCAGGTGTGCGACCCGCAGCGAACGCTTCTTCTCTGGCCCCGTGTTCATCGCCGCCGGTCTCGATCCGGCCCATGCACGACCACCACCCGGCCACGCGGACAATGCCGCCAGCGCGCCAAGACCCTGAAGCACACCGCGACGCGAGAAGAAGTTTGCCATCCAGAAATCCTCCATCACCGGCTGATGTACCGAGCGGTGCAATGTACCACGCTCGCCGTGCGTTGTGAACCCTCTCCCGGGCGGGGCGTTGAGCTTTCGCGCAATCTGAGGGTGTGGAACAGAAGGATCCACGGTGTGGTACGGTGTGCACATGAACCTGCTTCTCTTGAGCGTGGCGTCGCTGATCGTGCTTCTCCTGGGCGCGGGTGCAAACGTCAGGCCCGACGCACGCGATGCTGCACACGGACCCGAGTGGATCGCGCCCGGCCCGATCGCGGCGGATTCAACCCAGTGCCCACTGCTTCGGCGCGAGTTTGAGATCGCCGGCACGCCCCGGCGTGCGACGATCCGCATCGTGGGGCTGGGACACTACGAACTCCGCTGCAACGGCAAGGTCGTCGGCGATTCACTGATCAACCAGGCGTGGTCACAATACAACAAGACGATCTATGTGCAGGAGTTCGACCTTGCGCCGTATCTGCACACGGGGAAGAACGTCCTGGCGGTTGCGCTTGGCAACTCCTTCTGGTCCGTCAAGCCCGCGAATGACCCGGGCCGGTTCATCAAGACCGACGCGATGCCGGACTTTTCTGAAGGACAGACCTTCCTGGTGCACATGGAAGGTGCGGTCGAGACCTCGGACGCGATGATCAATATCGCTTCGGACACCCATTGGAAGTGGTCGCCCGGCCCGCTGACCTTCTCGAACATCTACGCCGGGGAGGACTTTGATGCACGCCTGGTCCAGCGCGGATGGGATTTGCCGGGGTTTGACGATTCGAGCTGGAAGCCCGTGGTGGCGGCCAAAGCACCCGCGGGACAACTGGTGATGAACCCCGCACCACCCATGAAGGCCTTTGAGGTCTTCGCGCCCGTCGAGATCAAGCGACCCGAGCCCGGCGTCTTCACGTACGTCTTTCCGCAGAATTGTTCAGCGCTCCTGCGCTTCACCGTTGAGGGCGGTTCCGCCGGCTCGCGCATCCGGTTCAAGCCCTGTGAGTACATGGACGCCGGCGGCAAGGTCCGATTCACCTACACGTGGGGGACCAAGAAGGACATCTGGCATGACTACATCAAGGCGGGCGACGGCGCGGAGTCGCACCAGACGGTCTTCTGCTTCGTCGGCGCTCAGTTTGTTGAAGTCGCGGGCGCGGTCCCCAAGGGTGATCCGAATCCCGGGAACCTGCCGGTGATCACGTCCCTTGAGCAGGTGCACGTTCGCGCGGCGTGCCCGCTGGTGGGCGATTTCGAGTCCTCGGGCACGATGCACAACAAGGCCCAGGAACTGATCCTCTGGGCCGTGCGTTCCAACATGCTGCACGTGCCCTCGGACTGCCCGCACCGCGAGAAGAACGGGTGGCTTGAACAGAACTGGCACATGGCCCGTTCGCTCTCGTACTGCTTTGACATCGAGTCGTGGTTCAGCAAGACGTGCCGCGACATGAGGGATGCACAGCAGCCCGACGGACATGTTCCGACCAACAGCCCCAACTACCTCGTCGGCATTCCCCCGCACGGATACTGGAATAACGCACCCGAGTGGGGCATTTCCAGCGTGCTCGTGCCCTGGCACCTGTACGAGTGGTACGGCAACAAGAAGATCCTCGCCGAGTCCTACGACGCGGCGCGGAAGTTCATCGATTATCTCACCTCCACGGCCAAGGATGGCCTGATCACAAGCAACCTGGGAGATTGGTACGACTACGGCCACGAGCAGGGCAACGGGCCCTCCAGGTGGACGCCCAACGAGCTCTCCGCGACGGCGATCTGGGCCTACGGAGCAAAGACGCTGGCCCAGAGCGCGCGCGTACTCGGGAAGACCGAAGACGCCGCGAAGTACGAGTCGCTCTTTGCGCAGATCCGCCGCGACTTCCTCCGGCACTTCTACGACCCAGAGGCCAGGACCTTCAAGAACAACGGCTCCTGCCAGGCCGCCAACTCCGCGGCCCTGTGCATCGGCCTTGCCCCCGCCGAGGATCGCGCCGCGATCGTCCAGCACATCGTCGATGACCTGGTCGCTCGCAACTACCAGCAGACGCCGGGCGAGGTACTCCAGATATTCCTGATCCGCGCCCTGGCGGACAATGGCCGCGGCGACGTCCTCCACCACGTCTACAACCGCGAAGAGGTCGGCTCGTACGGGTACATGGTCAAGACGGGGTTGACGACGCTTCCTGAGAGCTGGGATGCACGCCAGGGAACAGGCGACAGCCTCAACCACTTCATGCTCGGCCACCTGGTCGAGTGGCACCACGCCTATGTCGCGGGCCTTCGCCAAGCGCCGGGAAGCGTGGGCTGGAAGAAGATCATCATCGCACCCCAGCCGCCCATGCTGACAGGTTCGAAGGATGCCCCCGCGCCCGAGGCGGGCCTGAAGAACGCCATCACGAGCACATCGGTGCACTTTGAAAGCCCCGCGGGGACGATCGCGGTTTCGTGGAAGCTCGATGGAGAGCGCTTCGAGCTTTCGTGCACACTCCCCGGCGGCATCGAGGCGGAGGTTCGGATGCCGGACGGGACGGTTCATGCGGCAAGGACGGGCGTGAACACGCTGCAATGCCGCGTCTCCGGGCGACATTGAGGGGCGGGGAGAAGGGTTGATCTCCCCCGCGAGGATCCACTCGCCCTGGGAGTCAAGACGTGGAACTGATGTCTGTATCTCAATGGAAGCGCTCAAGCTCGGCGGGGCTGTTTGCACGCCGGAGCAACAAGATCCTCAAGCAGATCGACTGGCTCTTGGAGAAGTACCACGCCATCGAACCCGCCAAGCACCTGGAGCGAAAGGCGTGCCTGGTAGCGATGGTTGGCCAGTGCAACGTCTGGATCGAATCCAAGCGTCACAAGTCCAGCAGCTCCCGCATGCCGGCGGTGATCGCGCTCCGCGACCAGGCCCAGGCGGTCTCGGACCGCGCCAGGGAGCGATGGGGCAAGCTCCGCAAGCTCTTCGTGGGCAGCAAGAACACGACGGGTGCAGCGCTCAAGCCCCTCCACGGCGCTCCCGCCGTGCAGGTCGAGAACTCACAACCCTCGCAGTGGAGCAGCCCGGTCAACGAATACTGGCTCGAGGCCTATGGCGACGATCACATCATGGGGCGGGAGCTCAAGCAGCCGTTCGAGCAGTGGCTGCGGCTCCCCGAAGGGGAGGACCGCTCGTTCTGGGAGTGGCTCAAGCAGCAGCCCGGGTACAAGGAACTCAAGTCGCACTCAAGCGTGACCTATCTCGACGCCGTAGCGCGCCGCGCGTACGAGATCGACATCCGCGGCCAGCAGCTCTTCAGCAAGTGCGAAGACGGTTCCATCCCGTACGACACCCGCGACTTCGGCTCAGCCCTTGCCCAGAGCCAGGGGGCGGGCCTTGCAATCTACGTCGTTTCTCCCGACCAGAAGCTCTACTCGGCCGAGGGCGTGCTTGGCGTCATGCACCATTCAAGCTTTCTCTCGGGTGCGCCGGTGCTCGCCGCCGGGGAGATCCGCTGCGAGAATGGATTCATCCGCAGGATCACTGCACAGTCGGGGCACTACCGCCCGGGCCGGGACTTTGCTTTCAACTTCCTCCTTTTCCTTCGCCGCAGGGGAATCAACCTTCGGGGCATCCGCTCGGAGATCGCGAGCTTCGGGGTCGGGGATGCACATGAGCATTACAGGCTGCTGTTGAGCGAGTTCAAGGGGAAGATGTCCCAGGCGGCGTTGAACGTGGCCAAGCCCTCCCCCATCACGCTGGTCCCCTCCGCCAACCCGGCATACATGATGATGGGCGCGGATGGCGGGCAGGGTTCCAAGACCGCTTCTTCACCGAACCTCTTGAACACGGGCGGCAATCGCCACACCATCGATGGACAGGTTCCATCCTTGCACACACCAGCATTGGGGCCCGCACACAAACTCCCGGCACCCGGCAACCACTACAACATGACGGAGCCCGCACAGCCCACGCGAAACACGTACTCCATGACCCTCGGCCCCGAGCCCGACCCGCATGCGGTGCGGTACTCGATCACGCGGGCGTGAGCAGGCGAGCTGTGTGCACTGCTCGGTGCCGACCTTGGGATCGCATCCCGAAAGGCCCTGAACATCGGGTATGCACAGGCGGCATCGAAGCCGGCGTGCTCCTCGATCGCGCGCTGGGATGGTGTTGACGGTGCCACCCTTGGGCGATGGAGCCACGCACGAAACGGCTCTCAGTCCGTTCGCAGAGCGTGTGCACGTCCAAGCCTGGTCAAGCCTTACTTCTTCGCAAACACAAAGCTCTTGCCCTGGTAATCAACCCCGATCGCGTCGCCGGGGCCGAACTCGCCCGCCAGGATCCTGCTCGCCAGCGGGTTCTCGATCCGCTGCTGGATCGTGCGCTTGAGCGGGCGTGCGCCGAAGGCCGGGTCCCAGCCTTCGGCGGCCAGGTGTTCCTTTGCCTCGGGCGTCAGCTCGATCGTCATGTCGCGGTCCTTGAGCCGGCCGCGCAGGCGCTCGAGCTGGATCCCCACGATGTTGGTGAGCGCTTCGCGCTTGAGCGTGTGGAAGACCACCACCTCGTCGATGCGGTTGAGGAGTTCGGGGCGGAAGAAGCCACCCGCCGTGCCGGCGATCGCGTCGGCCATCTTCCCTGGCATCCCCGCGGCCTCGGCCATGTGCGCCACCGGGCCCCGGCGCAGGATCTCGCGCACCGCGGCCTCGATCTCCCAGTCCTCAGCGCCCTTGCTGGTCATCTCCTGGATCTGCTGGCTACCGATGTTGCTGGTCATCACGATGATCGTGTTCTTGAAGTCGACGGTGCGGCCCTGGCCGTCGGTCAGGCGGCCATCGTCGAGCACCTGGAGCAACACGTTGAAGACCTCGGGGTGCGCCTTCTCGACCTCGTCGAGCAGCACGACGCTGTAGGGACGCCTGCGGACGGCCTCGGTCAGGACGCCGCCCTCGTCGTACCCGACATACCCGGGGGGCGCACCGATCATCCGCGCCACCGAGTGCTTCTCGCCAAACTCGCTCATGTCGATGCGGATCATCGCCTCCTCGGTGTCGAAGAGGAACTCCGCCAGCGCCTTGCACGTCTCGGTCTTGCCGACGCCCGTGGGGCCCAGGAACAGGAACGACCCGATCGGACGGTTGGGATCGCCAAGGCCCGCCCGCGCGCGGCGGACGGCGTTCGAGACCGCCACCAGCGCGTGCTCCTGGCCGATCACGCGCTCGCCCAGCTTGGACTCCATCCGCTGGAGCTTCTCGCGCTCGCCCTCGACGAGCCGCGAGACGGGGATCCCCGTCCATCGGCCGACGATCTCGGCGACCTGCTCATCATCGACCTCTTCCTTGACCAGCGCATCGCCCCGGTCCTTCTTTGAATCAAGGGCCTTCTCGGCCTCGGCCAGCCGCGACTCAAGATCGCGGATCTCGCCGTAGCGAATGCGGGCCGCGGTCTCAAGATCGCCCCGGCGCTGGGCCTGCTCGAGCTCGACCTGCTTGCGCTCGATCTGCTCCTTGAGCATCTTGGCGGTGTCGAGCTCCTTCTTCTCGGCCTCCCACCGCGCGGTGAGGGCCCGGTTCTTCTCCTGCGTCTCGGAGAGGTCGCGCTCGATGCGATCAAGCTCGCGGGCCGCGCCCTCGGACTTGCCCGAGGCCTCGATCTTGAGCGCCTCGCGCTCGAGCTCAAGCTGCATCACCCGCCGGCGCAGCTCGTCGAGCTCGGTCGGCATGCTGTCGTTCTCGATGCGCAGCCGGCTCGCCGCCTCGTCGATCAGGTCGATCGCCTTGTCGGGAAGGAATCGCTCGGCGATGTAGCGGTGCGAGAGCTGGGCCGCGGCGAGGATCGCCGAGTCGAGGATCCGAACACCGTGGTGTGCTTCGTACCTGGGCTTGAGCCCGCGCAGGATCGCCACCGTCTGCTCGACCGAGGGCTGGTCGACATACACAGGCTGGAAGCGGCGCTCAAAGGCGGCGTCCTTCTCGACGTGCTTGCGGTACTCGTCGAGGGTCGTCGCGCCGATGCAGCGAAGCTCGCCGCGGGCCAGGGCGGGCTTGAGCAGGTTGCCCGCGCTCACCGCGCCCTCCGCGGCTCCCGCCCCGATGATCGTGTGCAGCTCATCAATGAACAGGATGATCTTCCCGCTCGAGGCCTGGACCTCGCGCAGCACCGCCTTGAGCCGCTCCTCGAACTCGCCGCGGTACTTGGCCCCCGCCAGCAGTTGCCCCACGTCCAGGGCGATGATCCGCTGGTCGCGCATCCCCTCGGGGCAATCGCCGTTGATGATGCGCAGCGCAAGCCCCTCGGCGATGGCGGTCTTGCCGACGCCCGGCTCTCCGATCAGGACCGGGTTGTTCTTGGTCCTCCGGCTCAGGACCTGCATGCACCGGCGGATCTCCTCGTCGCGCCCGATCACCGGGTCGAGCTTGCCGGCCTGTGCACGTGCCGTCAGGTCGATCCCGTACTTCTTCAGCGCTTCAAAGTTGCTCTCCGCCCCCGGGTCGGTCACGTTCGACACGCCCGACGCCTTGCGGATCTCCCGGACCGCGGCCTCGATC
>DATGXW010000057.1:0-2008 GCA_035298585.1 Phycisphaerales bacterium
CGGACAAACTTGCGCACCCGGTAGGCCGCCCCGGGCGGCGCGGCGGTGACCGCCTCACCGGCCATGTGCCGCTGGATGTCGAGTGCGAGGCTGCTGGCCGTTTCATATCGGCGCTGGCGGTCCTTCTCCAGGGCCTTCATCACGATCCAGTCGAGGTCTCCGCGAACGGTGAGCCCCAGCTTGCGCGGCTCGGTGGCGCGGTGCGCGGCGATCCCCGCGATGGTGTCTGAGTTCCTTGAAAGCCGCGTGCTGGGGACGGGTGGATCGACCTCGCGGATGATGCGCTGGAGCTCCGCGTAGGCGGCCGAGCGAAGCTCGTTGCTGCTGAACGGGGTCGTGCCCGTCAGCAGCTCGTAGAGCAGGACGCCCAGCGAATAGATGTCGGTCCGGGTGTCGATGTCGAGAGAACCCTCGGCCTGCTCGGGGCTCATGTACTCGGGGGTGCCGATGAGCTGGCGGTGCTCGGTAAAGAGCGTCTTCTCGGTGAGCGTGGCGTTGGTCGCCTTGGCGATGCCAAAGTCGATCACCTTGGCGTGCGGACGGCCATCCTGCATCGAGACAAGGATGTTGCTGGGCTTGATGTCACGGTGGATGATCCCCTTGGTGTGTGCATGCTGGACCGCAGCGCACACCTGGGCGAAGAGCTCAAGCCGGGAGCGGATATCGAGGTTGTGCCTGTCACAGTACTCGACGATCGGTTCACCCTTGACCAGCTCCATCACGAAGTACGGGCGGCCCGAGGCGGTCGAACCCGCGTCGAGCACCTTGGCGATACTGGTGTGGTCCATCAGCGCCAGGGCCTGGCGCTCCTGCTCGAAGCGGGCGACGACCTGCCGCGTGTCCATTCCCAGCTTGATGATCTTGAGGGCGACCTTGCGCTGGACGGGCTGTTCCTGCTGGGCCATGAAGACCGCGCCGAAACCGCCCTCGCCGATCTGCTGGAGCAGCTTGTAATTGCCGATGCGCGTCCCCGGACCTTCAAACTGGGCTTGTGAAGCCTGCGATTCCGCACGCGGGATGGCGGCCGGGGCGCCCTGCGTGGCCGCGGCGGATGCGGGAACGAAATCCGCCGTCGGCGCGGCCAGGAATGACCCGGCCTCCTCGTGCGACCGCAGGAGCGACTCGACCTCAGCGCGAAGCCGGGTGTCGCCCTTGCACGCGGCGTCGAGGTAGGCTGCACGTGCCTCGCGGTTCAGTTCGCTGGCGCCCGCGAAGACATTCTGGACCCGGTCCCCACTGGTCATGTTTCATTCCCTCTGGGCCTTGGCTTTGACTTCACGGTGCAGCCAGGCGCGTGCGAAGATCCACAGGCGGTTGACGGTGCGTTCTGAAACCCCAAGTGCACACGCGGTCTGTTCGATGCTCAAACCCGCAAAGAAGCGGAGCTGGACGACGCGTGCGGCGTCCTGAGATTCCTTCTCCAAGCGACACAACGCGGCGTCGAACGACAGGATTTCCTCAGAATCTGGCGAGGCCGCAAGCTCCGCGATGGATGCGAAGGCCCGCCGCCCCCCCACCACGGCCTGGCTTCCGCCCCGCTTCTGGCGGTGACGGGCCTTGGCGTGGTCAAGAAGCACACGGCGCATCGCCTCGGCGGCCGCCGCGTAGAAGTGCGCTCGGTTGGCCCAGGGCACCTGACGACTTCCAACCAGCTTGAGGTACGCCTCATGGACCAGGGCCGTGGCCGAGAGCGTGTGCCCCGGCCGTTCCCCCGCCATTCCCATCTGGGCCGCCTGCCGAAGCTGCGCATACACCATCGGCAGCAACTGGTCGGCCGCCGATCGATCACCCGACGCCGCCTGGTTCATCAGGAGCGTCACATCGGAGGCCCCGCCCCGGTCGTGTGCAGAGGATTGCTCGTCGCCGACCGACATCGTGTGCATCGTACGAGAGGACCGCGTTCCTGGCGGACGCCGGCAATACCTGTCACCCCCCGAGGAGGTCAGCGCGGATGTTCTCAAGGTGCTGGCACGACGCTTCCAGGCCGCCCGGCCGACTGCGCCAGGCC
>DATGXW010000058.1:0-18855 GCA_035298585.1 Phycisphaerales bacterium
GTTCACCGCTGCTGCAGGGGTGGGCGATCGTCGAGAACACAACGGACGAGGACTGGAAGGACGTCACGCTCTCGCTGGTCTCGGGGCGGCCGGTGAGCTTTGAGATGGACCTGTACGAACCGATGTACCTGGACCGCCCGATGGTGGCGGTGCCGACGGTGCCCGGCGTGGCGCCGCGGATTTACGGCGGGTCTTCGGCGATTGCCAATCGCCTGGAGGAGATCGCCAGCGGGCAGTCGCCATTCCGGGATGCGGGCGAGAGCGGCGAGGCTCTGCGCGAGCGGAGCGCTCCTGCGCCCGCGAGCCTGGGAGTGCCCGGAAAGCCCAGCGGTTCGCTCGCGAAGGCGGAGATGAGCCAACGCCGCTTTGATGCGGCGAGCATGGCGGATTACGGGGGCGCTGCACAAGCGCAGGGCGTGGAGGCGGGGGAGGTCTTCCAGTACCAGGTTGACCATGCGGTGACGGTGGAGCGCCAGCGTTCGGCGATGATCCCGATCCTCTCTTCGCAGGTGGAAGGTCGGCGGGTGAGCATCTACAACCGGGCGGATGGGTCGGAGTATCCGATGCGCGGCGTCGAGGTCGTAAACACGTCGAAGCTCCAACTCATGCCCGGGCCGATCAGCGTGTATGACGGGGGGACCTACGCGGGCGATGCACAGATCGGGCACGTCCCGCCGGGTGACAAGCGGCTGCTGGCGTACGCGGTGGATCTTGATGTGAACGCGGTGGCGCAGGATTCCGGGACCAACACGGTGCAGAAGATCCGCATCGTCAAGGGCGTGATCGAGCAGACGTTCAAGCAGGTGCAGACGACGACCTACGCGTTCAAGAACAAGGACCAGTCCCGCGAGCGGATGGTGATCATCGAGCATCCGCGGGTCGGGGGGTGGAACCTCGTCACGGGTGACAAGGCGCCCAAGGCGGCGGAGCAGACCGAGCAGTTCTACCGCTTTGAACTGCCGATCGAGGCGGGGAAGGAAGGCGCGATCGCGGTCTCGACCGAGCAGGTGGGTCTGCACACGGCGGGCGTGCTCGATTACGACTTCAACTGGCTGCTCGAACAGCACAACGGCGGGAAGATGTCGAAGGAAGCGATCGACGCGGTGCGTGAGGCCGGTCGTCGCCGGGGGCTGGTGGTCGAGGCGGATCGTCGGATCGCCGCGCTCGACCAGGAAAAGAACGAGATCGACCAGGACCAGAACCGCCTGCGGCAGAACATGCAGAGCATCGACCGCGCGAGCGAGTTGTACAGCCGGTACATGAAGAAGCTGAGCGACCAGGAGACGAGGCTCGACGGGCTGCGGGACGACATCGCCCAAGCGCGCTCATCGCGCGAGCAGCTCCAACGGGAGCTTGAGGCGTTCGTGGCGGCACTGAATGTTGAGTGAGTGGCGCCTGTGATACCTGCCCCGGCCTCAGAGCAGGCCCGAGCAGGGCATCCCGAAGAAGAGCACGTTCACGAATGGGCAGGATCTGCGCGAGATCCTGCCCTTTTCCGTTGGCCAGCGCCGTACTTGCGTGATTGTGGCGGAATGTGGAACATGGGAGCAGGGGCGACGGTTCAAGGGGCGACGGTTCAAGGTGTGGGCGCGGGGCAAGGTGTTCATTCCGGTGTGCACCGATGACGTGCGTGAGACGAGGAACGGGAGCGCATGGACGTGGATCCTGAACCGGTCAAACCCCGATGCCCCCGCTGCGGATATGACCTCGGCGGTACGGTGGCGACCTGGACCGAGTCGTGCCCCGTCAGCGGCGTGTGTGCGGAGTGCGGCCTTGCGATCATCTGGGGCGATGTGCTCAATCCCGCGCGATGGACGCCACACTGGTCGTACGAACAGGACTGCGGTGATTTGCATTTCCAGCGCCGGCGCAGGATTCCATCAACGCTCTGGCGCATGCTGTGGGCGCCGGGGTTCTGGCGCGGGATGCGCATGGAGTTTGTATTTCGACCCTGGCGGATCGCGAAACTGGCGTTGGTGGGAATCTGCCTTCAGTTTATCGTGTTCCTGGCGGGGTACGTCGCATGGGAACTCCTGGCCCAGCGCCCGGGGCGCCCCTCGGTCTGGTACTTTCTGCGGAACGATGAGCGGCTTTGGATCTTGCTCTGGCCGCGGACGCTGCTGGGGGAATGGTGGGGCGCTGATGTGCATGCTTGGCCGAAGCGTTTTCCCTTGACGGCGTGGTGGTTGATGGTCGGGGGGCTGCTGGTGCCGTGGTGCTTTGCACTGCTCCCGCAGAGCCTGCGGCAGGCCAAGGTCCGGCCCAGGCACCTGGTGCGCGTGACGCTCTACGGCATCCCGGTCATGACGGCGATTGCGACGATTCCATGGGTAGGCGAGGATGTTCTCAGTTCGCTCGGCGTATTGAGCTGGAACCGCGGCTGGTTGAGCTACATCGACTTCTGGTCTCTCCAGAACTTCTGGGGGCGTTGGGAGTGGCCAGCGCTCACGCTGACGTGGGTTGCCTGGCAGACTTGGTGGTGGGGGTGCGCGGTCACGCGGTACATGCGGATCCCGCACGGGTGGGGCGTCGCGATGCTGCTGGTGGCGCTTGCACACCTGGTGGCGCTGGGCCTGGTGCTGTGGCTCTCGGGTGATCAGCGACTCCGCTTTGTCTCGGATGTGTTCCGTTGATCCACCCACGCACGATTCGCTCCCCGCAGAGCTGTTCCAGCCGTGTCCCGATGGCATCGATGCATCGCTGGATGTGCCCGGCTTCAGATCCCGGGGTGTCGGGCGTGCCCGGCGGCCTCACGAGTTTTGAGGCGCTGGTCGCGATGTCCTCGCGGCTCGCCGCCGCGGCGAAGGCCTTGTCCTTGAGCTTCTTCGGAGGGTGCGGGTTATCGAGCTGCGTGCGATCGTGATCGCGGGCGAGGGATCGGAGGCGGGATCGGAGGTGGGTTGGGGGGGCTTGGCGGGGCTGGCGTGGATCATGCAGGACTTAGGCCTGGCTTCGTGAGGGTTCGTCTTGCAGGACCGGGGAGGTAACGGCCGATACGATCGGTCACAATGGACCAGCTTTCCGCACAGTACGTTGATCGTCTCCGCGGCCAGGACCGCGCCATCGCCGACCTTATCGCCAAGGAGTCCGAGCGGCAGGAAACCACGCTCGAACTCATCGCCAGCGAGAACCATGTTTCGACGGCGGTGATGCACGCGATGGGGACGTGCCTGACCAACAAATACGCCGAGGGATACCCGGGGGCGCGGTATTACGGCGGGTGCGTGTACCACGACGAGATCGAGACGATCGCGCGGGACCGTGCCAAGCAGATGTTCGGGTGCCGGTTCGCCAATGTGCAGCCGCACTCGGGCGCACAGGCCAACGCGGCGGTCTTCATGGCGCTGATGGAGCCGGGCGCGACGTTCGCGAGCCTGGTGCTCAAGGACGGGGGGCATCTTTCGCACGGGATGAAGATCAACTTCAGCGGGACATACTACAAGCCCGTCCACTACCCCCTGCATTATGTGAAGGATGGCGGGCCCGAGCAGGAGCGCATCGATTACGACGCGGTGAAGGCGGTGTGCAGGGAGCACAAGCCCAAGGTGCTCATGTGCGGGTACTCGGCGTATCCCCGCGTGATCGATTTCAAGAAGTTCCGCGAGGCGGCGGATGAGTGCGGGGCGCTGCTGGTGGCGGACGTGGCGCACATCGCGGGCCTGATCGTCGGCGGTGTGCATCCCTCGCCGTTCCCGTATGCACACGTCGTGACGACGACGACGCACAAGACGCTGCGGGGTCCGCGCGGCGGGTTGATCCTGACCAACGACGAGGAACTCGCCAAGAAGATCGACAAGGCGGTTTTCCCCGGTATGCAGGGTGGGCCGTTGATGCACGTGATCGCGGCGAAGGCGGTGGCGTTTGGCGAGTGCCTGCAGGACTCGTTCAAGGCGTATTCCGCGCAGGTGGTGAAGAACGCGCAGGCGCTGGCCGCCGCGCTGGTGCAGAAGGGGTATCGGATCACGTCCGGCGGTACGGACAATCACCTGATGCTGGTGGATCTCAGGACCAGGTCAGAGAAGCTGACGGGCGCGGATGCGGAGAAGTGGCTCGAGGACGCCGGGATCATCTGCAACAAGAACGGGATCCCCGACGATCCGCGTCCGCCGAAGGTCACCAGCGGCGTCCGCCTGGGAACGCCGGCGATTACCACCCGGGGCCTCAAGGAGGCCGACATGGCGACGGTGGCGGGGTTCATCGACCGTGTGCTCGACGCGGGCGTGAACGGCGATGCCCAGCGCGCGGCGGTGACGGCCGCGGTTCGCGAGGAGATCCGCGCGATGTGCAGGCGTTTCCCGATGCCGCACTGAGCCTTGATCCGCAGCAGCCAAAGAAGCGTGAGAAGCAAAGGGCCCCGCGAGAATCGCGGGGCCCTCTCCATGCCTGGAAGTGGGGTCGGGTCTTCAGCGTGGGCCGCCGGTCACGTGCAGCGTCTCGCCCGTGATGTACGAAGCCTGCGGGGAAGCGAAGAAGAGGACGGCGGGGGCCACCTCCTCGAGCCTGCCGATGCGGCCCAGGGCCGTGGTCTTCTCAACCCATTCGCGCATCTCGCCCTTGTTGTATCCGCCCGCGCGGACGCCCTCGGTCTCGAACATGCCGGGGTTCACCGAGTTGACGCGGATCTTTCGGGGGGCCAGCTCTCGCGCCAGCACCTGCGTGATGGCGTCGACCGAGGCCTTGGTCGCGGTGTAGACGGCCGTTGCCGGCGGGGCGAGTGTTGAGATGCCCGAGCTGATGTTGACCACCGAGCCCCCGTCTGGCCCGATGTGCTTTGCCGCCTCGCGGGTCGCCAGGAGCAAGCCCAGGACGTTGATGTTGAACTGGCGGTGGAAGTGCTCCGGGGTGATGTTCTCGAGCGGGGCAAACTCGTAGACGCCGGCGTTGTTCACGAGCACATCAAGCCGGCCGAAGGCCTTCTTGGATTCGCCGAAGAGCGTCTCGATGTCCGACGGGATGCTCAGGTCGGCCTTGATGGCGACCGCACGTCCACCCTTGGCGGCGATCTCCGCAACCACGCGGTCCGCGCCTGCCTTGTCGGAGGCGTAGTTCACCGCGACGGCCGCGCCGTGGCGTGCAAACTCAAGTGCGATTGCCGCGCCGATGCCCTTGGAAGCGCCGGTGACCAGAACGACCTTGCCCTCGAATGCCCTGCTGCTTGACATGGTTTGGTTTCCTTTATGCTCACATCCGCGACGAAGCGGTTTTATACTGACCGGTACAAATTAGACGTCGCCTTGTGACGGGTCAAGGCCTAGACTGTACTGATCGGTAAAAAAATCAAAAAAGAGCCTGTCATGCCTCCCGGACGCCCTCGGAATTTTGATACGGATGAAGCCTTGGATGCGGCCCTGCGCGTCTTCTGGCAGCGGGGGTACGAGGGTGCATCGCTCCCTGAACTGACGCGGGCGATGGGCATCAACCGGCCGAGCCTCTATGCCGCCTTTGGGAACAAGGAAGAACTTTTCAAGCGAGCGGTGGAGCGGTACGCACGGGCGGGCATGTGCAGCATGGAGGCTGCACTTGCGCAGCCCACCGCCCGGCAGGTGGCCGAGCACATGATGGCGGCGGGGATCGGGAAGGTCTGCGGGGGCGAAGGTTCGACACCCCGCGGGTGCATGATGGTGCAGAGTGCACTGGTGGGGGGGGATGCTTCCGCCACGGCCTGCCAGGAGGTGGCAAGAGTCCGCCGCGCCAGCGAGGATCGGCTCAAGGAGCGGTTTGAGCGAGCGGCCCTGGAGGGGGATCTGCCGCCGGGGGTCGATCCGGCGGGGCTGGCCCGGTATGTCTCGGCGGTGACGTATGGGATGTCGGTGCACGCGGCGGGAGGGGCGACGTGCCAAGAGCTGCACGAGGTCTTGAAGCTTGCGCTTCGGGTCTTTGATGGTGGGGGCGTGCCCGGCGAAAAGGCTGAGGCGGTGGATTAATAGCGGCGGGAGCGGGGCAGGAGCCCGACCAGAACGCACACCGCGCCGGAAAGGCCGACCCAGAGGCCGGTTTTGGGAGAAAGCACGAGCTGTTCCAGGAGTGAATTGGCGCGCTGACGGGTGGGGAGTTCGAGCGGTGGGGGCTCAAGCGCGGGGAAGACCGAGGCATCGGAGAGGCCCAGTGGCTCATCGAGGCTGGCGGCCGATTCGCTTGAGATGGGCATCGGCTTGCGGTCGATGGGGATCTGGTTGAGCTGCGAGGCGGCGAGCGAGAGAGCCAGGGTGGGATCCTTGGCGTGGAGTCCCTCGAGAAACTCTTCGTGACGAAGGATTCGGTCGAGCCGGTGTTGCTCGATCGCCAGTGCGCGGTCTCGCAGGTGCCGTGCATCGGCCAGCCCATCCACGGCGGGGATCAGGAGCGAACTGCCGATGAGCCCCATGCCGGCGATGATGAAGAGCCAGCCGGGGTCAATCACGGTCGGCGCAGGCGCTGTCCCCGCACGCGCTTCGTGCGGACTCATTTCCGAGTCGGAGTTGGGGGTCGCGGGCGCGGCCACGGTCATGCATTGTTGATCGGCATGGAGGGGAGGTGTAGGTGCACTTTGCGGGATGCCGCGGGTCAAATTTGAGCGTGCTGGTCGAGCCGCCGCGTGGAGCGTCCCTATCGGGACCCGAATCAGTCGCCGTCGGCCGCTTCATGGCCGGCGACATAGCCCGCAGCGCCGCCGGCGGCCGCGCCCGCGACCACGGCACACCCCGCCAAGGCGGTGGCGAGCGTGGCGATGCTGGCGACGACGGCCACAAGACCGGCCCGAAGTGCACGATCGCGGAAGTGGACATCGTGGGGGTGAACGGGGTGGTGAGGGGAGCTGGTGATGGTGTGGAGGCTGTCCATGAAGCTTCTCCTTTCAGCGTGTGCACATCCGTGGCGGGTGTGCGGACACACAGTGCAAGCGCCCCTGAAAGCCATCCCCAAGAACGCGTGATAGAGGTTTCATGGGGTATTCACCACCGCTGCGGCGTGCGTGCACTTTGGAAGGACACGGCGAGCACCCGTGCACCCGTTGTGCAGGGACTTGCCGCTGGACGGAGCTTCCACATGCAACGCGTCGTCGGCTTTGTGCTCCTGGCGGTAGGAATCGTCCTTTTGATCCTGGGAATCTCGGCCGCGGACTCCCTGGCTTCTGAGGTGTCGGAGTTTTTCACCGGGAACCCGACCGACCGGTCGGTGTGGCTGATGCTCGGGGGCGTGGCGGGGATCATCGCCGGCGGCTTCCTAGCGGGGATGCCCGGCAAGCTGGCCCGCCGCTGACGCACATGTACATGAGGCTTTTGAAGAGGATGACCCGGACGATGGTCCGGGCGTTCTCATTTTCTAGAGGCATGTTCGGCGGAGCGTGAGTTGACGAAAAAAACGGCACTTGGGTGAAGGGAGCATCACCCGAGTGCCGCCATTCGAAGTCTCTTGGAAGATCGCGGTTTCAGAGTCGACCGAGGAGGTAGTACACGATCATGAACAGGATGATCGTGCCGAAGATGCCACCACCCCATTTCCAGGCGGCAAAGCCCGCGATACCGGTCTTGATCAGCTTGTTCATGGTCGTGCTCCGTGGAGTTCTGAATCGCGAGCGGAAAATGCCCACGTTTTGAGATCTAAGCGAGTATCCGCGCTGGGGGTGATGCGGGGGTGATTGGTGAGTGAACTCGTGTTCACGGTGCACATGTGCATCCAGCTATGCTCCCTCGAGACCTGGCCGACTGGAGGGTGTGCATGGATACGCTCCGACTGCTGACGATCGACGATATCGGGCCTTACATCTCGCTTCGGCGGGAGATGCTGGACGACTCGCCGTGGTCGTTTTCCGCAAGTCCAGAGGATGACCGCGGTCTTGATCCCGCGAGTATCGAGGCCGTGGTGTCGACGCCCGGCTCGTGCCTGGTCGGCGCCTTTGACGAGGGCCGCCTGGTCTCGGTCGCGGGTGTGCGTCGAGAGCCCAAGCTCAAGCGCCGGCATTCGGTCCTGGTCTGGGGCGTGTATACGACGCCGCATGCACGCGGCAGGGGGCTGGCCCGCCGGGTTCTGGGCCGTGTGCTCGAAGTGGCGAGGTCTTGGGAGGGCGTCACCGTGGTGGAGCTTTCGGCGGGTGAGGAATCCCTGGCTGCACGGGGGTTGTATGAGTCCCTGGGCTTCCGGACCTGGGGCATTCAGACGCAAGGCTTGTGCATCGATGGCGAGTGCCGCCGCGAGGTGCACATGGAACTTGTGCTGGGCTGACGCGGAGGTGCGGGATCTGTAAGGACCTGAGATTCAGGCCGCGGATGTGCGTTGGCGTGGTATGCTGGCCGCATGTCGTCGAAGGATCCGATCGTGGGTGGGACCTGCACATCGAATGTGCACACGCGCCGCGGCTTTACCTTGATTGAGCTTCTCGTGGTCATCGCGGTGATCGCGATCCTGATCGGCATCCTGCTTCCGGCGATGTCGAGTGCACGCGAGACGACGCGGCGGACCAAGTGCGCTGTCTCGCAGGGGCAGATCGTCAAGGCGGGGTACTTATTCGCCCAGGACAGCCGCGTGGGGGCGTTCATTCCCACCAAGGACGACCCCGAGGACGACATCGGATACCTGTACCCCAACTACCTCGATGCGCCTTCGATGCTGGTGTGTCCCTCGACCAAGCATGTTGTGCGGCAGGAGGTCTACCTGGCCGAAACGGTCGCGATGGCCAAGTACGGCCGACCGATGATCCGGGATCTGACCAACAACGCCAACGGCCGCTACGACAGCAAGGGCGGGCACAGCTTTGAGATCTGGGCCTGGATGAACGGTCCGTTCATGTACCCCACGGGCGACGCGATCCACGGCGAGTGGTTCGGCAACACCAACCGCCAGCGGGGGATCCGCAAGGGGGAGCCTGACTTCATCAACGGCGCGGCCGCGACGGTGAATGCACTCAAGACGCTGAGCAATGTCCGGTTCACGGACACGACGATGATCACCATCGATGAGGATGACACGGGGCTCTCCAACTACCCCGACGCCGACGCGAACCACGGCGCCAGCGGCACCAACATGGGCTTTGCCGACGGGCATGCCGCGTGGGTGCAGGCCGGGCCGCCCTACATCCGCACGATCCTGATGGCCAACTGCTACATCGGCGATGAAGACCGGTACGACCCGCGCGTGAAAACCCGGTCGACCAGTTATCGCGGGAAGAATCTGACCGAGTTCTACTACCAATAACAGAGCTCAACGCAGAGAGCCCGTGACGCCCGGACCCCCGGTACACTCGGCCCATGCGTCGAACCTGGTGGGCCATCTTCATCCCCGTCGCCCTGCTGCTGCTGGTGGCGATTCCCAACATCCTCTCGGGGAACAACCGCGGCCGGGGGTATTCCGACCAGGTGAACTACCACGAGCGGATCATCGCGGACTTCTCTGCGCAGTGGCCGCGTCCAGATCTCTCGGATTACCCGGGCGTCATGACGCCGCTGTACCACCTCATCTTGGCGGGGATCGACCACGCGATCGCTCCCCAGATCCGGACGCTGCAACTGATCGCCTCGGTCTTCGGGCCGCTCACGATCATCGTCGCGGGGTGGTGGGCCTCCAGGACCGGGCGGGGCTTGACGACGCTGGCGCTGCTTTTGCCCCTTGCCGCGTGCATGTACATCTGGGATTCAACGATCTGGCTGCTCCCCGACAACATGGCGTGGATGCTCGTCGCGGCGATCGTGGGGCTGTTCATGCTGGGAGCGCCCGCGCGCCCGCCGCGCATGCACACGACGCTTGCGATCGCGGGTGTGCTGCTTGCGGTCCTGATCGCCACGCGTCAATCCAACATCTGGCTCGCATCGCTCGCGTGGATGTACGCCTTTGTGCGCGATGATGATGACTCCCAGACGCTGCCGGCGGCGCTGGGTGATCTGCGCACGCGCATCGGACCGGTCGTGCTGGCCGTGCTTTGGACGCTGCCGGCGTTCCTGGTGCTTGCGTGGTTCTACCGGACCTGGGGGGGACGCTTCCAGCCCCCGATGTGGGATGAGTGGTATGCACGCAGGTGGAATCTCTCCGCCCCGGCCTTTGTGCTGGGGCTGATCGGGCTGGTCAGCCTCTTCTTTGCGGGGTTCTGGTGGAAGACGCTGATCCATCTCGTGCGGACGCGGACGTGGTGGATGGTGCTCGCGTTCATCAGCGCCGGCCTGGCGGCCGCGATCGGGCGCAGCGACTATGACATGTCGATGGGGCGGTACGGGGCGATCTGGAACATCGCAGACAAATTCCCATCGGTCGGCGGTCGCTCCCTCCTGATGGTCGGACTCGCCGCGATGGCGGGGCCGATCATCGCGGCGTGGGCGATGTCGCTGGGCTTCCGGGCGCGATGGATCTTCCTGACCGCGCTGGCGGCGTTTGGGACGACGCAGTTGAAGAACCCCTGGCTCTATGAGCGCTATGTGGACCCCTTGCTCCTGGTGCTCTTTGCCTTCGCGGGGGCCTCGATCGTGATGCGAGAGAACGCGGGCACGAGACCGACCTTTACCAGCGCCCCGGCGTTTGGAACCCCGGGCAGCGCGGTCGAGGATGCGGTGGGCAGAATGTCGCCCGCCGCACGGCTCGCGGGTCCGATCGTGCTGGCGTTGCTCTTTGCCGCCATGGGCCTTCAGACACTCCGGACGGCCAGGGAGGCCAAGGTGTTGCCGCCGGGCGAGATCGGGAGTCCGCCCTCGGCCAGGCGCTAAAAGTCGGCGGGATGTGCGTCATGTCGAGGTTGAGTCGGGCGTTGTGTGGGGCATCGAGGTCCTACCACATCCCGAACCGAGGGAGCAGGCCCTATATTTGAGTAGGGCCTGAACCCCTCGACAGCTTTGACCGAAGAAGACGTACTTATGGCAACCCCCAAGCGTGCACTCATCACCGGCATCACCGGGCAGGACGGTTCGTACCTGGCCGAGTTCCTCATCGAGAAGGGCTACGAGGTCCACGGCATCGTCCGTCGCTCGTCGTCGTTCAACACCGGCCGCATCGACCACATCTACCTCGACCCGCACGTCAAGGGCGGGCGATTGAAGCTGCACTACGGCGACCTGTGCGACGCCAACAACCTCTCGAAGGTGGTGCAGCTTGTGCGTCCGCACGAGGTGTACAACCTGGGCGCTCAGTCGCATGTGCGTGTGTCGTTCGACATGCCGATCTACACCGCCGAGACGGTGGCGATGGGCGCGTACAAGCTGCTGGAGGCGGTGCGTGAGTTCCAGCAGGAGTCGGGCCAGCAGGTCCGCTACTACCAGGCGAGCTCATCTGAGCAGTACGGCAAGGTGATCGAGACGCCCCAGAAGGAGACGACGCCCTTCTACCCGCGCTCGCCCTACGCCGTCGCGAAGATGGCTGCACACTGGATCACGGTCAACTACCGCGAGTCGTACGGGATGCACGCCTCGTGCGGCATTCTTTTCAACCACGAGTCGCCGCGCCGCGGCGAGACGTTCGTGACGCGCAAGATCACGCGGGCGGTGGGTCGGATCAAGATGGGCCTGCAGGACAAGGTGTACCTGGGCAATCTTGATTCGAAGCGCGACTGGGGCTTTGCGGGCGACTACGTCAAGATGATGTGGATGATGCTCCAGCAGGAGAAGCCCGACGACTACGTCGTGGCGACCGGCCGGACGATCACGGTGCGCGAGTTCGCGGAGATGGCCTTCACCTACGCGGGCCTGGATTTCAAGGATCACGTCGCGTACGACCCGCGCTACCTGCGCCCCGCGGAGGTCGACCTCCTGCTGGGCGATCCGACCAAGGCCAAGCAGAAGCTGGGGTGGGTCCCGACGACGAGCGTCGAGGAGCTGGCGAAGATGATGGTCGAGCACGATGTGGAGCTGGCGTCGCGCGAGAAGACGCTGCGCGACGCGGGCCACAAGCTGCCGGACTTTGCGGGCCACGATCAGTAAGCCGGTGCCTCACCCATAAATTGCCTGACGGCCCGCGAGCGATCGCGGGCCGTTTGCGTTGCGGCTTCATCGCATGATCGGACAGGAAATGCGCGAGCGGCACACCGCGTGTGGAGCCTGTAATCCAGTCTTAGCGAAGCGGATCGCATGGTTATGGGTAGGTGCCTTGGCTACGATGATTCGCGCCGCGAGAGTGGAGGGTAAACGTAGCGTCGCCACAAGGGGCATGAGATGACATCCGCGACCAACTCCACTCCACTCCACTCCACTTCGATCAACTGCTCGTCCGCGACCAAGCCATTCTTGATGAGATTCGTCGTACCTACACGGAAACCTACTACAAGGCGGAAGACGCTGCATTCCTGAAGTCCCCTGCGGGGCAAGCGGATCTGGATTTTAACGCGTTTGTTCGGTATAACCAGAGCATTCGGCACGCACTGCCATGGGTTCATCGCGTGATGCCTCTGGAAGGTAAGCGGATTCTCGAGGTCGGCTGCGGGACAGGATCGAGCACTGCGGCGTTCGCGAAGGTCGCGGCGGAAGTTCACACCTGCGATGTGGACACGCGGGGCCTCGCGACGGCGCGTCGCCGGTTTGAACTTCTCAATCTGCGCAACATCACGATCGACGAAGTAGGGGCGCCCGCGTTCTTTGATGTCGCAACTCGGTACGGCTCGTCCTTTGACGTGGTCCTGCTCTTTGCCGTTCTCGAGCACCAGACACTTGAGGAGCGACTCGCGACGCTGCGTCGCTCCTGGGAGTTGCTTGAGCCTGGCGGTGTCCTTGTCGTCATCGAGACGCCCAACCGGCTGTGCTATTTCGACAGCCACACCATGCAGCAGCCGTTCTGGGGGATGGTGCCCTCGGACGTGGTGCTGCGATCGGGTCGACTCTCGAATGAGCCGCGGTTCCGCATGGTGATGGATTCGCTGCTTGCGGGTCAGGAGTCTGACCGAGAGGTCGGTCTCACGCGGTGGGGCAGGGGCATCAGTTTCCACGATGTTGACATTGCGATCCCTCGGGAGGAGTACACGGTCGCTGCCGACGGCTACGAGCGCGAGATGGTCGATCTCTTCCCGGTGACCTACGACGAGCGACTGTTGCAGGCGTACTTGGCGCACACGAGGCTCGATGTCTCGCCCGCGTTCGGCCGGACCGTGCTCTCGTTCATCCTCCCCAAGGATGGCGGGCGGGGGCATGCGCCCGCGCGGCACTTCACGCCGCTGGTCGGGTGCACGGCCGAACTGCAAGCGCTTCGGGATCGCGCGGCGAGTTTGAGCCCCGCCGAGATACAGGCGTGGCTCGATCACATGATCAAGCGCGGCCAGGAGGCCAACTACTGGCCGTTGTCCTGACCCGGACAGAGCGCATCGAGCGGGCGTCATTCGGATGGGGCCCACCTTTATTAAGGGCAGGCGCTCGCCGGACCAGTCGCCATACGCTTGTCGGTGGGTCACTGACTCCCGCTCATCCATGAACGCACGCGATCAACAACCCCTGACGCCGGGTGCTCCCGGCGGCGATATGCCTGACGCCGAGTCGGCCTGCGATGGCGCGGCCGCGGGGGCGAGTGCGGCGGCCGAGATGCCCGCCATCGATCCGCACCCCTTGCGGGAGATGGTCAAGATCGCGCTGCCGGTCGTCGTCGCCATGACCAGCTACACGGTCATGCAGATGGTCGACAAGCTCATGGTTGCGCGGATCGGGCCCGAACCGATCTACGTGGGTGCACAGGGGAACGGGGGCCTTGCATCCTTCATCCCGATCTCGATCGTGATGGGGTGCCTGACGGTCATCAACACGTACGTTTCCCAGAACCTTGGAAACAAGACGCCCGAGCGGGCCCCCGCGTACGCGTGGGCGGGTGTGTGGCTCGGCGTGCTGGCGTGGGTGCTATTGATTCCGTACGGGCTCAGCCTTGAATCGATCTTCCTTGCGATGGGGCACGAGCCCGCACGTGCGGCGATGGAGGCCTCGTACGGGCGTCCGCTGGTGCTGGGGGCGATCCTGACGATCGCGGCGCGGTCGTTCTCGCAGTTCTTCTACGGGATGCACAGGCCGACGGTCGTGCTCGCGGCGGAGCTTGGAGCGAACGCCACCAACTTCGTGTGCAACAGCATCCTGATCTACGGCCCGCAGGCCCCGACGCCGACGGGCGTCGATTTCATCGATTCGTGGTTCGGCTTCACGGCCACGGCGGCACAGGTGCTGGGGATCGATCGGCACGGCGTGGCGGGGGCCGCGTACGGGACGGTGATCGGCACGGTCGTGGAACTGGCCATTCCGGCGGCGGTTTTCCTGTCGGCGAAGTACAACCGCCTCTACGCGACGCGGCGTGCATGGCGATTCTCGACCGCACACCTCAAGGACATCTTCCGCATCGGTTGGCCGGGCGGGCTGATGTTCGGCAACGAGATGTTCTGCTGGGGCTTTTTCATGGTGTTCCTCGTGGGGGGGTTCGGGGAGCACCATTCCAACGCGGGGTGGATTGCACACCAGTGGATGAGCCTGTCGTTCATGCCCGCGGTGGGGATCAGCGTGGCGATCACGGCGGTGGTGGGCAAGTGCCTGGGTGCCAGGCGTCCGGACCTGGCCGCACAGCGTGCGTGGCTGGGGCTTTCGGTCGCCGCGGGGTACATGGCGCTGATGGGCATCCTGTTTGTCGTCTTCCGCAACGAGATGGTCGCCATCTTCATCCCCGGCGACATGCTGCCCGCAGAGCGCGACGAGATCATGCACCTTGCGACGAGATTCATGATCGCCGCCGCGACGTTCCAGCTCTTTGACGGGATCGCGATGTCCATGTGCGGCGCCCTCCGCGGCGCGGGGGACACCGTCTGGATCGGGGTGGTGACGGTGATCCTCGCCTGGAGCGTGATCGTGGGCGGGGGCGAGTTCATGGTGCGGTTCTACCCGCAGCTTGGAAGCCTGGGACCGTGGATCGCCGCGTCGACCTACATCATCCTGCTGAGCCTGATCGCGCTGGGCCGGTTCCTGTCGGGGAAATGGAAAACCACGCGGCTGCTCGAGCACTCCGCGGTGACGGCCGGTCACTGAGGAACGGGCGGCTTACTTCTTGCGCAGGATCGTGTACCAGGCGAAGAGGTCGGTGTCGAGCTTCATGCCCATGTCGGCCCAGCCCAGTGCACGTCCCATCGTCCGGGCGGGTTCATCATCCACCACGTCGAAGGCAAGGACCTCAAAGCCGGCCTGTTCGAGGAGCGACTTCTCAAAGGGGCAGCGTCCATCGGCCCAGGGGATGTACGGCTTGTCGGCCGGGGCCGGCGCGGGGCAGAGGTTGTAGATCATCACGTATCCGCCGGGGTTCAGCGCATCGTGCAGCGCCTTGACATAGGCGGCGTCGTCGACGCCAAGGTCGATCAGCATGCGCTTGTCGGCCTCGCGCTCGGGGTGGATGTACCCGCGCTTGAGGGTGTTCTTGGAGAGAATCAGGTCAAACCCGCTCCCGACTTCCTCGAGCGCCTTGGCCTCGGCGGGCCAGCGCCCGTGGACCATCGAGACATGGCCACCCGCCGTTCCGATCGCGCCCTTGTCCGAGGGCAGGTAATACAGCGCGGGGAGCAGGGGATCAACATCCACTCCTACCGCGTGTGCACCCAGGAGCGCGAAGGTCCGAAGCTGCCCGATGCCGCCGTACCCGAAGTCCAGGATGCGCTTTGCGGCAAAGGGAGCATCGGATGAATCGCTCTTGAATCCGGCGTTGGCGAGCAGGTCGACCGCACGTGCGTACGCGACCGGGGTCCCGTATCGCGTCGTGTAGTAGAACTGCTCATCGAGCGAGCGCGGTTCGAGCTGGTCCTTCTCGGCGTCGGGGAGTTCGTCGGCCTGAAAGGGGGTGTAGAGCTGGCGCGTGGCTTTATGGCGGAAGAGGGTCCGAGATTCGACCTCGGGAAGATTCTCGGCCGCACGGAGGAAGGAGCGGGCCAGGTCGGATGTCACGGTTTCACGCACCGCCGCCGCGTCGCGTTTGATGGCGGCGACACCCTTGAGAGGCTCTGGCGCTTCGTTCTTGTTCGGTGCGGGTTGGGTTGTGGTGGATGGGGGTGCCGGCTGCGCGGATGCAATACCACTGCACACCCCCGACATCATGAGAAGACAGGCAATCCGGAGGAACTTGGAAGAGGTCACGGTGCGGGCCGAGGAAGTGACAGGGTGGATCGTGTTCATGCGTGCAGCTCGGAAGATCCCGGTGGATCGAGTGATCCCACAGCGATTGAGATGGATGATGCGGAAGGTTGTTCCTTGCACGGATGATGTGACTTTCTGAATGGTGCGGGCGAATCTGGCGGCGCTCGCGATCGGTCAAACAGGGAGAATTCCCCGTGCAAAACACGCAAGTGGTGAGGGGGATTGAGCTTGCAATCAGTCTGAAGACCAGTACACTTCTCGTGCTCCATCCGCCCGGAGCGTCAGGAGTTGAGGGAAAGGTATCCATCTGACAATTGATTTCGCGTGAGCTGGTGTCTTGTGCCGCGCTGACTGGAACGGTGCGGCGGTATCCAGACGCTCATTTCGAGTGCACATGGTTTGGGGTGCGCTGGTTCTTGAGTGCTGGGTCTCACACAGTCCTCGCATCCCCTGGCACGTTGATCGACGCAGGAGCGAAGATCGGCACATGGCCAGGGTCCTCGGCGGCCGCCTCCATCGTGGATGGGCGGCCGCTTTTTTTGGGGCAGACGGCGGACAGCGGACAGCACGACGGGGGATGCGGGCCTGTAAGCTGCTGGAGCGATGGGTACAGCCATGCAGCGAGCGAAGTGGTGGCTCCGCAGGGCGTGGTTGCCATGCTTGCTGTTTGCATTCGCCGCACTGCTGTTTCCATCTCCATGGTCGGACTGGCGTCGGATGACGGTCGGGCCGCGCAGCGAGTTTTTCAGTCCGCTGTTCGGTGTGACCGCGGTGTTGCGACCTGATGGGATCGAGGTCATCGCACCGTGGGACCCTGATGCACCCGGAAGCGACGGTGATCTGTGGACTCGGGCAGCCAACGGTGAAATCAAGCTCGTTTCGGTGAGCTACCTCCCGAGGCGCACTTTGCACGGGATGCTCGGTATCACGCAAGAGATCATGGATCGGAAGCTTACTTTCTATGAAGTACTGAACGACGAGCAATCCAAGGCCGTGCAAGAGGCGGTTCTTCAGCGCCTCGAAATCGAGCCCGCGGGGACGCAGTACCGTGAGTGGGCCGCGGAGATCCGGGAGTTTGACAGGTTGTACGGGGGAACGCGCACGTGCATCCTTGTTTGGGGGTATGTGTGGAACGCGATGTTTGCAGTAGCGGCAATGATCGGCTTGGGCGGAGGACTTGATGCGGCCATGCATGGGCCGGGCTGGCTTCGTGCATATCGGCGAAAGAAGCGGATAAAGCAGGGTCGATGCGCGCGGTGTGGATACTCCGTGGTCGGCATCACTGGTGCGTGTCCCGAATGCGGTGAACCGCGCCAGGACGCGTGAACACGCACGCCTGTTTCCGTTGCAAACTCGAACCGCATGCGATGTGCACTAGAATCGCCGCCGATTCATGTCACTCATCCCGCCCAACGTCGTCACGAAGCTGAACCAGATCGAAGGTCTGCACACGACGCTGGCCGCGCAGCTTGAGGATCCGGCGATCCTCGCCGATCACCGCAAGGTGCGCGAGCTCTCGATCCGCAAGGCGGCCCTTGACGCGGTCGTTGACGGATATCGCAAGGTGCAGCGGCTTGAGAAGGACCGTGCAGATCTTCGCAAGGCGATCGAGACGGGTTCGGATCCTGATCTTGCGGAGATGGCCCGCGAAGAGCTGCCGGGGCTGGATATCGAGATCCGCGAGGTGCTGCGGGAGTGTCTTTCAAAGCTGGTGCACAGCGATGATGAGCAGATCGGCTCGGTGATGATGGAGCTGCGTGCAGGGACGGGAGGCGACGAGGCTGCGCTGTGGACGCGTGATCTGCTTGAGATGTACCAGAAGTATGCTGTGAAGCGCGGGTGGACGGTCGAGGTGCTTGATTATGTTCCGGAGACCGATGCAGGTGGGATTCGAAGTGCGGTCCTGAACATTCGAGGCGAGGGTGTGTGGTCGGAGCTTGCGTTTGAGGCAGGCGTGCACAGCGTCAAGCGTGTCCCTGCGACCGAAGCCCAAGGCCGAATTCACACGTCAACCGCGACGGTCGCGGTGCTCCCCGAGCCGCAGGATGTGGACGTCAAGATCGACTGGGCCCACGAGGTGGAGGAATTTGCCACGCGTGCACAGGGTCCCGGGGGGCAGAACGTCAACAAGGTCGAAACTGCATGGCAGATCCATCACAAGCCGACGGGGATCATCATCAAGATGATGGAGGCCAAGAGCCAGCAGCAGAACCGCGAGCGTGCACGGCGGCTGTTGATGGCGCGGCTGTACGAGTCTGAACGCCAGCGTGCGGCGGCGGAGCGTTCCGCAGCGCGGCGATCACAGATCGGGACCGGTGACCGGTCGGAGAAGATCAGAACCTACAGGTACAAGGATGGCATCGTCGCCGACGAGCGATTGCCGGGCGAGTACAACCTTCGCGCGACGGTGGCGGGTGATCTTGGGCCATTGCTCCGCGATCTTGCTGAGCGGGAGACGCAGCGGCGGCTGAGCGAGTTGTAAGCCGCCGCAAACCTGCGAGCGGCGGAAGGGATTTCGGAACTTGCGGGGTGCATTGCCGTATAAGCCAGCGCATGGGGCTGGACACGCGTTCTGCGCACGTTCCAGGTCGGTTCAGGGGTGCCGTGTGCATCGCCGGGGCCATTCACACACAAGTACATACGTCTTGGTGGAACACCAGAAGAAGGAGGACGCGATGGGAGTCGTGCTTCTGATCGTGGTCGGGCTGGTGGTGGTGATGCTGGTCGGGGTGGTCATCGCGCTCGCCAGGGCGGGTGGTGGTGGTGGGGCGGGCGGTCGATACCACACGGGTGAGGATGCCGAGTCGGGCGCGGCGAGTGCGGGGATGATGCACAC
>DATGXW010000059.1:0-10099 GCA_035298585.1 Phycisphaerales bacterium
TGATGGCCGCAAGCGCGGTCACCGCCGCGCTCATCCTGGGCGTGGTCGGGACGGGGATCGGCCTCCTGGAAGCCAATCGCCAGCGCCGCGCGGCAGATGCCAGCGCGGCGGTCGCCATCGCCGAGGCGGACCGCGCGACCAAGGCAGAGGCGCTCGCACGCACCCGGCTTGCCGAATCCGAGGCGACGGTCCAGTTCCTCGATGAGATGCTCGCCTCGGCCGATCCCTCCGCGCAGGGGCGGGATGTCACCGTGCGCAAGGTGCTGGACGGGGCTTCCAAGGACGTCTCCGGGAAGTTCGGTGAGCGCCCGCTGGTCGCGGCCCGCCTGCACGGCACGATCGGCCGGACGTACATGAGCCTGGGCATCTACGACGAGAGCGAATCGCACCTGCGCGACCAGCTCGAGGTCAGGACCAGGCTTCTGGGGCGGGATGACCCCGAAACCTGCCGCGCGGTCAACGAGCTGGGCGCGATCCTGATCAAGGCCGGCAAGTTTCCCGAGGCCGAGGCGGTTTTCAAGGAAGCGCTGGCGCACCACGAGCGGCTCTTTGGTCGCCACGCGGAGATCACGCTCGCCAGCCTTGATGGTCTCGCCGGCCTCTACACCGAGCAGTTGCGCAGCCAGGAGGCCGAGCCCCTCCTCCGCGAGGTGATCGCCGCCCGCGAGGCTTCCGGCGGGGCCGACCGCATCGAGAACGCCTCCACCCTCAACGCGCTCGCAACCCTGTGTGCAGACACCGAGCGATTCGAGGAAGCCCGATCCCTCTACAGCCGCGCCCTTGAGATCCACGCCCGGCTCCACGGCGCGGACCATCCCTACGGGCTGGAACTGCGCGGCAACGTGGCGTGGCTCGACTACTCCGCCTCGGTGCGCATGAACGAAAAGGATCCCGAGGGCGCCCGTCGCATGCTCGAACGCTCCCGCGTCGCCAACGAGGAGGTCCTCGCCGCCAAGCGTCGCGTCCTGGGCGATGAGCACCAGAGCACCATGACGACGCTGAACAACCTCGCCGTCGTGTACAAGCAGCTCGGCGAACTGGATCTTTCCGAGAAGCTGCGCCGCGAAGAACTCGAGCTGTGCGTGCGCATCCTGGGCGAAGATCACCCCGACACCGCCGTCTCGCTCTCCAATCTCGGGGCCTTCCTCCGCGACCGTGGCCGATTTGAGGAAGCCGTCACCGTGCTCGAGCGTGCACTCCGCGTCTCGCGCAAGGTCCTCCCGGCGGGCCACGAAGGGCTCGGCTTTACGCTCGGGTGGTATGGGGGCAGCCTGCTGCGGACGGGCCGGTTCCAGGAGGCCCAAGCCGCCTTCCTCGAATCGAGGGAGATCTTCCTCAAGCGATTCGGCCCCGATCACCCCATCACGATGGCCAGCGGACGGGAGATGAAGCTCCTGTACCAGACCTGGGACAAGGCCGAGCCCGGAAAGGGATATGCCGAGAAGGCCCTGGCGTACGAGCCCTCCGCCGGCGGTGGAGGCAAGTAAAAGGCGAGCTCAAACGCGAGCTTCTGTTCGGTCGGTATCGCTTCCCCGGGGGTGAGACCGTGCCCGGGTCGCCATGCCGTCGGTACGATGGATTCAAGGGAAAATGGAGCCGTGGGGAATCGAACCCCAGTGCCAGGTCAGTCAACTTGACGCCTCTACGCGTGTGTCTGATGGTTTGATCTCAGCGCCCGGAACTGCCATCAGCAGCATGTCCAGGAACCCAGCCCGCGGAGTTTTCTCACTCCCCCGCCCGAAGGCGTCGCGGGGGAGCCAGCCTGATGTCTTTGAGACCCCGCCCTATCAGGCGTCCGGCAGGGTCTCCGCAGCCTAAGTTAGGCCGCGAGAGCGTAGTTGCTCTCAGCAGTTATTGTTTGCACGCTTTTTACGAAGGTCCACGTGCGCCTCGACGCGCCACGCCAAGTATCACATGCCCGGTCGAAACCAGTTCGGCCCCAACTTGTCAAAGAACTCGCCCCACGCACACGGCCCGCATGCGGCCCTCCGCGGGGAGCCCCCAAGTGTACGTCGCCGAGGCTGCGTATGTTCGCCTTGCTGCAAAATGCACGCACGATGACCGAAATTGCGGGACAATGGCGGGTGAACCCGCCGGATGAGGCCTCGTTCACGCCGTGTGCTCCATGACCTTCCGGCCCCATCGCGCTGCCTGTTTACCGTGGCGTGTTCAACCGTGATGTGGGCCTCAGGGCGGGCCCTCTTGGGCGCTGGACAATCACGCCTTTCGGGTACGCGAGGTGGATCTCACATGGCACGACCGGTCTGGCGGGGGCACATTTCCTTCGGGCTTGTCAACATCCCCGTGAATCTTTACACCGTGGAGCAGCGGGCCGACTTGCAGCTCCACCTCATCGACAGCCGCGATCAGTCACGCGTCGTCTACGAGCGCGTCAACGCCGAGACCGGGCAGGAAGTGCCCTGGGACACGATCGTCCGCGGGTACGAATACAGCAAGGGGAACTACGTCATCCTCAACGATGCCGAGCTCAAGCGCGCGGCCCCCGAGGCGACCAAGGCCATCGAGATCGAGTCCTTCGTCAAGCTCGCGGACATCGACGTGATGTACTTTGACAAGCCCTACTACGTCGAGCCGGGCAAGCACGGGAAGAAGGGGTACGTCCTGCTCCGCGAAGTCCTCAAGGATACCGGCCAGGTCGGGATTGCCCGCGTGGTCATCCGCACGCGGCAGTACATGGCCGCCGTGATGCCGCAGGGAAATGTGCTCATTCTCGAGCTGCTCCGCTACGCACAGGAACTCAAGGAACCCAAGGGACTGGAGATTCCATCATCGGGCGCGAAGGCAAACGGCGTCACGCCGCAGGAGCTCAAGATCGCCCAGACGCTGGTCGAGAGCATGACCGCCAGGTGGGAGCCTGAGCGCAACCACGATGAGTACCGCGATGCGCTGATGAAGTGGATCGACAAGAAGATCAAGGCCGGCGACATGGCTCAGTCCGCAGAGCCCGAGCCCGAGGCGGAAGAGGAAGCGCCGGCCCCGATCAACTTCATGGAGCTTCTCAAGAAGAGCGTGGAGCACAAGCAGCCCGCCAAGTCCCCCGCCGCACGTTCCACCACGCGGCGCTCCCGCCCCGCCGCGGCCCGCAAGGCCACAACCCGCCGCAAGGCCGGTTGACACTACCGGGAGTTCTCGATTGGCACGGCGTGGAACAATCAAGGAATATGCACGCAAGCGGGACTTCACCAAGACCCCCGAGCCGGCCCCCACGCCCGCCGGGAAGTCGGCATCGAAGTCGAGCTCGAAGTTGGCCTCTAAGTCCGCATCAAACCCGGCAAGTCGCGCGAAATCGAAGCGATCCGGCAAAGCCCTCGCATTTGTGGTCCAGAAGCACGACGCCTCGCATCTGCACTACGACTTTCGCCTGGAGCTTGAGGGTGTGCTCAAATCCTGGGCTGTTCCCAAGGGGCCATCGCTTGATCCCAAGGACAAGCGCCTCGCGGTCGAGGTTGAGGACCACCCGCTTCCCTACGGCAACTTCGAGGGCACGATTCCGCAAGGTGAGTACGGCGGCGGCGCCGTCATGCTCTGGGACCGCGGCGTCTGGACGCCGCTCGAAACGGACGCTTCCGCCGCGCTGCGGAAAGGCAAGCTCTCGTTCACGCTCCAGGGAGAGAAGCTCTCGGGGGAGTGGACCCTGACACGCATGCCCCCGCGCCGCGCGGGGGACAAGCCCAACTGGCTCCTCATCAAGAAGACCGACGACGCGGCAGCCCCCGGCACATCCATCATCGACCAGCAGCCGCGGAGCGTCAAAACCGGCCGAGACCTCGATGAGATCGCCGCGGGAGGTCGATCACGCCCGCCTCCGGGGAGATCAACGAATCGATCTGGGAAGCGATCGCCCACTGGTTCCAACCCGGCATCGCGTTCACGTGCAAAGCCCGCACCGCGAACGACGCTGAACACCAATGCCCGAACCAGGACAAGCGCCCGCGCTGCGTCGCGGCGATCACCCGCGCCCCCCGCCGCGGTTCCTGCGCTACTCCGCACATCGCTGCGCAGCAGTTCGAAACCCTCGCGTGCATCCAGCCCCGCTTCCAGACATCGCCCAGGCGCCTCCACCCCCTCCGTCGATCCCGCGCTCCTCCGCGCCATCACCGGCGCCCGCCTCGGGATGATGGAAAGGAACCTCGATCCGCAACTGTGCGCACTGGTCGGACGTGCACCCGTCGGAGACGAGTGGATCCACGAGGTCAAGTTCGACGGTTACCGCCTTCTCTGTTACATCGAGAACCGCGCGGTCAAGCTCATGACCCGCGGTGGCAAGGACTGGACCTCCAGGTTCGATCGCGTCGCGCAGGATCTCGCCGGGCTGGGTGCCCAGAGTGCGATCATCGACGGCGAGGTCTGCTTCATCGATCCACGCGGGAAATCAAGCTTCCAGGGTCTGCAGAACGCGATCAAAGACGGAGGTTCGCAATCGCTGATCCTCTACGCCTTTGATGTGCTCTATCTCGACGGTGTCGATCTTCGTCGTGCAGCACTCCTGGATCGCAAGAACGTCCTTCGAGGTCTCATCGAAAACCGCCCGGGGCTTCAGCACCTCCGGTACAGCGACCATATCGCCGGGAGCGGCGAGGAAATCCACGCCAGGGCCTGCGGCATGTCCATGGAGGGGATCGTCTCCAAACTCGCGGATGCTCCCTACCAGCCCGGCCGCTCGCGCACGTGGCTCAAGGTCAAGTGCGGACAGCGCCAGGAGTTCATCATCGCCGGTTACACCGCGCCCGGCGGCTCGCGAACCCACTTCGGCGCCTTGCTCCTTGCAGCGCACGATGCACAGGGCAGGTTGATATACACCGGCCAGGTCGGCACCGGCTTCTCGCAGGCGACGCTGCGGGATGTCATGCGGCGTCTCACCCCCCTCAAGCGCGATGCCCACCCCCTCGATGTCGATCCTCCCCGGGCGGAAGTACGCGACGCGACCTGGGTCGAGCCCAAGCTCGTGTGCGAGGTTGCCTTCAGCGAGTGGACGCACGACCTCCGGCTCCGCCATCCCTCCTTTCAAGGCCTCCGCGAGGACAAGCCCGCCGCCGACGTGAGAATCGAGCAACCCGCGCCCCAGACCGACAAGACCGCGAAGGCTCGCTCCATCCCGATGGAGGAAATCGACATGCCCGACCCGACGCACACGCACGTGCACTCATCCTCCAGGCGACGCAAGTCCGCGGGCACTCCCACGCGATCCACCGGCGAGCACGCAAAACAGGCTGGAAAATCAGCCAATGCCGCGGCCCCTCCCACCTCCGCCAAGTCCGAAAATACCGTCCACGGTGTTCGCGTCACGCACCCCGAGCGGGTTGTCTTTCCCGAGCGTGGGATCACCAAGCTCCAGCTCGTCCAGTACTACGATCTTGTGGCCGAACGGATGCTCCCGTATATCGCCGATCGGCCCCTCAGCACCGTCCGCTGCCCGGAAGGAAGTGGGGGCTCCTGCTTTTTTCAGAAACACATCGCGCAGACCTTCCGCCCGCCCGTGAAGTCGATCGAGATCGAGGAGTCTGATGGCCCCGCCCGGCACATCACGATCGACTCGGTCGAGGGGCTTCTGATGCTCATCCAGAACGGCGTGATCGAGATCCATCCCTGGGGCTCGCGCAACGATGATGTCGAACGTCCCGACATGCTGACGATCGACCTCGATCCCGGCCCCGATATCTCATTCGACGAGGTCAAGGTCGGCGCGATCAAGGTCCGCACACTGCTCAACTCCCTCGACCTGACCTGTTTCGTCAAGACCTCGGGTGGCAAGGGGCTGCACATCGCCATCCCGATCGATCGGACGGTCGACTGGGAGACAGCAAAGTCCTTCGCGCGGGGCATAGCCGAGCAGCTCGAGCGACGCGAACCCACCGCGTACGTCTCTGTGATGAACAAGGCCAAGCGCAAGGGCAGGATCTTCGTCGATTACCTCCGCAACGGCCGCGGAGCGACCTCCGTCGCCGCCTATTCGGCACGTGCGCGCCCCCGCGCGGGCGTCTCCATGCCCCTTGATTGGAACGACCTTGTCACGCTCAAGGCCGCGGACACCTACACGGTCCCCGACCTGCTCGCCGGGAACGTCAAGCTCGGCAAGGATCCCTGGCGAGCGTTCTTCAAGACGCGTCAGCGACTGACGGCCGCCCGCCTGCGAGCGGTCGCGCAGGCATGACACGCCACCTGCAGCGACCCAAAACTCCCGCCGCGATTACCGAATAATCTTGGAGAACAGTCCCGCCCCTGTGCACACCCGAGGCACGCACCATGCAGGAGCCACACCCCGTCACCGCAACCCGGCGCACACGCGACCCCAAGCGCGGCCCGCTCAACATCCCGCACGGGATCTGGGTACTCATCTGCCTTATCTACATCATCTCCCCCTTCGACTTCATCCCGGATTTCCTCCCGATTATCGGCTGGACCGATGACACGGGCATGCTCGGCTTTGCCATCTACAACGTCGTCCAGTGGATGCGGGCGCGCCGCCGTCCCGCGATCGATACCCCGCCCTCTCCATCCAGCAACTGAAGTAGTCCCCAAAAATGCCGTGCGGATGGCCTCGACGACCATCCGCACCGCGGGGAGTTGAGTGGCAGGTTTGAAGGCAGCCCGGATCAGCGGCGACGCCGGGCCGCGAATGCACACGCGCTGGCCGCGATCGCAAGCGTCGTCGGAGCGGGCACCACGGTGTATCCAACGTCGAGCCAGCCGCTGTTGTCGTTGTAGGAACCGGGCAGGCCCACCGGGTCGCCAAAGCCGTACGCATCCGCAAAGCCAAGGTACAGCCGCGTGGCGCTGTCAGGGATGTGGAAGACCTGCACCGAGCCGCTGCCCGTGCCGGTCAAGCCATCGCCGATGAAGAACGACTGGAAAAGCTGCGGCGCCCACGAGAGCGCTGTGCTTGCAAAGGTCGCGTTCTGCCGCTCGGGCGCAAGGCCCTCGGGCACCGTTCCATCCGTGAACACGCCCGCCAGAAACATCGTGCTCGACGCGTGCGTGATCCCCGAGATCCCGTTGAACGAAAGGATGTCCGTGTCGCCTGTTGCGTACGTGCCCCCGTCGGGCCCGTTGTACCACCCCAGCCGCGTCAGGCACGAGACCTCGCCCGTCACGGTGTCGAACGTGATCGATCGGCCCGTGCCCGCGGCAAGTTCGATGAACGGGGGCAGCGTGCCGGGTCCATAGCTGCCCGGATCCGGCGCGATCGAATGGCCCGCGCCAAAGATGTTGGATGTCGCAGCGACCGACACAAATCCCGCCTGTGCATCGACGGTCGCCGCGCTGATCGCCGCAGCGCTGATCGCGATCATCATCGTGCACATCTTGTGTCCGGCCATGCATGGGCGGCGTGATAGCAGCCCGGCCCCCACCCGAGTCCTTCCGACGGGGTCCATCGCGAACATGACTTCTCTCCAGTTGTCCTGACTTGGGTATCTCGTAACCCAATGTGGCACAAGTCTTTACGTTTTCAAGCCCGGCCCGGTTCTACCTTCCTTCAAGGTTCCGTCCGCGCCGCGTGCGCTGCTTCTATGGTCCGGCGGGGTCTCTTCCCTGTCAGATAAACGAACGTCCGGGCGTCGTTCTCACGCCGTGCCCTTCAAAGCAACGAAAAAGGCCCTTTGAAGGGCCCTTCGGTGTGCATTCAAGCTCGGATTGCCGCGTTACTGCACATGACGGACAAGCTGCACACCCGCGGGCGGTGCGATCTGCTCGCGGTCGATCGTCGTGCGCAGTTCGATCAGCAGCCGCTCGCGCACCGCGCCGAGCTTGCTTGTCTGCGCCCACACGTTGAGCGTCCAGACCTGGTTCGGGAAGACCTCCGTCAGCGTCACGCCGTTGGGCGCTTCCGCCACGGCCCCGATTCCCGCCTCCATCACGCGATCGATGACGCCCCGCAGGATGGCCCGGCTCTTCTCGATGTCATGCCCGCCGGCGATGGTCGCGGTGAGATCGATGCGTCGCCGGGGATGATGCGTCTGGTTCTCGATCACGCCGCCGAAGATCGCCCCGTTGGGCACGATCACGCGACGGTTGTCCGCCGTGTCGACATTCGTCGTGAAGAGGTCGATCCCGTCGATGATCCCCGCCTGCCCCGCCACGATCACCGAGTCGCCGATCTTGAATGGACGGAAGACCAGCAGCAGCACGCCCGCCGCGAGGTTGCCCAGGTTGCCCTGCAGCGCAAGCCCGATCGCAAGCCCCGCCGCGCCGATCATCGCCGCAAAGCCCGTCGTCGAGATCCCGACCGTCCCCGCCGCCGTCACCACGCCGAAGATCAGGATCGTCCACTTGGCCATGTTCCCGAAGAACTTGCCAAGCGTGATGTCGATCTTCGCCCGGTTGCAACCCTTGATCACCACGCCCCGCGCCCACTTCGCAAGTGCGTACGCGATGAACATGATGAGGAATGCCCCCACCACGCCAGGACCGTGCAGCTTGACCATGTCCCAGCCGACATCGACCCACCGCGACACCGCCGATGTCGGGTCGATCATGAACTCCTGCGCAGCCTTGGTGACGTCGACGCTCTTCTCGGTGCTGGCGGGCGCGGCGGACGGGGGGGCATCCTGAAGCAGTGAAAGCATGTACACGGGTGGCTCCTTGCAATCTGACCCGCGAACGTATGCACGGATTCCACCCCTGGCAATCGGCCCCGTCCTCGCTTGGCAGTTCCCGGCCTGAATCCTCGAACTCCCGCGCTCTTAGAACGCATGTTGCAGATGCGTGCGTGGTTTACGCCCGCGCAGCCGTGTGCACTTGCGTCCTGTACACAAGCTCCACCATCCCGCTTGAATCCGCGTGCCTCCCGTGCGCTGCCGTCAAATCCCGCACCAGCCGTTCATGCCCCGGCCCGCTCGAGGGCACATACGACGCGCTCGTCGCTCGTCCGATCAACCCCGCAAGGTCCAGCCGCTGGCGGAATGCAAATTCGAGCACCCCGTACCCCACAAAGTCACTCGTGCTCGTCAAGCAGCTCGCATCAAACGGCATGCGTTCCACCTGCGGATCCGTCGCCGCCGCCACAATCGCCGCCGTGTATGCACACGTGAGGGGGTCGTGGCGATCGCGCTGGTTCCACACCAGCGCCAGGCGTCCGCCCTTGCACAAGATCCGCGCAAAATCCCGCAGCGCCTCGGCAGCGCGGAACCAGTGAAACGCCTGTGCACACACGACAAGGTCCTGGCTCGCATCACCCAGCGTCGTCGCTTCCGCCGTGGCCGCGACCCACCGGATCCCCGTGTGCACACCCGCCGCCCTCCGCATCGCCTCGTTAGGCTCAACCGCCGTCACCTGCACGCCGCGGTCCGCCAGCAGCCGCGCGGAAATCCCCGTCCCCGCCCCGATGTCCGCCGCGCGTATCTTCGCTGGATCCCCAAGTCCCGCAAGCATCGCGTCGATCGCTTCCGGCGGATAGCTCGGACGGAACCGGACATAGTCGCCCACCCGGTCGGTAAATCTCCCCGTCGGATTCAGCGTGTGCAGCGCTGCACACTCACCCTTGCCTTGCCCACCTCCATCCGTCGACTCAGCCATGCTCTACTCCTCCTCATACCGCTGGCGTGCACGCCGCTTGGCCGCCGCAAGCCCGCTCTCCGGCGCGGGAGTTTCCGGCGGCACGCCCGAATCCCCGTCCGTCGTCGCGCCGTCGGTGCTTCCTCCGCGGGTCTGCGATGGGTGTGGATGAAGTGGGGGGGATGTGGCAGCAGAAAACGTGTTCGCTGGGCCGCTTGCGGACTCTTGTGCACGCCGCGCTGCGGCAAGGCGTTCTGCCATCCGCCTGTCGCGCTGCACACGGATGAGATCCTCCGCATCCTTCTCGGTAAATGCCGCCGGCCCGGACGCCGCCGAAGCGCCCGGGCTGCCTGTTCCTACGCTGGCCTCCGCCGGGCCAGCCGAGAGTCGTTCCGCCAGTGAACGCACCGCGCCCGCCGCGAGCTTGGGCCGATCCTCCGCGAGCCGATCCCACGCGATTCGCCGCATGGCGATATCCAGCAGCGCCAGAACCAATAGCCAGGGAAGGAGCACTTCCGCCAACGGCAGCAGCGTCCGGCGCGCCTCCAGCCCCGCACGGCTGAAAAGATCCGCGGCCCCCAGATCC
>DATGXW010000060.1:0-6302 GCA_035298585.1 Phycisphaerales bacterium
CACCCCCCCCGCTGATCAGGAGAAATCCCGGATACACCAGGCTCCCGACCACCTTGCTCTGGAGCTCGGCCTGCGATGTTGCAAGCTGTGCAAGCCGCTGCAGCACGCTCTCAAGAAACCCGCCCTTTTCCCCCGCGCGCACCATCGCGATGTGGATCGATGGAAAAAACTCCGGCCGCCGCTGCATGGCGCTCGCCAGGTCAGACCCTTCCGAAACCGCTTCGGCGATCTCCTGAAAGACCGCGCCCAGCCGCGGATCACTCTTCCTGCCGCCGATGATCTTGAGCGATCGCAGCAGGGGCACGCCCGCGTCCAGCAACTCGGCAAGCTGCGTGTACGCCGCACCCATCTTGCGGGCCGAGACACCCCGCCCCCGCATCACCGCATCGTCCCGCGCCTCGATCGAGATCGGCGTCAGCCGGCGCGACTCAAGCTCGCCCAGCACCGCCTGCTCGGTCGGGCCCGAGAGAATCCCGCCGATCCTGCGGCCGGCTTTGTCAAGGGCGATGTATTCGAACGTCGGCACTTGGAAAACGCGGTGAAAACTGCCAACCGCCTTCGCGGATATCACTCACCCCTTGGCCTTGAGAAGCTCATCGATCTTGTCGGCCATCGCCTTGCTCTCGGGCGAAATCTTCTCGCTCGTGTCGTCCGGCACCGCGCGGCTGTTGAACCGCGCCACCACGTTCCCCGAGCGGTCCACGAGGAACTTCGTGAAGTTCCAGTTCGGGTCACCCCCCACCGGCGCGGGCTGCCCAGAAAGCTTCTTGTACAGCGGATGCTGCTGTGCACCGATCACGCTGATCTTCTCGAACATCGGGAACGAGACCCCGTACTTCGATGTGCAGTATTCCTTGATCTCCGCGTTCGTCCCCGGCTCCTGGGCCCCGAAGTCGTTGGACGGGAACCCCAGGATCACCAGGCCTTCATCGCGCCGCTTGTCGTAAAGCCGCTGCAACCCCTCGTACTGGGGCGTAAACCCGCAGTTGCTCGCCACGTTCACGATCAGGATGACCTTGCCCTTGTACTGCTCAAGCTTCTGCTCAGCCCCGTTGATGTCCTTGACCGTGATCCCAAGGACGTACGGATCCTCCGTGGCCTTGGCCTCCTTCGGCACCTCGCCCGAAGGTTTGGCCTCGGCGGGTTTGGCCTCGCCCGGCTTGGCTTCGGGCCCCTTGACCGGCTGGCCGCCCGATGGCGCGGGCTGATTCACCGGCGCGGTCTCCTTGACAGGTTCCTGAGCCGGTTGGGGCGCGGCCTGGTCCTGCCCCATCGAGATGCCGCACACCGAGGTCAAAGCCAGAGCCGCCGAAAGCAGTCGACAATGCGACATGAGCGTCATTCCTGGTCCCGCACGGTTCATCCGCGGTGCAGGACAGCCTATCCACACAACCCCCGCGGGAGCACCCATGTGCTCCCGCAGGGGGATGTACTCCGGAAGTGTACCTGATCCGCGAAAGATCCGGATGGGTGCCATCCTCCGCTCACGCGGATTCACTTGTCCGACGGAGGCGGAGGGGGCACATCACCGCCCGGCTTCACATCTTCCTTCTTCGGGGCCGGTGTCTTTTCGCCGCCCGTACCCGCCGCCGGAGCGGGGGTCTTGGCGGGCTCCGCAGGCTTCTCGCACCCCGTGATCGCCATGGCGCCCAGCATCGAAACCAGGCACCCCACCGCCATCGAACGCTTCATGAGCCGATTGATACCCCGATCCATGCAAGTCTCCTTCGATACGCTGCACACCGGGGGGGACGGAACTCCGTCAATCGGACCCCTGCCCCCGCATGGTCGGCCTGCAGCACCACGAGGTTACTCGGATGTGGACCCTTACCCGTTCGGTTCGACTCAACATTCCCCCAAGTCCATCTTCCACAGCCCCAAACACTTACCTTCCGGCATCTTCCGGTAAGACCTCCTCAGGCTTTTCCGGCGTGGGTGCGATCGATGTCCTGCCCGCACACTACCAGTTTGACATCGTCTGCGCCGGCGCTCTCGAACCCGACACCTCGTACGTCAAGGACATCAAGGCCATCGACCGCGCGGTGGTCCTGGCCGTCCAGCATGTCATACGTCCCGGCCTTGCCGCCCCCACCTCCCTGTGTGCACTCCGCGATGCCGCAAGCCAGATCAACCGCTCCCTCGGCGGCCAGGTCCGGTCCGTCCGCTGGTGGGTCACCCCATACCATTCCTTCGAAATGACACCACGCGCCGGCACCCCGCAAAGCGATGAACGCCCCGCCGCGACCAGCGTCCTCATCCGCCAGCGCTTTGACTTCTCCGCCTCCCACCGGCTCCACAACCCCGCGATGAGCGACGCGGAGAACGTCGCCAAGTTCGGCAAGTGCAACAACGCCGCCGGCCACGGCCACAACTACGTCGTGGAACCCACCGTGCGCGTGGCGGTCGACGACCAGGGCCGGGCCGGGTTCACGCACGGCGATCTGACCGCGCTCACGTCGTCCATCCTCATCGACCGCTTCGACCACAAGCACCTGAACGTCGACACGCCCGAGTTCCGCGAGCCCGGCGGCGTCCTGCCGACGGTTGAGAACATCGCGCGGGTCTTCTTTGAACTCCTCAGGCCGCACGTATCGAAACGCTGCCCGGAGGCTGATTTGATCAACCTCACCGTCTGGGAGACCGACCGGACGAGCAGCACCTATCCCGGGTAATCTGCAGATCAAGACGCACACCGCAAACAAGCAGAACGCCCGGAAGCTCGACAGACGTCAACCTCTCGCAATCGCTCCCCTCTTTTCAATCAGCCTTTCGGTGCACCCCGCGTTCTCTGCGTTCTGATGGATGTGTTCTCTTGCCTTGGCGGTCAATGATCGTGGCTGGATTCAGGAGGGCTCGCGATGGCGATCGGAACGCTGCTGGTCGATCAAGGACTGATCTCGCGCGAGCAGCTCGTCGACGCCATGACCGAGACTGCGGCGGCCGGCGAACGGCTCGACCGAGTCCTGATCCGCCGCGGCCTGGTCACGCGCGACCAGATCCTCCAGACCATCTCATCGCAGTTCCACATGCCCGTCGTCGATCTCGACACGCTCGAGGTCGACACCGCCGTGCTCTCGGCAATCCCCTCACGGCTCATCTTCAGGCTCCACTGCGTCCCCATCCGCAAGGAAGACTCGCGCCTCGTCGTCGCCACCAGCGACCCCTTCGACCTTGCGGTGCTCGATGAGCTCAAGCTCGTCACCGGCTGCTCGATCGAGCTCGCCCTCGCCGACGAGGATGACCTCCGCAAGTTCATCCGTGCACACTTCGGCGTCGGCGGCGACACCCTCGACGCCATGTCCGCCGGCATGGACGACGCCTCCTCCGAGATCAAACCCTCGGGTGACGACGCCGAGCAGGCCCAGGAGGCCTCGGTCATCCGCCTGGTCAACGACCTCCTGACCGAGGCCATCACCGAGCGCGCCACCGACGTCCACATCGAACCCTACGAGCACGAACTCGCCGTGCGCTACCGCATCGACGGCGTCCTCCAGCGCGCCAGCGTCCCCCCCACCATCAACCGCTTCGGCGCCGCGATCATCAGCCGCCTGAAGATCATGGCGAACCTCAACATCGCCGAGAAGCGAGTCCCCCAGGATGGACGCATCACCTTCAAGGCCCGGCTCCCCGGCAGATCCCCCGAGGAGTTTGACCTTCGCCTGAGCATCATTCCCATGCTCTTTGGCGAGGGTGTTGTGCTCCGCGTCCTCAACAAGAGTGCGGTCCTCATGACGCTCGACCAGCTCGGCATGCCCGAGTGGGTCGTCTCCCGCTGGGCCAAGCTCATCGACCGCCCCCACGGCATCCTGCTCGTCACCGGCCCCACCGGCTCGGGCAAGTCGACCACGCTCTACGCTTCTCTCAACCGCATCGTCTCCGACGAGATCAAGGCCATCACGGTCGAGGACCCCGTCGAGTACCACGTCCCGGGCGTCAACCAGATCCAGGTCAACCACAAGGTCGGACTCGACTTTGCCGCAGGCCTCCGCGCCATCCTCCGCCACGACCCCGACGTCGTCATGATCGGTGAGATCCGCGACAAGGAAACCGCCGAGACCGCCATCCAGGCCTCGCTCACCGGCCACCTTGTCTTCTCCACGCTGCACACCAACGACTCGCCCGGCTCGATCACACGCCTCCTCGACATGGGCGTCGAGCCGTTCCTCGTCGCCTCATCCGTGGAAGGCGTCATGGCCCAGCGCCTCGTCCGCCGGGTCTGTGCGGCGTGCTGTGAACCCTTCATGCCAGAAGCCGCCGACATCCCCGAGGGCTTTGTCATCACGCCCGGAAAGTCGCTCGTCAAGGGCGCCGGCTGCCGTGCATGCCGCAACACGGGCTACCGCGGCCGCGTCGGCCTCTACGAACTCTTCGAGCTCACCGATGCAACCCGCGAGCAGGTCATGCACCGCACATCCGCCCCCCGCATCGCCGCCACCGCGCGAGAAAGCGGCCATCTCCGCACACTCGTGGAAGATGGATACGCCAAGGTCAACGCCGGTTCGACCACCCTCGCCGAGGTTGTCCGCTCGCTGACGACCTGATGTGCATCTTTCCTCCCCCCATCCGCCCCCCGCGCACACAACCGCTACCACACACCCACGCATGCATGGGGGTAATACGCCCTGCACATTGCGTAAGTCCGGAGCTTGCAAGGCACAACGCAACCCGACCACCCCCATGAAAGGCGTGCAGTGGGACCGCCCAACATGAAAGCAACGTGAAAATGGGGGATTTCCCGCGCTGAAGTTCCGGAAATAACGCAGAAATAGCCTTGCAAACCTGACCTTGATCGCCACAATCCGTGCTTCACAAGGGGTTCTGGGCTGTGGTGGAAGGGTCCGGAGTACGTCGTCACATGAAGATCAATGTGTTCCTGCTCTCAACGCTCGTTGGGCTCGGTGGTTCTTCCGCGCTGGCCGCCAGCGTCACACCGATCTCGGCGTCGCGAGAGTTGTTCGTCGAGACGCTCGCCATCGACTCGGGCACCTACTCCTCGGGGTACGACTCGGACATCACCTCGAGCAACACCCTCACGCCCTTTGACCGCAAGCTCGGCAAGTTCGTCAAGCTCGGCAAGCAGCACGGCTTCGCCAACGCACGCCAGACCTCAACCATCACGCCAAACTCGCTCGTCGCCTCCATGACGATCGACGAGTACTCCCTGTGCATCAGCCCCGGCATGGTCTTCTCCCACTCCCGGGGCTCGATCAACACCACCTACCGCGTCGATTCGCTCGTCCGCGTCAAGACCACCGTCACCCTCGCCAACACCGCCGTCAACCGCGGCTCCTCCACCGCCAGCTTCAAGATCGCCGGCCCCGCCGGCACGCTCCTCAACCTCAGCCGCGCCGCCGCCGGCCAGGAAAGCTACGTCGGCACCGCCATCCTCGAACCCGGCCAGTACACCTTCAGCTCCGCGCTCGACACCGTTTCGCAGAGCCTTCCCTCACCCAACCTCTCGCAGTCCTCCTCCACCCTCACGCTCCGCTGCGACTTCTACTGCGCGGCCGACATGGACATGTCCGGCTTTGTCGACTTCAACGACTTTGGCGTCTTCGTCCAGGCCTTCGAAGAAGGCACCGAGATCGCCGACCTCGACCACTCCGGCTTCGTCGACACCGACGACTTCACGATCTTCGCCGCACTCTTCGACAACCCCTGCTGAAAACCCTGCGGAAAGCCCCGCTGAACCGCACACCGCCGCGGCGCCCATGCGTACACGGCGACCCCTTTGATTCAAAAAAGCCGGAGGCCCGGCCGCACCCGCGGCCGGGCCTCTTTTTTCATGGTTCATCGCTTCCGCACACCGTGTGCGTTTAGCGGCGGCGACGCGCTGCCGCCAGGCCCGCAAGCCCCGCCAGGGCCATCGCCCCCGGCGTCGGGACATCCGTCACCCGCCAGCGGCCGTTGGGGAGATCAAGCTCAAACTTGACCTGCCCGCCCGCGGTCGTGAACGACGCGTTCCCGGCCGAATTGCCGAAATCGCCGCCCACGCTGATCGCCCAGTCGCCATCCTTGCGGAACTTGAACTCGTACGAGCCCGCCGCGACCGAGATCGTCGTCGAGTACATCCCGCCGCCGTCATTGGTGAGCGTCGCAAAGGGGCCCGTCCAACCGTTCACCGCGCCCATCAGGTCCCACCCGTGCAGGCCCGAGTCGGCGTACCCAACGCGCACCGTCGATGCGGGGCTCCACCCATCCGACCACGAGGTCGCGGGGAAGAAGTTCACCGTCAGCTTGCCCGCGGCGTCCGCCATCGCACGTGCATTGCTCCCCGGCCCGCTGAACGACCAGTCCAGGCT
>DATGXW010000061.1:0-2626 GCA_035298585.1 Phycisphaerales bacterium
TTTCCTGATTTCCCTTAGCCCACGCCCCCCTGTGCATCGCATGACTTCTCAGAGCCCGGCCCCGCGGCACACAACAACCCGCCGCGGATCGCCCCGCTCCCACAGGTCCGCCGCTCGCTGGTGAGCGTCCCCGGACCCATCTCGTCGGAACAACCGCTCGAAAGGTCCACGCAATGCACCGTTGCACCGCTATCTCCGCGCTCATCCTCGCCGCCGGCACCGCCTCCGCACAGTCCTTCAATGTCGACATCAACGCCACGAGCGGCAATGGCGCCGGCGTGCCCGCCAACTCCTTCGTCGGAGCCGCCAACCAGTCCGGCGTCTGGAACAACATCAACCCCTCCACCGCCGCCTCCACCACGCTCGTCAACCTCAACGGCGCCGCGACCTCCGTCTCCTTCGCGTGGAACAAGACCACCCCCATCACCGGCGTCTTTGACTCGGGCATCACCGGCGAAACCGCCAAGCTGATGCAGGACGGCCAGATGATGGACAACTGGGGCACCCTCACGTACACCTTCGGCAACCTCCAGGCCGGCACCTACGCCGTCTTCACCTACGCCGGCCGCCCCGCCAGCGACATCGAAGCCGGCGTCACCGTCACCGGCACCACCAGCTCCTACCAGTACGTCGGCGCCAACCTCACCAACGACCTCATGCCCGGCGACAGCCACGCCATCCACATCATCACCGTCACCGCCGGCGGGCAGATCCAGGTCAAGGTCAACGACACCATCGGCGGCCTCGCCACGTGCACCGGCATCCAGCTCAGGAAGATCGACTCCGAACGCCTCCGCTTCTACGTCGCCAAGAGCCAGACCTCCAATCCCAACACGGGAACCTCCTGGTCGAGCGCCTACGAGGACCTCAACCCCCTCCTCAAGCAGCTCGCCCTCGTCGGCGGCGACGCCTGCGAAGTCTGGACCAAGTCGAGCTTCTACTACCCCACCACCGGCTCCAGCCGCACCGAGTCCTTCGTGATCCCCTCGGGCCTGCACCTCTACGGCGGCTTTGCCGGCAGCGAAACCTCGCTCTCGCAGCGCACCGCCCCCTGGTTCTTCATCACCGCCATGTCCGGCGCCATCGGCGGCTCGGGCTCCTCCGACAACTCCTACCACGTCGTCGACGCCTCGGACGTCTCCAGCTCCACGCTCATCGACGGCTTCACCATCGCCAACGGACGTGCATCGGGCGGCGGCGATGACTCCAAGGGCGGCGGCATGCTCGCCGTCGCGTCACGCGTCCAGATCCACAACTGCAAGTTCATCAGCAACTACGCCTCGGTCTCCGGCGGCGCCGTCTACTCGACCGACTACCCCGCCTTCCACAACACCCAGTTCATCAGCAACGATTCCGACGGCGCGGGCGGCGCGATCTACCACCACACCACCGGCTATCCCACCATCTACCGCTCGGTCTTCCTGGGCAACTCCGCCACCGGCGACGCCGGCGGCGTCAAGGCGCTCTTCGCCGGCGTCCGCGTCTTCAACTCCCTCTTCTCCGGCAACACCGCAAGCTCCGGCAACGGCGGCGCCCTCAACATCGCCGGCGACGGCACCGACGACGCCATCATCACCAACTGCACCTTCTCCAAGAACTTCTCGGGCGTCACCGCCGGCGGCCTCTACGCCAACAACCAGGCCAGCATCGAGCTCCGCAACTCCATCCTCTGGGGCAACACCGACCCCAACAGCTCCAACGTCGTCGCCAAGCAGTACGCGACCAACTCAAGCGCCACCATCACCAAGTTCAACACCACCGTCGAAGGCCTCAACTCCAACCCCAACTTCGTCGACGCCGACGGCAGCGACAACCTCCCCGGCACCACCGACGACAACTGCCGCCTGCAGGACAACTCCCCCTGCATCGACACCGGCGACAACGCCTACCTCCCCTGGGACTTTGCCGACATCGACGGCGACGGCTTCACCTTCGAGTACTACCCCTTCGACCTCGACGGTGAAGACCGCGTCCTCGACGTCCCGTGGGCCTCGGGTGAAACCTCCGCCACCGTCGACCGCGGCGCCTACGAGTTCCAGTACCACACCTGCCCCGCGGACTTTGACAAGAGCGGCTTTGTCGACCTCGACGACTACGTCGCCTTCGTCGCCGCCTTCGAGGCCGGCACCCAGAACGCCGACTTCGACAAGACCGGCTTCGTCGACACCGACGACTTCACCGCCTTCGTCCTGGCCTTCGAAGCCGGCTGCTGATCCCCCCCACACCGATCCCCACGCCGATCCACGCCTCGACATCCCGACCATATGTGCACCAGCACATGGGGCCCAGGACTCGTTCCCGGGCCCCGTGTCGTTTTCTCCACCCCATGCATCCCCAGTTCCCTGCTTCATGGTCTTACCGGGTGCCCTGCTCCGGGCTGCTTTGAGCCCGGGGCAGGCATCACACGCTCACTGCCTTGATGCCTTGATGCCTTGATGCCTCACGGATTGCACGGATGGGACGGATCGGAGAGGGAGATCAGGGAGAGGCGTGGATGTGAGGCTTGAAGCGCGGGATGGTGGGTGTGGGGAGATCGGAGAAGGTGGGGATGTGGAGGTGGGAGAGAGGGTGGGTGGAGGGGAGGGGGGAAGAAGAGTGGGATGAGGAGGAGAAGACGGGAGAGAGG
>DATGXW010000062.1:0-1899 GCA_035298585.1 Phycisphaerales bacterium
GTGAGCCGCCCGTCGCCAGTGGAGTCGAGCAATGGTTCTCAACCTGGTCGTCATCGTCGTGATCGCCCTCCTGGGCTGGGTCTGGCTGACACGAGGCTTCTTCTCGGCCTTCCTCAACCTCGTCGCGTGCGTGCTCGCGGGGGCCATCGCCTTTGGCGTGTGGGAGCCCCTTGCCTACTTCCTCCTGACCAAGCTCGATGGCAACAGCGCCTGGGGCGGCACGGTCTGGGCTGTTTCGCTGGCGATCCCCTTTGCCGTCTCCATGGCGCTCCTTCGCGCCGGGCTCGACGCGGCGTGTCCCTCCAACATGAAGTTCTCGACCGCCGTCGACTCGGTCGGCGGGGGCGTGTGCGGCGCTCTCTCGGGGCTCATCGCAAGCGGCATCATCCTGCTCAGCGGAGCATTCCTCCGGCTTGAGACTTCCTTCGGCGGCTATGAGCCCGTCGGCCAGCAGCCCAACGGCAGCCTCCGCACCGACGCGGGCCTTTGGGTTCCCGCGGATCGACTCACGGCCGCCTTCTACAAGACCGCAAGCAACGGCTCGCTCTCGACCGCCACGCCGCTTGCCAAGTACTACCCCGATCTTGAGTACGTGCCCTACGCGATGCGCATCAGCTTCGGCGACGGCAAGGCCCGCAACACGATCGCGCTCAAGGACTTTGACGTGTGGCGGCGTTTCACGGTGGGCGACAAGAATTCCTCGCTGGCGGATGCACTCAAGGATGACTGGAACCCCACGGTTTCTCAGAATGTGACGGACATCAACGAGAGCCCCTACCCCGCCGGCACCGTGCTGCACGGCTTTGTCCTGAACTTCCAGCCAAGCGCCCGCGAGCGTTCGGGCTCGGTGGTCCTGGGCAACGCCCAGCTCCGGCTCCTGCTCGAGAACACCGCCCGCAAGGGCGACTACCGGACGGTCTACCCCGTCTCGGTGATCTGCCAGGCCAAGCCCGACAAGCGTGCGTTCGCCCGCTTCCGCTTTGACGCCCCCAACACCTACGTCTCGTCGACCGGCGGCTCGGCCGAGGCCCGCATGGGCTTTGAGTTCCCGGTGCCCCCCGGGTACGAACCGATCGCCCTGTACGTGAAGAACACCCGCGTGGAGCTTCCCGAATCAAAGAAGCCCGTCGCGTACTCCTCAGCGCAGGACCGCGATGCACGCATCCGCAACGGCTCGATCTTCGACATCCCCGCCGAGGAGGATTCGATTACTTCCAACCGCGCGACGAGGCCGGCGGTGCAGAGCCAGAACCAGGATGCACGCGACCTTGGAATCCTGATCGGGCCCCAGCTCGGCTTCATCATGCAGCGCGGCACCGAGCGCGGCCTGACAACCGAGGACGAGGCGGTGGTCGAGGGACAGGAGACCTACGAGATCGCGATGTTCCGCAACACCCGCGGCATCGAGCGCAGCCTCCAGATCAACAAGTTCCTCGAGCGCCCCGACACCGTGATCGTCCAGTTCTCGGCCGAGGCCGGCAAGCCCATGACCTGGCTCGGCAAGGTCGGCGTCGACAAGGGGACGCCCGCGCCGACGCTGGTCGACACCGACGGCCAGACGTACGAGCCCGTCGGCTACATCTACGACGAGCAGGACAAGCTGCGGACGGTCCGTTTCAACCGCGGCCAGCCGATGCGCACGATGGATGATCTGCCCTCGATGAGCACATCGCGCCAGGACCAGAAGCTGACGTTGATCTACGACGTCAGCAAGGGCGTGAAGCTCGACAAGCTGGTGGTGGGAACGACCGTGATCCACCAGTTCAAGCCCGCGCTCCCGACCGTCAACCGCTGATCCGGCGGCCCGACATCCATGCCCGAATGCACAGCAGGCGGCCCGACGGCCGCCTGCTGTTCTTTGCTCCTCAGAAGGTGCTTGATGGACTGGGGGGGGGGGGG
>DATGXW010000063.1:0-3111 GCA_035298585.1 Phycisphaerales bacterium
CCTCTCTCCCGTCTTCTCCTCCTCATCCCACTCTTCTTCCCCCCTCCCCTCCACCCACCCTCTCTCCCACCTCCACATCCCCACCTTCTCCGATCTCCCCACACCCACCATCCCGCGCTTCAAGCCTCACATCCACGCCTCCCCCTGATCTCCCTCTCCGATCCGTCCCATCCGTGCAATCCGTGGCCGTCTCTGTCTTCCCCTCCGATCCGCGTCCCTCCGCGTTCATCCGCGGCTATTCCCCTCTTCCCTCGCTCGCTCGCGCCTCGGGTTCGTTCCGTAGCCGCCTCTTCGCCGATCCGCGGCCACGCTTCGATACACTCCCACGCATGAACCCGATCTTCGCCGCGATCCTGGCCGCACTTCTCTCGATCGCACAACCCGCCGATCCGCCCGAGCTTCCAGGCTCCACCCGCAACGCACGCATCGCCAGGCCCATGCCCGCGGACGCCGCACAGCGCGCCAGCGTCACCCTCACATTCCTCGCCAGTACATTGACCGATGTCCAGATCGCCGAGCTCGCCCAGCTCGCACCCAATGTCCGCATCATCCTCGCATCCACCCGCGAGGCCGCCCTTGAGCACGCCGCCGCCGCCGACGGCATCGACGCTCGCCTGCTCTCGGCCGACATGCTCGCAAAGGCCCAGAAAGTCTCGTGGATTCACTCTCCGAGTGCGGGCGTCGAGCGACTGCTCACCATCCCCGGCCTGCGCGACCGAAAGGAGATCACGATCACCAACGCCAAGGGTGTGCACGGGCCCGCCATCGCCGATCACGCGATCGCCTCGCTCCTGGCCCTGACCCGCCAGCTCCCCCACTACCTCGACGCACAGCACAAGGGCGAGTGGATGCGCGGCCAGACTCCCCACCCCGCCCAGGCTCTCGCCGGGAAAACCATGCTCATCGTCGGCCTCGGCGGGATCGGCACCGAGATCGCCCGGCGTGCACACGCCTTTGATGTCGAGATCATCGCCACCCGCCGCAGCGATGTGCCCGCCCCCGACTTCGTTTCGCACGTCGGAAAACCCGACGAACTCGTCTCGCTCCTCCCTCGCGCTGACATCATCGCCGTGTGCACACCCCTGACGCCGGAAACCGAGAACCTCTTCGACGCCGCCATGTTCAAGCACGTCAAGCGCGGCGCCTACATCATCAACATCGCCCGCGGCAAGATCATCAACACCGACGCCATGGTCGCCGCGCTCAAGGACGGCACGCTCGCGGGCGCGGCCCTCGATGTCACCGAACCCGAGCCCCTCCCCAAGGGCCATCCCCTCTGGTCGATGAGCAACGTCATCATCACCCCGCACATCGCCGCCGACGGCGACATCACCGACCAGCGCTGGTGGGCCCTCTTCAGGGAGAACATCCGCCGCTTCGGGCAGGGAGAACAGCTCCTGAACTGCGTCGATGTCGACGCCGGCTACTGATCCGCTCAGCGCTGAATAGTGGAACCGGCCGGAAGCTCCGAGCGAATCGGGAATCACGACCCAGGACTCCGTGGGGTGGCTCCGCCGCTGTGCGCCCACTCGTTCCCCTGGCGCACAAGGAGCAGAGAGCATGCATCGCCCGACCCTGCACACCGCCGCCGCCATCTCACTGGTCGCCGGTCTTTCAACCCTCGCCCATGCGACCGTTTCCACGTTTGATGCCGGGAGCGAAGGCTGGAGCGTCGCCGACACCGCCGGCGCGGGGGATTATTCGACGCTCATCAGCGAACTGGCCGTGACCTGGCAGGCCGCCGGCGGCAACCCCGGCGGCGCCATCGCCGCTTCTGACACAACGAACAACACGATCATGTTCCGCGCGCCCGAGTCGTACCGCGGCAACCGCGCCGCCGCCGCCGGGTTCAACCTGACCTTCGATATCACGACCACGCACGCAAGCTGGACCGCCGACACCGTGGTCGTGCTCAAGGGCGCGGGCCTGACGCTCGTCTCGGAGTTTGCCCTCCCGATGACGGACGTCTGGAACTCCGTGACGATCCCCCTTGTCGCGTCATCCTTCCGCGTGAACAACGCCGCCGGCGCGGTCGCCGGAGATGACCAGTTCGCCGCGCTGCTCGCCGATGTCGATGAACTCTGGATCAACGCCGAGTACGGCAACGGTCTCATCGAGACGACAAGGCTCGACAACGTCAACTTCCCCGTGCCCGCCCCGTCGGTGCTCGCCCTCGCTCCAGTGGCGCTCGCACTCCGCCGCCGCCGCTGAGCAAATCGCCGAAGGTCTCACAAGCCCTCGAGTTCCTCGATCGTCCGCGGCCAGTCATCCTTGAGCAGCCTCGATCGCGCCCGGTCGGCGAGCAGCCTCCCCTGGGTCTGGCACCGCGGGCAGTAGTTGCATTCGTTCTCGGCGTAGACGATCCGCTGCACCTTCGTGCCGCACACCGGGCACGGCTGGTTGTACTTGCCGTGCACCGCAAAGTCCGGTCGAAAGGCCGTGATCTCACCCGGGCCTGGAAATCGCCCAATCCCATCATCAAGCCCGAACTCCGTTCGCAGCTTCCCGATCCAAGTCGTGAGCGTGCCCCTCGCGGCCATGTGCAGCCGCTCGATCTCCCCCTCCGACAGGTTCCCCGTCAGTTGCATCGGCGACAGCCCCGCCGTGTGCAGGATCTCATCGCTGTACGCGTTCCCGATCCCGTCAAAGAGCCGCGGCGTCGTCAGCGCCCGCTTGAGTGTGCAGTGCTCTGAGGTCAGAACCTTCGCAAAGCGCCCGAGGTCCGAGGTCAGCACGTCAAGCCCGACCGCCGCGAGCGAGCCGAGCCCTTCCCTCCCCGCCACCATGTGCAGCGCTGCCCGCTTCTTCTGGCTCGCCTCGGTCAACACCAGCGTCCCCCGCTCCTCAAACTCCATCCGCGCAAGCTCGATCTTCGGCGGCCGGAGCCATCGGCCCGCGGGCCCGCTCGCACGGGCCCACTTGGGCGGACCATCTTCCCATCGAAACCGGCCCGCGATCATCAGGTGGATCACCGCGAACAAGTCCTCCTCGAACCCAAGCACGATCCGCTTGCCAAGCCGCGAAACCTCGATAACGCGGCGGGTTTCGATCGACTCGATCGGCGGCTCGAATGTGCGGAGCAGGAAAGGACTGTGCACACGGATGCGCCAG
>DATGXW010000064.1:0-13757 GCA_035298585.1 Phycisphaerales bacterium
GCTGTCCTTGCCTGCCCCGTGCTCAGAGCAGCACGGAGCAGGGCACCCGGCAGGGCACCCGGCGGGACCAGAGGCCGAGGATGATGAGGAGGAAGGTGAGGAGTGCGGAGGATTCCATGATGATGCGGGCTTTGGGGTGGCTTGCGTCGAAGGCGGCTTGCAGGGATGCGGCGGTGTCGAGGTTGCCTGCACGTGCGGCGGACCAGAAGGCTTCGATGGTGTGGCGCATGTCGGGGCCGAGGATGAGGGATTGGTAGAGGCCCAGTGCACATGCGAGGAGGAGGATGACCGAGCGTGCGATGGTGATGCCGCCAAGGCGGGGCGCCTCCGCGGCGGTGCTGCGCTCGCGGAGGAGGATGGGGATGAAGAAGAGTGTGCACACGATGGGTCCGGCGAGCTGGAAGATGTCGGAGATGGTGAAGAGGCGGTTACCGATCGCGCCGCCGGCGATGCGCCAGTGTTCGCCGGGGAACTGCGCAAAGTCGGGGAGGTGTGGGTTGAGGGGCTTGAGCACGGGGAATGCGACGGCCGCGCCGAGCCCTGCACTCATGAGCGCGGTGAACCAGAGGATGGCGGCGAGGATGTGCAGGGCTTCAAAGTGTCGTCGCATGGCGGGAGTTTACGGGGGTGTGGATCTCGGGGGCGTGTGTGCACAGGGGTGATCGGGTGTGCACATGGGTGTACAGACGGGTGTGCACTGGGGCTTTGGGGGCGTTTCGAGCACGACGCAGGTCATGAAGGGTGTCTCCGTGGGCGCGGGCGGGGTGAGTGTGCGTGGAGCGTGTTGGTGCACATCGGAAGCCGGCGGTGAAGCGTGCGCGGGCTGGGGAGCCGGAGTCGGCGACGGCTGGGGATGTGACGCGGGAAAGGGTGCCTGCGTGAGGCTGGAAGCCGTCGAGGGCGCGTGGTGGCGCTGCGCGGGTGGTGAAGGCGCTTGCTTGCGCGGCGCGTTCGTTGGGTGGGCGATGGTGTGGAGGAGGTGGATGGCGCGGAGTGCGGCCGAGCGGTGCATGACTCGGGCGCGGATGGCGACGCTCGAGTTTTGCAGCGGAAAGTGTGCTTCCTCGGATTCGTAGGCCTGGATCGATGTGAGGAGGACGGGGACCGCGCGGGTGAGCTGGATGGTGGCGACGAGTTGTGCACGCTGCGCGGCGGCGGTGTGCATCGCGGCGAGCGATTCGGCGACCTCAGGCCGCGCGAGCCAAAGTGAGAGCGCTTCGACGGAGATCGAGTGGCGGACGGCGATCGAGCGGAGTGAGTGCCCGGGGTCGGTGAGGTCTTCGAGGACCTCTGCACACTTGTTGGGCGGGGGATTGAAGACGATCAGGCGTTTGACGTCGTTCTCGAAGGTGTACTCGGGCTCGGGTGAGATGGTGGGGATGGGGTTGGGATCTTTTTCGTGGTGCATGTGCGCCTCCGGAGATACGGGGGGCGCTCAGCGGTGTGCGCACGGGAAGGGAGATATGGGCGGGAAGAGCGGATGGAAGTGTGGAACAGGACGGAGCTTGAGGTTGTTGAAAAATGGAAGAGAGGGTGTGAGGAGCGGGGCGTGCGTGTGCGCACGGGAGGGTGGACTGTCCGCAGCGCCGGAATCGAGACCGTCTCAACGACCTATAGATGCTTTGATTCCTTTGATTCCTTCTTTCCAAAAACGACACCGCACGTTGTCTCTTTCGAAACACCGTGCAGCGTCGCTGTTCGCGTGGTTGGAATTCAGACTTGATCAGACCACGGGACGCACATTGGTGCCCGTGCTCTTGACCTTGACATCGGGCGTGGCTTCGGTCGCGGCGTAGATGTCTTCTGCGCCCTCATCCTGGAGGATGTTCTTGGCCCAGTCCTTCTCATCGCCGTTCTCGACGTGGACTGCAAGCAGGATGTTGCCGCTCTTGATCTTGCCTTCGTAGCGCTTGGCTTCGTATTCGGGGATACCGAGGCCGATCAGGCCGCCGGTGATGCCGCCCGCCGCAGCGCCGACCGCTGCGCCCGAGAGGGCCGCGAGGATCGGGCCGGCGGCGATCAATGGCCCAAGGCCGGGGATCGCCAGGGCGCCGATGCCCGCGAGCAGACCGAGCACACCGCCCGCGATGCCGCCCGCGGTTGCGCCCGTGGCCGCGCCCTCGGGTGCCTTGGTGCTCTGGGTGTGTGCAAAGTCGCGGGTTCCGCGGGTGTCGGGCATGATCACCGAGATGTCGTTGTCGGCAAAGCCCGCGCTCTTGAGGCGGGTGACGATGCGGGTTGCCTGGTCCACGGTCTTGCACACGCCGATGACGGAAGTCGCCATGATTCTTCTCCGTTTCCTGGTAAGAGGTTCAGATTCGATCGCGATGTCCGGACGGCACGTGCAAGCCGTGCATGGTGCACACGGCTCTCACGCCCCACCATCCACACCGCTGGTTCCTGTTGGTGGTCTTCGTACTCGTTCGAGCGGGGTGTCTCAACCCGCCTTGACTTCAAGCTCGTTGTTCACCGAAGTGACGCCGGGGACGGCCTTAGCCTTCGCGCCGATGGCGTCCTTCTCGGCCTGCGTGTTCACCGGTCCGCGCAGGACGACCGAGCCGTTCTGGGTGATGATCTTGCAGTTCTGAGCGTTCACCGACATGGTGTTGTCGCTCATGATCGCCCGGCGGATCTCGGCGGTGATGTCGAGGTCGGCCTGCGACTGGCTCTGGTCGGGGGGCGTGGGCGTGTTGCCGCTGCGGTCGCGCTCGTTGCGGCCGGTGTTATCCGCCTTGGGGTCCACCGGCGTGTTCGAAGGATTCACCGGGGTGTTGGCGTCACGCGAGTTGGAGGAGGTGTTGGGATTGGCCGGGGCGTTGCGGTTGTCGCGCGTCGCGTCGCCGGGCGTCGAGTTGTTCGTGCCGTTCATCGTGCCGCGGTCCTCGCATGCCACGGGCGCAAAGCCCAGGCCGACCGCCAGAAGCATCCCCGCCGAATTCCTCAGATTGCTGCTCTTCTTGAACATGTGTGTTCTCCGTATTTGCCCCCGAAAACCCCCGCCGCTTTGAAAATCGCCGGGAATCCGCGGTTGGTTCGCCGCTGTTTCCCGACGCACATTCCCGCGTGCCCGCGGTGAACCGCACGTGAAATCCAAGTGAGCAATCCCGAGAAACCCCTTATCCTGTGGTCCCCGATCCCCATGCAAACCCGCCCCCTCATCCGCCTGCACCTTGACGAAGATCCCGGCCGTGTCGAGGCGGCGATGGAGGAGATGCGCGGGCGGCCCGTGGCGCTTGTGCGCCCGCTGGCGGTGATCGGCGGGTGGCGTTCGCCGCCATTGATGTCACGGACACTCGCGCGTCGGCTGTGTGCACTCACCAGCCGCGACCCCAGTTGCATCCTCAGCCACGCCTACCCGTGGGCGGGCTCGATCGAGGGCGCGGCCGACCATCTCCGCAGAAGGCTCATCCCATGGCTTGATGCACTGGGCACGCGGGAGCTTGACGTCGTGGCGATCTCGATGGGTGGACTCGTCAGCCGCCACCTGGCGTGTTCGGAGGCCTGGGGCGGCAGGGGCGACCGCTTTCGGATCCATCGGCTGCTGACGATCTCAACACCTCACCAAGGGGCGCAGCTTGCACGCTGGTTCAAGATTGATCGAGCGGCACGGTGCATGTCGCCGGGCTCGGCGATGCTCTCCGTGCTCGATGATGCACTCAACCAGCCCGGGGATCATGCCGATGCGCTGACCTGTTATGTCCAGCGGCTCGACTGGTTCATCGGCACATGGAACGCCGCGCCGCCGGGGCGCGAGCTTCGGTGGGTTCATCCACCCAACCCCCTGGCGATGTGCATGAGCCACTTTACTGCACACCTCCATCGAGCGATCATCGCTGACATCGCGCGTCGGCTGCGGGGCGAGGACCCGCTCCAGACGACTGTTGATGATGGAAGGACATCGAGCGCCGGCTGATGGGTCGACTTCAGGCGCCGGACTTTTTGCGCCGAACCACGGGCTTGGAAGGCGCAGGGATCGCGGGCGTGGAAGGCGAAGCGGGCTGCACGGGCGGCGGCGCTTCGAGATCGCCGACGATCTTCTCGACCAGCGATTGCAGTTCCTTGATCGCACGCGGCTCGGGCTTGTGCTCAAGCTCCATCGCCACCGCACGGCGGAGCGCAGCACGGCTGAGCAGGAGCGTCACCGGCGGAACATCGGGCCCCAGGTGGCCTGCGAGCCGGCGCGCGGTGTCGCGCTGGGCGCTGCTGAGTGCGTACCGACGGGCGTAGGCCAGGAATGCACGCTCGGGTGGCGCGACCAGACGCCGCCGATCGTGGCGCCAGACCCCGATGCCGACCATCGCCGCCGCCAGGAGGGTGATCGAGAGGATGATGAGCACCGTCCCGACGAGCGTTGGAAATGGGCTTGAGGCCGCCTGTTCGGGAACGATCAGCCGCGGGGGCTGGACGCCCAGGAGATGGAGGAAGGTCGTGTTCACGCCATCTCTCCTTCGAGGATCTCCTCGGCGCCGTCGTCATGGGAGGCTTGCTCGTGCGCGGGGAGGGAGGAAAGCAGCCGCAGCCGGCGTTCGGCACGCGAGGCGCGGGCTGCAAGCCGCGGGTCGTGCTCGTGCCGGGCCATCGAACGCAGCCTGCGCGAGGCGCGCTGTGCGTCGAGCTCGGAGCGGACGTGGCCCATCGCCCATCGCTCGCAGAGCCACACCCCCGCGAGGCGGTGCATGGGCCGTGCATCTTCCAGCATCTCGAACATGGCGTCGGCCGCGGGGATCGTCAGATCCTTCGCAGACTCCGCCGCCCAGAGCATCCCGCGGATCGCGCTCCCGCGGACACGGTGGTGGGCGTCGTGCTTGAGCTCGATCAAGGGGTTCATGTGCAGCGCGGGCTCAGCGCTCTTGCGTGCATCCCGGGCCAGCGCATCGACGGCGTTGGAACGGACGCGGTCATCCCGATCGCTCAGCGCATCCTCGAGCACCTGCCGGGCCGCGGGGGTCCGGACGCCCGAGTCGATTTCGGAGATCGTCGAGATGATCGTCGCGGCGTTGCGGTCTTGGGCGGGCGCGCCCGAGGCCGCAGCGCTGCTGCGCCGGGACAGGATCCCCGCGAGGCGGTGCTGGAGCTGGCCGGCGAGGTTGGTCCGCTGGACGACGCGCAGCGCCCTGGCCACCCGATGTGCATCGTCTGAACCCAGCTCCTCATCCAGCTTCTGGACGATCGCGTGCGGGTCGTGCCCCGCCGTGATCGCAAGATCCATGGGTGGGCCACCCTCTTCCCACGCGAGGATCGGATCGAGCCGGCGCAGGTCATCGCAGGCGATCCGGCGGATCGCGCCGTGCGGGGAACGTGCAAGGCGCGTCAGCAGGCGTCGGCGGGCCGCGGCATCGACGGGGGTGATCGCACGCACACGGCCCAGGCCCAGGTGGGACCAGCGCGTGACGGCCGTGCGTGCCACCGCGAGATCCTCATCAAAGCAGTAATCGGCGAGGTCCTCGTGGAGCACCGCGCGGGCCGCCGAGAGCCGGACACCCGGCGCGTCGTCGGTCAGGAGGGGATCCAGCACGGAGCGCCGGCGCGGGAGCGAAAGACCAATGGCGGATGCAAAGTACGTCAGGCCCCACTTGGCGCGGTGCGAGAGCTGGTCGACCTCGCCCGGGAGCGGGACCGCACTTGCGGGGGGGATCACCGAAGAGGCGGGCGCGCCGACCTCACCACCCGCCACGCGGGCCTGCACGGGGGCGAGGTTTGCCGCACGGCCGATCGCATGCGCGGCCAGCGCGCGCCTGGGGTTGAGCAGGAGGTGTGCGTTGGAGAGGACGGCTTCGTGTTCTTCGAGATCGTGTGCACGCGCGAGACGGTCGATGCACACGGATGCCAGGGGCTTGTGCGCCAGCCACTCCCAGGCCCGCAGCCGGCAGAGGGGGCCCTTGAGGCCCCGGATGGTGCGCCGGAGACCGGGGTCCTGTCCGCCCTGCTCGCGGATCCAGCGCGCGAGTTCGCCGATCCTTGAACCGGCCGAGGGCATCATGAGCTCGGGGGTGAGGAGCTCGAGGGCGGCCAGCGGCGGGCCTTTGAGCCGTTCGCGCCCGGCGGCGATGCACGCGCGGATGATGGTGTCGCCGACCTGCGGAAGGTGCTTGGAAAGGTCCCCGGCCTGGAGTCCCTGCTGCACCCAGCCATGAACGATCGCGCCGAAGGCCCTGTCGGCAAGGCTGGCAACGGCGGGGTCGGGGTCGACGAGCGACGGAACGATCGCGGCCAGGGAATCCGGGGAAGCCACATCCTTCAGCGCCAGGATCGCCGCCCGGCGCATCGCCGCCTCGGGAGAGGCAAGAACCTGGACCGCGGCGTCGATCACGCCGGGGGCGGAGATCGAGATGAAGACCTTGCGTGCGTCGGTCTCAACCAGGTCCCAGACCTGGACGAGCGGGACGAAGATGGCGGGTTCGGGGGGCGATGTGCGGATGCCCAGCCTGCCCGCGCGAGCGCTGAGCACACGGGCGATCGAGGTGATTCGGGGTTCGGGGGCGGCGGCGAGGTCTACGAGTTCGCGGAGGAATCCGGGGCGCTCGGCATCATCGGCGGCCCGTGCGGCGGCGGCGAGGGCGAAGGCGCGGGCGAGGCGATCGAGTCCGAAAACCCGCGCGGGCGTTCGGTGCGGCTGGTGTGAGGATGGGTCGGGATGGGTCTGCACGTCCTTGCGCTGCACCATCGATCAGGAGCTTGCCGGAGCGTGGAAGGTCTCACGGCGGAGGGTCGGCTCGATTCCACCGAGCCGATGGACAACGAACATATTGCAAACAAACTTAAGAAGGGTTGGAAGTCCGGCGGATGAGGTCAACAATCTATTGTGCCGGGGGTGGGTAGGTGGTTATATATCGTACCAGATTCGGGTCCGGGAGCCGATTTCAGGCCCTCCTGGACAAGAAGTCATCGGGTGTTCGCGATTATTCGGAACAAGTTGGGCTGGTTTGAAGTTGAATGTGGGATTCGGGGAAAGTCTCGATGGCGAGCACGTGACGGCGTACCGAATGAAATTCGAACGCAGAGCGTGATGTGTAGCGGTGAGGAACTTACCTTTACACAGGAGCTTTCGGGAACGGCGGCCGAGGTTGGCACGAAAAGCGTGTGCATCAACCGACGTGCTGTGTGCCGGCGGGAGGGACCTTGGAAGAGGCCCATCCTGATGGGGTAAACGCCTGAGGGTTTGCGATCGCGTTCGACGCGGTTTGTGTTCAAGCCCTGCTGTCTGGCTCACACGGTCGCTGATGGATCAAGTTGGCGTGTCTCGAAGGCCGGCACTCTCCGATCGGAGGGTGTGTCTGGCACAGCAGGCGGTGATGGGGATCGCCGCGGCTGGTTTTCAGCAAGGTCCGACGCCTTGGCGGGCGAGGTGAGGTGCACGCACACGAGGGCGTTTCACCGGGGACCGGAAAGGGGCGGCGGCATCGAGGGATACCGGCGCGGGCGCGAAAGGGAGTCGTTTCCGCGGCGGGGCTGAAAGAAGGGCGCGTCGATGTTTGAAGCGTCCTTGGGCACTGACTCGTGAGATGTGTTCCTCGTGGGTCTGGCGTTTTCTGGGGATGTGGATCCTCGGATCGCGTGCTCGAAGTTGAAGGCTTGGATCTGCATGTGGGGTGGGTACTCATCGGCGTGCTTGGGCGGGGTCACCGCGATGATGAATCGCGGAGAGCACCGGGGAAGCTCGGGTTGCGTGCGATGGACGACTTGTCGGGAATCGTGCCGGTGGGGCGTGTGCATGGCCGGATGCGAGCTTGGTCTGATGCGAGCTTGGTCGGATGCGAGCTTGGTCGGATGCGAGTTTGGTCTGATGCGAGCTTGGTCTGATGCGAGCTTGGTCTGATGTACAGGGCACGGGAGGACGAGTTGGGTGGAGCGTGCCGCGTGAGGAGTCGCGCGGCGGGGAATCGGGGCGTTGGTTGGGAGGGCTTCCGCAACGGACGCGGTCGCCGCAGGGACGGATTGCCAGTCCTTACGCCCGTTGAGTCAGTTGCGTCCTCACGGAGCGCGATGGTGAGCCTTTTTGAAACGCTCGCCTGTGCGCTGCCTGGGGCAGACCGAGGGTCATGATGAACACCGCGGCAAAGTCAAACAGTCTTCAGTCCTACCAGGTCATCCTGTACGGGCGTGCACTGCACCCCGAGCTTTTTCCCCTCCGGGGGCGCCAGGTCCTCCGCAACGGGGACTACGAGATCGAATCGTGGGCGATGAACGGCAGCCACCTGCTGCGGTTTGAGTACAAAACACTCTGCTGCTGCGAGCTGATCACCGACGCGGAACGCAACCCCACGCAGGGGGTCGTGCAGTCGTTCCTGTGTGCGGGCGAGCACGAGTTCGAGCACCGCTTCTCGAAGGACCGGGTCAACTACATGACGTCGGTGCAGACCGAGAGCCTTTCCGAGAATCTCTTCTCGACCGAGTTCGAGGAACTCCTTGACCTGGGGAAGAAGATGAACGCACTCATCCACCGCTGGCACGATGATGTCGGCCCGTGCCTGAGTGTGCTGGCCATGCAGGCCCTCAACCGCGAAGCACACATCCAGAGCTACCACCTGCTCGCCAACGGCGGGATCATCCTGCGCTCGCAGACGATCTTTGAGCATGTGTGAGGGGGAGGGGAGTGGGCGTCGGGCGTCGGGCATCAGGCATCGAGGCATCGAGGCATCGAGGCATCGGGCATCAGGCATCGAGGCATCAAGGCATCGAGGCGGTGAGGCGGTGAGGCAGTGAGGCAGTGAGGCTTGTCGTTGGTGTGCGATGCTGGGTTGCGGGGGCACTTATTTTGGGGCTGATGGATGCACGGGGATGTGCAGGGGTGTCCCACGGCTTGATGGTGTGGCGATGGTGAATTTGCGTGTGCTCCGCGAGTTTGTAAAGCGGGATGCCGAAGAGATAAGGAACATTCCGGGGGGTGGGGGCTGATGAGGCCCCTGCCTCCTTTTGGCGGAGGGCGAAGGGCGGAGAGCAGACGGCGGACGGGGGACGGGGGGGGTGGGTAGAATGTGTGACTATGTTGAGTGAGCGGGCCGTGGCGGCCTCCATGTCGATCCGAATTACCAGGCCCTGCGGGGTCTGACGGGGTCAGCTCGCAGGGCTGTGGGTGCTGAACGTTGACCTTTGGGCCTTGACCTTCTGGTCGGCCTCTTTGTTCTGAACAACTCCATACCATCGGGACCGCTGCGGCACATCGGATTGTGCTGGTGGTTGGTCCATCCTCGACGACAATCGCCGGGAAATTCCTGGGGAGGCGTGCACACGGCGCTCCCCGCGAGGGAATCCGGTTTGAAGCAAAAGGCGCAACACGAGCCATGTCCGACGCGACTTCCAAGAACGCACAGGCCCCCACCACGAACACCACCGCCCCGACGGGTACGCCGACGGGCGGGTCCGGCGGCGAGGCGGGGAAGAACCGCTACCGGGAGACGCTGAATCTTCCGCAGACGTCGTTTGCGATGAAGGCCAACCTCGTGCAGAACGAGCCGGCCTCGATGAAGCGGTGGCAGGCGATGGGGCTGTATCAGAAGATCCGCGCAGCGCGCGGGACCTCATCCAAGAAGTTCACCTTCCATGATGGGCCTCCTTACGCCAACGGCGGGATCCACCTGGGGCACCTGATGAACAAGTGCCTGAAGGACCTGGTGGTTCGTTCACGGACCATGGCGGGGTTCGATACGCCGTACGTGCCGGGGTGGGATTGCCACGGCCTGCCGATCGAGCACAAGGTCATGACGGAGATGGTGGAGAAGGGGAAGTACGAGAAGCTCAAGAGCCTGCCGGAGGACCAGCGGCGGATGGCGGTTCGGCGGGAGTGCCAGGCGTACGCGGAGAAGTACGTGAAGCTGCAGGCGGGGCAGATGCAGCGGCTTTTGACGCTGGCGGATTATGAGAACCCGTACAAGACGATGAGCCCGCGGTTTGAAGGGGCGACGCTGGATGTCCTGGCGAACCTGGTCGAGCAGGGGCTTGTGTTCCGTGCGCTCAAGCCTGTGCACTGGTCGGTGGCCAATGAGACCGCGCTCGCCGAGGCGGAGCTTGAATACGAAGACCGCGTGGACACCTCGGTGTACGTCGACTTTGAAGCGGCGGATGCGGAGGCGGTGTACGCGGCGTTCGGTTTGACCGAAGAGGCGGATGAGGAGGACGAGGGCGATGAAGACTCCGCGACGGAGTCTGCCCGGGTCAAGGGCGAGGAAGAGGGCACGAAGTACACGGGGCCCAGAGAGGGCGTGAAGCCGCATCAGCGGCCGTGCTTCATGATCTGGACGACAACGCCGTGGACGCTTCCGGCGAACCTTGCGATCGCGGTGAATCCGAAGTTTGAGTACGCACTTGCGTGGATCGACGGGAACGTGACGGTGCTCGCGACCGAAGCCGTTGAGCGTGTGTGCAAGGCGGCGAAGTCTGAGAGCTGGAAGGTGCTCGCGACGACCACGGGGGACAAGCTGCTTGGGCTGAAGTATCGGCACCCGTTCGTGGATCTTGGGCAGAAGCAGGGCGCTGCATCGCTTGGGGGGGCGGACCTCTCGAAGGTGTTTACGGTGATGGGCGCGGAGTACGTGACGCTCGAGGATGGCACGGGGCTTGTGCACACGGCGCCGGGGCACGGCACGGAGGACTATCAGACGGGCTTGCGCGAGGGATTGCCGGTGTACTGCCCGGTGAAGGGTGACGGCTTCTATGACGGCTCGGTCCCTGCATGGCTGGGGGGGATGGACATCTGGAAGGCCAACGACGCGGTGGTGAACCACCTCAAGTCGAGCGGGCACCTGTTTTACGACCACAAGTTCAACCACAGCTATCCGCACGACTGGCGGAGCAAGACGCCGGTGATCTTCCGGTGCACGGAGCAGTGGTTTATTGGGGTGGATCGTGAGACCCGGCGCGACGGCAGGTCTCTGCGGCGTTCAGCGCTTGAGGACACGGCCGGCGGGGTGACTTTTGTCCCCGAATGGGGGCGCAACCGCATGCGCGGGATGCTCGAATCGCGTCCGGACTGGTGCATCAGCCGTCAGCGTGCGTGGGGATTGCCGATCCCGGCGTTCTTCACCCAGACCGGCGAGTGCCTGATGACGGCGGCGAGTGTGCGTGCGGTGGCGCAGCTCGTTCGTGAGAAGGGTTCGGACGTGTGGTTCCAGTCGACGCCGGCGGAGCTGCTGAAGCATTACGACGCGGCGAAGGATGCGGATCCGAACGTGCCCGCGAGCGTGAAGAGCGGCGGCGCGGATGCACTTACGACGCTGCGCAAGGGCGGGGACATTCTCGACGTGTGGTTTGAGTCGGGGAGCACATGGGCTTCGGTGCTGCACGAGACGAATTGGGGGGGGACGTACCCTGCGGATCTGTATCTGGAGGGATCGGACCAGCACCGCGGTTGGTTCCAGTCATCGCTTCTGGCAGCGCTTGGGGCGACGGGCGTGCCGCCGTACCGGACGGTGCTGACGCACGGGTTCATGAACGACAAGGATGGCAGGAAGCTGAGCAAGAGCCGTCCGGATGCGAAGGACTACGAGGTTGACAACCTGACGACGGCGTACGGGGTGGATGTTCTGCGCTGGTGGGTGGCATCCTTGCCGTACGAGAACGACGTGAAGGTGGACAAGGAGTTTTTCGCGACGGCGGGTGAGAGCTACCGCAAGGTGCGGAACACGCTGCGTTTCATGCTGAGCAACCTGTACGACTTTGAGCCCGCCTCGGGGCATGCGCCGGGGGGCGGGGATTGCGTGGCGATGAAGGACTTTGCGCCGACATCGATCGACGCGTGGGTGCTGGGGGAGTACAACCAGATGGCGGCGGCGGTGGTGAAGGCGTATTTGGAGTATGACTTCAGGAGTGCACACCAGAGGCTGTACGACTTCTGCAACGACACGCTGAGCGCGGTGTACCTGGCGGCGGTGAAGGACCGGCTGTACTGCGATGCGCCGGGCTCGCCGCGTCGGCGTCGGACGCAGACGGCGTTGTTTGACCTGACGGACGGGTTGTGCCGGCTTTTGGCGCCGGTATTGTGTCACACGGCGGACGAGGCGTACCGGGCGCTGTACAAGGCGGGGCCGGAGGATGTGGCGCGGTGCGTGCACATGGAGGAGTTCATCGAGGCGTTTGATGTGCACTCGGATCCGAGGTGGAAGGACGTGATGGATGAGCGTGCGGTGGCGTTGCAGGCGATCGAGCGTGCGCGCAAGGACCAGGGTCTGGAGAACCCGTTGGACATGTGCGTGACGCTGCCGGACGCGAACGGGTCTTTGTCGCACTTTGACACGGTGGATCTGGCGGACCTGCTTGGCGTGAGCCGTGTGAAGGTGGACGGGGGCGTGAAGTCGCACGAGGTGCAGGACCTGCGGGGTGAAGCGCGGTGCGAGCGTTCGTGGAAGCGGGATGGGACGGTGAAGCAGCGTTCGGATGGGGGGATGCTGAGCGAGCGGGATGCGGTGGCGGTCGGGGTGAAATGAGCGGCGGCGGACAGCAGACTGCTGAGAGCACGAAGTGCGACGTGACAGTGAACAATGCAGCGAGCGGCCGGAGGCGGCCGCTCGCTGTCATGATGTGGAAATGAGCCTTCGCGTCACGCCGGCGTGGGAGGGCTTTCGGAGTCAATGCGTGGCGGTGCAGCCAGCGCCGACGCGCATGGCATTGTTCACGGCTTGGGCTCCATCACGGATTGTGTTCCCGTCTTCGTCTGCAAATACTGGTACCAATACCAGGTCGCATTCAAATTCCTGCGGACCTTCTGGAGCACACGACCTCGATCACTCTGGCTGGCCGGTGTCGATCTCGCCGCCGCCGAAGTCGACGCCGCGCAGGCCGCCGCGGGTCCAGGCGAACCTGCCGAGGAAGTAGTCCTTGCCGTCGGGGCTGCGTGCGGGGGGACGCCAGAGGTTTTCGGAGGGGCCGGTGTCGGGCTTGTACTGGATGATGAGCGGGTCCTTGCTTGCGGGGTTCATCGGATCCCAGCCCTGGTTGGATTCGCCGACGGTCTTGATGCGAACGGAGCCATCGAAGAAGGCAAGCGGGGTCTTGACGTCGTCGTATCCGACGAACTCGGGCTGCTTGCCGTAGTGGCGCTGGTTGACGTCGAACCAGAGGACCTTGGCGGATGGGAACTGGACGTCGGCGAGCTTGGCGGGGCCGAGCTTGATCTTGGCGGGGTTGTAGAGATAGAGGAGATCTTCGAGCTGTGTAAGGCCGCCGGGGATGAGGTCAAAGCTGGCGGGGACGATGACGTAGCTTGAGGAGTAGGGCCAGATCTTGCCGAAGTTGGTGCCGGGGCCGATGGCGCCCTTGGGGTAGGGGGGAAGGAGCTTGGCGTCGAAGCCGCGGGGGTCCATGGCCCAGCGTGTACGGACCTTGTCTTCGGGGCAGAGGATGGTCTGCTCGGGGAACTTCTCCTGGAGGAAGTCGACCAGGACGAGGTGGGTGTTGGCGATGTTGGGGATCCAGTTGCTGAGCTTCTGGATGTCTTCGCGGTCCGCGCGTCGGCGGAGGATGTCGACGGCTTGTGCGGCGGCGGCGATGAGGTCGTTGGAGCTGACGCGGAGGTCGGCGTACTGGGATTCGCGGGTCTTCTTGGTCCAACTGAAGGCGTAGATGCGGTCCTGGAAGGTGCCGGCGTAGGTATCGAGTGTGCGGGCGAGGGTGCCCATGCGGGACATGCACACGGATTGGCGGGCGGTCTTGCGGGCCTGTCCGAGGGTTGGGAGGAGGATCCCGATGAGCAGTGCGATGACGGCGACGACGACGAGGAGTTCGATGAGGGTGAATGCACGTGGATGGGAGGGGGGGGTGTGCAT
>DATGXW010000065.1:0-6578 GCA_035298585.1 Phycisphaerales bacterium
CCGGGGAAATCGTGAATCAGCGTACGGAGGTCGTGCGGCGGTCAAGGCAAATGGTTGTGAACGCCCGCCCGGGAACGTCGGGTCGCGAGCGTCCGCGCGGCGTGATCAGATGACCTTTCGACTGAACGCGATCATGTCGGTCGTGGCTCGGGTGCCGCCGGCCTCGGTCACAAAGCGGGCCACCTGTCCCCGGTGGTAGGTCGAGTGGTTGAAGACGTGCATCAGGATGTCAAAGACGCGGCTTGAGTATTTCACACCCTCGAAGCTCTGGTAGACGACGTGCCGGTCGAGCTCCGCGGGGGTGAGCTGGACGAGGTAGTCGTGCCAGACCTTGTCAAGCTCGGCCGCGGCCTCGCGGAGCTGGAGGGGACGCCAGGCGGGGAACCAGTCGGCGGGGCGGTCGATGCGTCCTTCGATCCGCGCCATCCAGACGCGCCGGGCGATCTGGATGTGCGCGACGATCTGGATGGCGCGCGTGAATGCGGGGCCCGCGAGCTGCTCCGCCGGCACCGTGGAGAGGGAGTCGATCGTCGCGCTGGTGGCCCAGGCCTCGTAGCCAAGCATTCCCATCGCGTGCGTGATGCGATGATCCATCGTCGTCATGCGATTCACTCCGGTCGCGGTTCAGGGTACACCGTGCTCCACTACCGACGCCCGTGCATCGCGTCCTTCATCTCGCGCACGGCCTGCCGGAGCCCGGTGTAGACGGCCCGGCTCACGATTGAATGTCCGATGTGCAGCTCGGCGACGCCTTCGAGCGATGCCACGTGATGCACATTGTGGTAGTTGAGCGCGTGCCCCGCGTTGAACCGCATCCCTTGCCGCTGGATGAGCTTGCCGGCCATCGAGATCTTCTCGAGCTCGGCCTGGAGCGGCTCGCGGAGCAAGTCGCCCCCGCAGGCATGAAAAGCGGCCGCGTAGGGGCCCGTGTGGATCTCGCAGGCGTCGTAGCCGGCCTGGGCCGAGGCCGCGATCTGCGCTTCATCCGCGTCGATGAATGCCGAGCAGACGATCCCGGCGTCCTTGAGCTTCCGCACAACCAGCTTCTGACGCTTGAGATCGCCCGCGACGTTGAGCCCGCCTTCGGTGGTGACCTCGCGCCGGCCCTCGGGCACCAGTGTGCACATGTGGGGCCGGAGCTTGCGTGCGATCCCGATCATCTCGTCGGTCGCGCCCATCTCGAGGTTGAGCCGGACCTTGATGAAAGGAGCCAGGCGCGAGACGTCCGAATCCTGGATGTGCCGGCGATCCTCGCGCAGGTGGACGGTGATGATGTCGGCGCCGCCCAGCTCGGCCTCGTGTGCAGCGCGGACCGGATCGGGTTCATCCCCGCGGCGTGCCTGGCGAAGCGTGGCGACGTGATCAATGTTGACACCAAGGAGCGGCATGGCGGATGGTATTACGGGTGATTCCGCCACGCCCAGATCCGCTGGCCTTCCCCTCGCCCCAACGGCGGAATCGAACCCCACCCTACACTCATGCGTGATCCTCCTCATCGACAACTACGACAGCTTCACCTGGAACCTTGTCCAGCGATTCGGCGAGATCGACCCCTCGCTCGAACTGGGCCGCGATCTCCTGGTCGTCCGAAACGACAAGATCACGCCCGATGAGGCGATGAAGCTCGATGGCGGCCGTGGACCGTCGCACCTGGTCATCTCGCCGGGACCGTGCACACCCAACGAGGCGGGCGTTTCCGCCGCGATGATCGAGCGTTTCGGGGGTTTGATCCCCGTTCTTGGCGTGTGCCTGGGCCACCAGTGCATGGCACACATGAACGGCATGACGGTGACCCGCCATGTCATCCAGATGCACGGCAAGACCAGCCCCGTTCAGCACGACGGCAAGGGGATTTTTCGCGGCATGTCCAATCCCTTCACGGCCACGCGTTACCATTCGCTGGTGGTCGTCCCCGAGACGATTCCCGACCCGCCGGCGATCAAGAGCGGTTACCCCGAGCGCGACGGCTGGGTGGTCTCGGCGTGGACCGATGAACCCGACGGCAAGGGGGGGACTCGCAAGGTCGTCATGGGCCTTCGCCACGTCTTTATGGATCCGAAGAAGATCCCGATCGAGGGCGTCCAGTTCCACCCCGAGAGCTTCCTGACGGACGAGGGGCCGACGCTCCTCAAGAACTTTCTCACCTCCGGGGCCGTCGCAGTCTGAACCCTGCCTGGCAAGGCAGGAGTTCAAGTCTTATTTCTCGATCACACCGTCCCGATCACACGCACACACGCGTTCAGGATACCCGCATGCAACCCACCGGCTTCTCCATCCTGCACGGTCACTCGCCGACTCGCGATCAGTCCACGCCCTTTACCGCCATCAACCCCGCCACGGGCCAGCAGGTCGGCCCGACGTATTACGCGGCGTCCACGGGAGACGTCGATGTCGCCGCATGGGAGGCGTGCGAAGCATTTCTTTCGTACGCCCAGACCACGCCCGCACAGCGCTCCCGATTCCTCGAAAAGTGTGCGGACAACATCGCCGCACTCGGTGATGAACTCGTCCAGATCGCATCGGCCGAAACAGGTCTTGCCGTGCCCCGCATCGCCGGGGAGCGTGACCGCACCGTCAATCAGTTCCGCTTCTTCGCCGCGGTGGTTCGTGAGGGGTCGTGGGTCGACGCGGTGATCGACCATGGAGATCCCTCCCGGACACCCATGCCCAAGCCCGACGTGCGCCGCATGAAAAAGCCTCTCGGCCCCGTCGCAGTCTTCGGTGCATCAAACTTCCCGCTCGCCTACTCGGCCGGCGGCGGAGACACCGCAAGCGCGCTCGCCGCGGGCTGCCCCGTGATTGTCAAGGGTCATCCATCGCACCCCGGCACGGGCGAGATGGTCGCGCACGCGATCTCGAGTGCACTTCAGGATTCAGATCTTGAACTGGGTACGTACAGCTACCTCCATGCGGGTGGCGCGCGAGAAATCGAAGTCGGCAAGGAACTTATCACCCACACCTGCATCAAGGCCGCGGGGTTCACCGGCTCCCTCAACGGCGGCATGGCCCTCGCACGCCTCGGTGCATCACGCCCCGATCCCATCCCCGTCTTCAGCGAAATGGGCAGCGTCAATCCTGTCTTCGTTCTTCCGGGTGCGGCGGAGAGTGAAGCGGAGGCGATCGCGACGCGTCTGCACGGTTCGGTCACCAATTCGACCGGCCAGATGTGCACATGCCCGGGCATTGTCTTCATCGCAAAGTCCGCAGGTGCAGACAAGCTCATCGCCAAGCTCTCGGAACTCATCGCGGCGACCGACGCGATGCCGATGCTCTCGACCAAGATCAAATCGAGTTACGTCTCGCGCCTCGTCCAGATGACTGCGGTCCCCGGCGTCAAGGAAGTGCGCGGCGGCGAACACGCCAAGGCGGGGATCACCGGTGCATTCGGCAGGCCTGCGGTGCTCGTCGCACCCTTCTCTGCATTCTCGCGCGAGCACACGCTCCGCGAGGAGTGCTTCGGCCCCGCCACGCTCGTCGTCCTCTGCGATTCCCCTGAACAACTCATCGAAGCCGCACGCCTCATCGATGGCAGCCTCACCGGCACCATTTGCAGCGCATCTTCAGACATCACGCTCGCCGTGCAGCTCCAAGCCACCCTCGAAACCCGCGTCGGCAGGCTCATCTACAACGGCGTTCCCACCGGCGTCGAAGTCGCTGCTGCGATGGTCCACGGCGGGCCGTATCCCTCGACCAATCAGCCCAATTCCTCGGCGGTTGGAATCCTGGCGATCGAGCGGTGGTGCCGGCCGGTGTGCTACCAGAACTGCCCCGACGCCATGCTTCCCGACGCACTCAAGGAAGCCAACCCCCTCAACATCCGCCGCCGCGTCGATGGCAAGTTTGCTTGAAGGATCTCGGGTGCCCTGCTCCGCTGCTCTGAGCGGGGCGGGTATCACACGCTTTCAAATAAGGCATCAAGGCATCCAGGCAGTAAGGCACAAAGACCACCGATGCCCTGTCTTTTTCCTCTCGATGCCTTGATGCCTCTTGCCTCGATGCCTGTTGCCTGTTGCCTGCTCTCAGGGCCTTTCCGCATTCCCCGACCGCTGGCTGCGTCGTTCCGCCAGCACGATCCGCGTCACTTCCAGCGCCTCATCCAGCGTCGCCGGTGGGGGAGTGCCTTCCGCGATCGCCATCACGAACTCCGCCGCCTCCGGCCCGTAGCCAGCCCCCTCAGGAAGCGGGATCTCCTCGATTTTTCCACCCGAGATGAGCCGCATGATCGGCGTGCGCGTCAGATCCCAGTCCGCGATCGCGTGCTCAAACTCCACAATGTACTGCATCCGGAACGGAAAGCCGTCCGAGCTCAACCAGCCGCCCGTGGCGGTGATTCGTGGCCCGTTCTCGCCATCCGGGCCCGCGTAGTGGTAGAGCGTCGTCACCTGAAAGTCGTCGCCGCTCGAACTCACGGCCCGGGGCATGCCAAAGAGCCAGTACACGATGTCCGTGTCGTGGATGTGCAGGTCAAAGAGAGCGCCACCGGATCGCGCGGGGTTCAGATAAAAATCGTGACCCCAGGTCGGCCTGCTCCCCATGCGGGTGAACATCGCGCTCCTCACGCGGCCGTAGCGGCCCGAGTGTACGGCTTCAAAGAGCCAGGGCCAGCCCGGCCAGAAGCGCATGCACATGGCGGGCATGCAGATCTTGCCGGCGGCATCGGCCGCCGCGCGGACCTGGTCGATCTCCGCGAGCGTGAGCGCGACGGGCTTTTCCAGGAGCACATGCTTCCCCGCCCGCAGCGCTGCGACCGCGAGCTCCACGTGCGTGTCGGTCGGTGTGCAGATGCTCACGGCATCAATCCGCTCATCGGCCAACAGCTCTTGGGGTGTGGCGTACCCCGTGACTCCTTCAAAGAGATCAGCGTTGCCCGAGCCGATGGCGTCAAGGTTGCCGGCGGCGGCTCCCGTGCCCGCGCGCCGGGCGGGGTCGCGGTCCGCCACGGCAAAGACCGCGGCCAATCCCGACTTGCGGAGCGCCTGGAACGACTTGAGGTGCGTCTGCCCCATGACACCCATCCCGATGATGCCGATCGCGGTCTTCATAACGCCAAGAGTTTATGCGAATGTCCTACCCCACAAACTTCGCAACCATCGCACGCGCTGTCTTGACGTCATCCACCCGGCTCGTCCCGGCTTCGCGCTCGATCAGCAGGTTGATCGCCTGTGCACCGGTGTGCATCCCGGCGCTCTTATAGACCTGGAAAAACGCGGGCCAGTCCACATGCCCGGTTCCCGCGGGGACTTCTTCGCCCCAGGTCCCCGGAACCTTGGTCGCGGTCGCATCCTTGATGTGGATCTGCCGGACCGCGGGGGCGAGTGCACGCAGGGCGGCGACGGGATCTCCCATGCCGTACAGGATCATGTTCGCGGGGTCAAAGTTCACGCCCACCGTGAGCTTGGGCGTCCGCGGGGCGAGGGAAGCGTTGAGGTCGGTGAGCACGGAGAGGAGAGTCCCCGCGGATTCCTGCCCTGTTTCAAAGGCTAGATTCACACCCGCGTCGCCGAAGACTTCCGCCAACTGCCGGAGGCGATCGATCAGGATGCCCCGCATCGGGTCCGCCGCCGTGTGCGGCAGGAAACCGGCGTGAAACGTCACGAGCGTGACGCCAAGCCGCTGGCAGAGTACCGCGTTCTCGCCGGCGGCGCGGAGGTTGTCAGGCCATGTCGCGTCGGGAGCGATGCCCCCGGTAGCCTTGATGGTTTCCAGGGTCGAATAGTCCTCATCCTTGGTCGCCATCATGCCCGACAGGATCGTGATCCCCGCCGCGCGGAGCTCATCGACCGTCCGCCGCTCATCCCATGCGCCCGTGCGCACGGGATCGAGTGCAAGCTGGACGCCATCGACGCCGCAGGCGCGGACCTTGGCTGCCAGATCCGCGGGATCCGTGGCCTGAAGCGACCATGAACACACGCCGACGCGGGGCATCAGTGACCACCAGCCTGGGGCTCGGTCTTGGAGACGTCGTTGCGGAAGGTCAGCACGAACCCGATCAGGATCAGCACGGCCGCCGCGCTGGGGACGAGCCAGACCATCTTCCAGTCGACGATGTCCGCGCCATCGGCCGCCTTGGTCGTGAAGTGGCCGACGACCTTCGGGAAGACCTGGTTGCCGACGAGCATCCCCAGTCCCTGCGTGACAAGCACGAGCAGGCCCTGTGCCTGCCCGCGCATGCTCGGGGGGCACTTCTTGTCGACATAGATGAAGCCGGTGACGAAGAAGAAGTCGTAGCAGATGCCGTGCAGGATGATGCCCGTCAGGATCATCCACGTCACGCCGTCACCCGAGGGATTCCAGCCCAGGGCAAAGAGTGCGTAGCGGACGGCCCACGCGAGCATGCCGACGGCGAGCATCCACTTGGCGCCCAGGCGAGCAAAGAAGACCGGCACCAGGAGCATGAAGAAGATCTCGGACATCTGCCCGAAGGTCATCTTGGTTGGAACATCGGTGATGCCGGCCTTGCCGACGTAGGTTGCGGCGAAGGCGTAGTAGGCCGCCAGGGGGATGCACACGAGGAACGAGGCGATGATGAAGATGAGGAAGTTCTTGTTCCTCAGCAGCGACACGGCCTCGCCACCCAT
>DATGXW010000066.1:0-2188 GCA_035298585.1 Phycisphaerales bacterium
ACGCACTGAAGGATGACGCGGCCGCCGGTCGCGATGGAATGAACGCCGCCGTCCAGGGGTTCCGAGTCGACCCTGCCGCGAGATTCCAGCCCGCGGCCCCGCCCGCGGGGCTGGACACGTCGCGTCTGGTCCGATATGGCCTTGTGACCCTGCTCTTTATCGGTCTTGTGGCCATCCCCGCGCTCCGCAAGCTCCTGGCCCGCAACTCGTCATAACCCCAAGAGGACCTCCGCGCCCGCTCGTGCACACACGAGTCCCCGCGAAGTTATCTCGTCCTCCCGCAGAGCCTTCCTCCCCTTCCCCCCGCCTCACCGTTCAGTAGCCGACGCGCCCGGCCGATATTCCACGGACAGTCCCGATATCGCCGGGACTCTCTCTGGAGCCTCGCCACGTGAAGAACAACGGGCCCATCGGACGCCGTGTGCGTCACAGACTCGATGCGCTGCTCGCATCCGCGGGCCTTGCCGTCACCGTTCTTCTCGGTCTTGGCGCAGCTTCCACCGTCGCCTGGGTCTCCTGGCAGCACCAGGCCAAGGACGCGGCCCAGGTCCAGTTCCGCGAAGAACTCGCCATCGGCCGCATGCAGGCCGCCGCCGCCTCGCTGACCGCACGCCCGCTCTCAAGTGCACGCCAGGAGATCGCCGCCGCCGCCTCATCGCTGGCCATCAGCTCATGGGAGCTCATCCTCCCCGACGGCTCCATCATCGCCTCCAGCGATCCCGCGGCCCCGCTCATCGCGACGCTCCCGGACACCTGGCCCGCCGCATCCATCGCGCCCGCGTCCACGGGCCTGCTCCACACCCACGAGATCCCCCTTGCCGGCAAGGGTTCGGTCACGCTCCGCTTTGACCTCGCCCCCGGCCCGCCCGCGTGGGAGGATCCTTCCGTCGCCGGCGCTGCCGCGATCTCCGCCTTTGTGACCCTGGGGTGGTTCGTGTTCTGGCGGCGTGCATCCAGCCGCATCGCACCCGTCATCCACGTCCACGACGCACTCGCGTGCGCGGCCGACGGCGAAACTTCCCCCGATGCACTCCGCCTCGATGAATCCTTCGGGAGAGAAGCCCTCGCCTGGAACACGATCCTCGCCGACCGCGAGGCCGCCCGCCTTCGCGAGCTTGAGGAGAAGGCCGGCCGCCTCCTGAACGCACAGGGCGCCGACACTTCCAGCGAGCTGAGCGGGCTCTGCGACGCGATGTGGATCGGGATGCTGATCATCGACGCCGAGGGGCGGGTGGCGTACTGCAACGGCGCCGCGGCCACGCTGCTGCACGCCAAGCGTGAGGAACTCCCCGGCCGCCCGGCCCGCGAGTTCATCACCGACGCCGAGCTTGCAACCCTCGTCGACCGCGCGGTCTCCGGCGGCCTTCGCCACCGCGTCATGCAGGAAAAGCAGGTCGCCGTCCCCGGCGCCAACACCAGCACGCTCCGCTTCAGCATCAAGTCGCTCCGCAAGGAAGACCACGGCGCCGCCTTCGTGGTCATCGAGGACATCACGCAGCAGAAGGTCGCCGAGGAATCCCGCCATTCCTTCGCCGCGCAGGTGACTCACGAGCTCCGCACGCCCCTGACCAACATCCGCCTCTACGTCGACACCCTGCTGGAAGATGAGAGCAACGACCCGCAGGTCCGCGCCCGCTGCCTGAACGTCGCCTCCAGCGAGATCCGCCGCCTCGAGCGCGTCGTCAGCGACATGCTCAGCGTCTCGGAGATGGAGGCGGGCTCGATCACCCTCCGCCGCGACGACGTCCGCATGGACGCGCTGCTCGAAGAACTCGAGGCCGACCACCGCGCCACGGCCCAAGACAAGGAAATCACGCTCCACTTCGATCTCCCGCCCAAGCTCCCCGTCATCGACGGGGACCGCGACAAGATCGCCATGGCCCTCCACAACCTCCTGGGCAACGCCATCAAGTACACCCCCGCCGGGGGCGACGTCCGAGTCATCGTCTCCGAAGAAGGGGGCCAGCTCGTCATCCTCGTCAAGGACAACGGCATCGGCATCAAGCCCGAGGAGACGGAGCTGGTCTTCGAGAAGTTCTACCGCGCCAAGGACAAGCGCATCAACAGCATTACGGGCTCAGGCCTGGGCCTTGCGATCGCACGCGAGGTCATCCGCCTCCACGGCGGCGACATCTCCGTCACCTCGCAGATCGATAAGGGCAGCACCTTCTCCCTCACCCTCCCCCTC
>DATGXW010000067.1:0-9576 GCA_035298585.1 Phycisphaerales bacterium
GGGCGAGCTTCTTTGGCGTGGAGGCCTCGGGCTCGCGCTTTGCGTACATCCTGGACATGTCGGCGTCGATGAACTGGGACGGGAAGCTTGATGTGCTCCGCGCGGAGCTTGCCAAGTCGATCGAGAACATGACCGACCAGAACGAGTTCGTGGTCGTGCTCTTCTCAGACATGTCGACGGTGCTGGGGGAACGGACGCAGTGGATCGTGGCGAGCGATGCGGGCAAGAAGTGGGCCCGGCGGAGCATGTCGGCGGTGCGCGCGGAGGGCGGAACGAACCCCATGCCCGGGTTTGTGACGGCGCTTGCGATGAGGCCGCGGCCGGACGCCATCTACTTCATGACCGACGGCGAGTTCAGCGACCCTGACGGCGTCGTGGCGGAGGTCAATGCCCTGAACTCGCAGCTCAAGGTGCCTGTCCACTGCATCTGCTTTGTGACCGCTGCGTCGGAGCCGGTGATGCGGAAGATCGCCACGGCCTCGGGAGGTTCGTACACGTTTGTCGCCAAGAAGTAAGCTTGCATGTGCATGAAGCGTGAGGATCGTTCACGGATGAACCGGATCTGGATGAAGCGGATCTGTGCGGCGGGTGCGGCGACAGCGCTGTTGTGCACGACGCACGGCGGGGTGCTGCACGCCGGGGTCATCGCGGAAGGGCGTGCTTTGCTGCGGGGTCGGGACGCGGGGTTTGTCGCGGGGGTGGTCCTGGTGGATGGGGCGGGTGTGCACACGAGCACGAACGGCTCGGATGAACGCGTGATTCCCTGGCACCGGGTGGCAAAGGTTGAAGGCCCGCTCGCGGGTGAAGCAAGCGGGTATCTCCTCCAGGGTGAGGAACTCTGGCGTGCGCTCGCGCGGCTTGATCGCGGCGACCTGCCATCGGCGGAAGTGCTGCTCGAAGGGCTTGACGACGGTCTCGCTTCGACGCCCGGGCCGACGGCCGAGGCGATCTGGATGGGGCTGATGCGCTGCCGGCTGGAGCGTGGAGCGCAGACGGGGGCTGCGGCGGCGTGGCTGATGTGGCGGAGCGTCAGGCCTCAGGACCAGCCGGTCGAATCGACGCCGGGAGAAGCAAGCGACCGGACACCGGCGAGCGGGGGGCTGGTTCCGGCGATTCCGCCGGTGTGGGTGAATGTTCCCTCGGTCGCGGTGCTGGCATCAGGGGGGATGGAATCATGGAAGCTGGGGTCGCTGCACACGGGCGAGGTGGTGTCCGAGTTGTCGGCGTGGTACCTGCGAGCAGCGCAGGGAGCGTGTGATCGTGAGGCCGCGGGCTGGCCCGAGGTCTCGGCCGACGCCGACGTGATGCTGGTCGCGGCCATGGTAAAGGCTCAGTACGGGGATGATCGCGAGCGTCTATCGTCACGCGAATCGCTGCGGGCGATCATGGCACAGCGCACCGAGCCGTGGGTCGAGGTGTGGGCGCGGGTGGCGGTCGGCCGGTCGCTGCTGAAGGAAAGTGATGCGGAGACGCGGCGGCTGGGGGTGGTGGAACTGCTGCACATCCCGTCGAGGCTGGAGGCGGTGGTGCCGTACCTGACCGGCGTCGCGATGGCGGAAGCGGCCGCGGGTCTTCGCAGGCTGGGCGACCTCGCGGGCGGGTCGGTGATCCGGGAGGAACTGCTGCGGCGTTATTCGGGGCACCCGGCGGTCGAGTGGTCGATGGTGCGGGACTGGCCTCAGACCGCACCCCAAAGAGTCAAGGAAGAAGTCGAGGCGGAAGAATTGCCTCGTCCATAGAAGTGATGCGGACGTGCAATCGCGTCCGTCGGAGTCATGTGCATGATGTATTGCATCGCGTGGGGAACGGGATTGATGACGCTGGGCCAATCGGCGGCGACGTCGCGTGCATCGATGACAGTGCTCGACTACATCCGTGCGGGCGGCGTGATCGGCTACGTCCTGCTGATCCTGTCGTTCATTGCACTTGGCCTGCTCATCGCGTTCTCGATCTCGCTGCGGCGGACGAGGCTGATGCCCCCGGAGCTGGTCGACCACCTGGGCGGCGTGCTGCGAGCGGGTGACATCCAGGGCGCGATCGCGGTGTGCCGCGACCCCGACAACGACTCGTTCATCACGCGGGTGGTCGGCGGGGCGCTCTTGCGGTGCATCCGATCTCCCTTTGGAACGCTTGAACTGCGAGCGGCGGTCGAGGAATCGGGGCAGCGCGAGGTCGACAAGCTGTACCGGACGGTCGACCCATTGGGGATCCTGGCGGCGGTCGGGCCGATGCTCGGGCTCCTGGGCACCGTGTTCGGGATGATCGGCGCATTCGCGACGATCGGCGAACTCGAAGGCGCCGCGCGGTCGCAGCAGCTCTCCAAGTTCATGTCGATCGCACTGGTGACAACGGCCGAGGGGCTGCTTGTCGCCATCCCCTGCACGATCGCGTTCTCGATCTTCCGGCGGAAGATCGACACCATGGCGGTGGAGGCGGCGCAGGTCGTCGAAGGGCTGGTGGCGCCGCTCGAGAGTTCAGGCGGAGGCGACGCCAAGCCCGCGGGGAAAGTCGGTCCGTCCGCACGCCCCTCCGCCGCTCGGGTCGGGTGATCGGGGACAAACAACAGAAGGCCGCGAGACTTCATGCAGTTCAGACGCTCACCAGATCCGCCCGAAGCGGGCTTTGACCTGACGCCGATGATCGACATCGTGCTGCTGCTCATCGTCTTCTTCACGATGACAGCGCACTTTGCACGGACGAGCGGGACGCCGGTCGATCTCCCCAAGCAGCCGGGCGAGGTGACCGAAAAGACCTCGGACCACCAGATCATCATCGACATCGATTCGCGGGGCGGGTATGTCCTGCTGGGGCGGCTGCTGCCCTTGACGGACATCTCATCGCAGGTCAAGAGCGAGGTAGAGCGGATCGGCGGCTCGCCGGATGTGCTCATCCGGGCGGACCGCAAGTGTCCGTCGATGCACTTGAACCGGCTGGCGGTGGCGCTGGCCTCGGCGGGTGTCCGGCAGTGGAAGCTCGCGACGGCGGGCGCTGCACAGGAGACCTCGGGGACGGGGGGTGGGGCGTGAAGTTCTCCCGGAAGCGCAAGGACACGCTGACGATCGTGCGGATCCCGCTGGTCGCGTTCATCGACGTCGTGCTTTTCCTGCTTCTCTACTTCGTGATGGCGAGCGAGATCGCCTCGGCCGGCGAAGGGCAGCTTTCATCGACCCTCAGCACGGACAAGAAGGCCGCGTCGACGAACCTCCAGGCCCAGATCCTCCGGGTGGAGCCCGCACCTGAGGGCGTGGCGTTCATCATCGGGCAGCGGCGAGCAACCTCGGCAGACGACCTGCTGGGCATTCTGAAGATCCTGCCCAAGGACGCGGGCGTGCTCGTGCGGGTGAAGGGCGATGTTCCGATCGAGCACGCCGCGGCGGCGGTGCAGGCGTGCCGCGACGCGGGGTTTGTGAAAGTGAGCTATGTCCCCAGTACGCAGTGAGTGCCTTGAGCCAGAGGGTGTCCGCACTCGCGGGGGTGCGTGGAAACTCTGCGCGCTGGTGGCGGCGATGACGGCTCCTGCGCTGGCCCAGCCGAGCCCGGATGCACTGGGGCCGGTCGACGCGGTCGAGGGGTACATGCAGGATCGCGGGCTGGTGGAGCCTTTGGCGGCCCTGCTTCGTCAGAGGCTGGCGCAGGCGAGCGGCGAATCCAGGCGTGCGATCGCGGACCGCCTGGGGAGCATCTATGCGCAGATGCTCGATGAATCCCCCACCGCCGACCGCCGGCGGGAGCTCGAGGACCTGTGCCGCGACCTGCTGGCGGCGGTTCCCGATGCGGATTCATTCGAGCTTCGCGTCAACCTGGCGCGTGCGACGTATGTCCCCGCGGCGGAGATCGCCGAGAAGGTTCAACTCCGGCTGGCGTCGACCGAGGACCGGCTTGAGGCCGAGCGGATCCTCCGGGCGGTGGTGCCGACGCTGCGAGAGGTCGCGGCGGGTGCTTCCAACAAGCTGGACACGCTCGAGCGCCGGGCCAAGCAGGACCCGGGCGATGAGAAGCTCGCTGAAGCGGTGGGCGATGCACGGCGTGTGCGTTCGATTGCACACTATTACGCGGGGTGGGCGGCGTACTACCTCGCAGCGCTCACCGAGGACCAGGTGATGGCGACGCGTGCAGCGGAAGACCTTGGGACGCTGCTGGGAGCGCCCAGCCGCCGCGCGGCGTCGGTGGAGAAGGCGCCCAAGTCGATGTTCAAGTATGAGCACATCGCACGCGCGGCTGTAGGATCGGCACTGTGTGCATCGCTCAAGGGCAATGACGTGGAGGCGATGCGGTGGATGGATGCACTGGAGGAATCCGATGCACTTCCGCCTTCGGTCGAGTCAAACCTCTTTTCGACCAAGCTCGCGATCCTTGCGGCGGCGCGGCGCTGGGCGGACATCGACCTGCTTGTTCGTCGCCGCAAGGTCGACCAGCAGGCGGCCAACGCAAGCCCGTTCTCGGTGCGAGAATCCAGGCTGCTGGCGGTGCTCTCGCTCGACGCCGCGGGTGACACACAGACACCTCCTCGCAACGCGGGCGTGATCGCCGATCTGGCGAAGGTCGCGGTGTCGGAGCTGGTCTCGGCGGGCGAACTGGGACAGGTTGTCGACCTTGTGTCACGCTATGGGTCAGCGCCGATCGGCGGGAACGGGTTTGCGGTGCGGTATGTCCAGGGCGTCCAGATCTTCGAGGATGCACGCAAGAACCATCGCGACGGGAGCGAGGATCCCGAGCTTCCCTCCTCGCGGGCGGCGGTGTGCAACCGCTACCGGGAGGCAGCGCAGCAGCTCGAACAGGCGACGCAGGCGCCGGATGTCGCGGCGTTCGCCAAGGAGAGCGAGCGTGCAGCGCTGAACCAGGGGCTTGCGCTCTACTACGCGGGTGATCTTGAAAAGGCGTCTGAGATCTTCCGGCGGATATCGGCGACGAGCGCCGACCTGCTTCGGAAGCAGGACGCGGCGTGGTACGCGATTGTCTCGCTGGACAAGGCGATCGAGCGCGACCGGCCTTCACTGATACCCGAGCGTGACCGGCTCGCGATGGTCTTTGTGCGCGAGTACCCGACGACCGAGCGGGCGATCCGGCTGCTCCTGCGGCGGGGCAACCAGTCGAGCGTGACCGACGAGGAAGCGGCGGCGGTGCTGCTGGGCGTGATGCCCGACTCGCCCGTATACGAGACCGCGCGGCTCGAAGCGACAGGCCTCTTGTACAAACTTTGGCTTCGAACGGGCGAAAGCCAGCGGCAGGCGGCGGGTGTGCGGCTGCTTGCGATCGCGGAGGAATCGCTCGCGGGCCAGGTGCGCAGGCTGCTCTCGGCGGATTCAAAGTCGCTGGAGCCGGTGAAGTCGAGCGTGTCGCGGGTCGCAAGGCAGATTGCACACGTGGCCCTGTCGATCCCGACGCCCGAGCCGGTCCGGGCAGCGCAGGCGATTGACCAGCTCGAACAGCTTGCGCCCACGTACACGATTGATCTTGCCGGCGTGAAGGATGAACTTCGCTACCGCAGGCTGCAGATCGCCGTGCAGCTCGGGGACCGCCGGCGTGCGGCGGAGATCATGGGTGAACTCCGCAAGACCGGGGGCGTCTTTGCGAGCGCGGGTGAACGGCTGGTCTATCGCCAACTGGTTGACGCGTGGCGGGCCGATACCCAGGACCTGGATGCAGCGCGGGAACTGATCCAGAGCGGGAAGATCCTCTCTGACTCGCTGCTCAAGGACCCGGGTACCGCCTCGCTTGCACACTCGGTTTCGGGTGAAGCCGCCGAGGCCGCGGTGGCCGTGTGGAAGGCCGCCGGCGACAACGCGATGCGGGATCTGGCGATCGTGCTCGACAAGCGTGCGTGGGAGGCCGGGATCCGCAACGTGGCGTTGTGCAAGAGGCTGGCGGTGACCTCGGAGGCCGTCGGCGATCTTGCGCTGGCCTCACAGTGCTGGTCTCAACTCTCGGCGGGCTCGCCGGAAGGATCGACGACGTGGTTTGAAGCCCGGTATGAGGCCATCCGCCTGATGGCGTCGGTGGATCGGCCCGGAGCCGTCACGGCGATGACGCAGCTTGTGACGCTCTATCCGGATCTTGGAACACCCCCCGTGCAGGACAGGCTGCGGAAGTTGGCGGCCGACCTTGGCGTGTTGATGAATGCCTCCGGACCGGCGGTGGATGGAGGTGTGCGGTGACCCAGGCGCCAAACCACTCCGCACGGGGAGGCGGCTCGAACCGTCGCGATCCGGTCGCCATGATCCTGGGCGAAGAGGCCGCGGGGGGAGGTCCATGGCGGCTGTTGGGGCTTGTGCACGGCACGGTCGAAGAGCGTGCGATCGTGGCGGCGCTTGAAGCCAGGCTGGCGACGGTGAACCGCCATCCTCTTGGCGGCATTCCGGAGGCCGATGAGGTGCGGTTGGCGCTGCACACGGCCGCAGCGCAGCTGATGCACCCGGGCGTTCGGGCGACGCTGCTTGAGCGAGAACAGCCGGGCGAGCGCCGCGGAACTCCTGCGGTCGGACCGGACGATGGAGAGATCGACCCGGTGTTGATGGCGATCGCGATGCACGGTGGCGTGAACGAACGCTCCCTCCGCCGGATCATGATGGTGACTGGGGTGGCGGGTCAGGGCCGGGACGCGACGGCGTCCGAGATTCAGCGGCGGGTGATGGCGTATTCGCACCGTCACAGGGGGGCGATGCCCAGTGCATCCGCGCGTGGTGTGCACATGGCGATGCACACGCCGGAGAATGCCGGAGCAAGCCATGCGAAGGCTTCTGTGCAGCAGGCGGGAACACCGAGAGCAAGTCGGTCGAAAGAGGATGATCCGGGCGCGCGAGCCATCCGGACGATTGTTCTCACCGCGCTGGGGGTCATCGGATCGGCCTCGGCGGTGATGGTGGGCGTGATGCTGCTCTTGAACCAGCCGACCGTGCCGCCCGGTGGGAGTCCGGCGGATTCGAGTTCGCCTGAACAGCAAACGCGTCCGAAAGAGCTGTATCCCGAGCGTGAGAGGAGTGCACTCAATGATGTTCTGAAGACGCCTGAACAGGGTGAAGGGGAAGCGCCGGCCGTTGCGGATGATGCGGGGAGCGTTGCACACCGGATCGCGGCGTACAGCACGAAGATCGCGACCGATCCTGAGGGGACGAGGGAAGCGATCGTCCGAGACGCCGGGCTGCTCTCCAGGCGGTGGGCTCAACTGGCGGCCGATGAGCTTGGTGCCGCGCAGGATGCGATCGTGGAGTGCCTCTACCGGGCCCCGTCGCCCGAGATCGCAGGTGCGATCGCCGATGCGGTGCTGGCGCCGTCGACGGGAACGATCTGGAATGGCGATCGGGTCCACGCCGAGCTCTGGCGCTCAGGCATGGTGCTGAGGCTCGCGCGGGAGAAGGACTTCCCGGCGTCGCTGCGGGAGCACATCAATGAGCTGGGTGCCGGCGGACTGCGGAGCGATGAGGTGCTCTCGTTTGCGCGCGGGGCCCTGGGGAGGTTGTCATCGCTCCCGGCGGAGATGGTCGCGCCGACGGATCCGGCGGGAAGGTATCTGCCGCCGACTCCCGCGCAGGCCGCGGAAATCGCCGACGGGTGGGCGGCGTGGCGGCGTGCGTGCAGGCAGTTGACCGGAGATGACGCGGGGATGCACGACCGGCTGCTGATCACCGGGCTGGAGACGATACTTGCAGAAGCTCCTGAGCCGGCGTCTGACTACGGGTTTGGGGAACCGCTGAAGGAGATTGTGCTGGCGCTCTCGTGGAGGAAAGACTCGATCGCGCGCCCGTGGCTGATCGCCTCCTTCTCGTCGAGCGAGCTTTCCGCGCCGGATCTTGAGCTGGTCACGCGGACGCTGGCGTCGAGCTCGTCGGCGGAGGGTGTGGACGGCACGATGGTCCTGGCTCCCGGGGCCGATGAATTGAGGCGTCTGGAGCTGCGGGATGCGTATGCACACGCGTGGGGGCTGAGCGATCCGGCACGGCGGGATGAACTGCTCGAGGCCTGGAGAGCGGCGGCGGGTTCAAGCGGCGATCTTGCGGCGGTGGATCACGCGGCGGACGAGCACGCGATCGCGTCGCTGGCGGGCGCGGTGACCAAGGCGAGATTGAACCTCGCCGCCAGCATGATCTGGGCGGGGCTGATCGAGGAGCCCGCGCTTGTGATCCGCGATCCGGGTTCGCTGGCGTCGGGGATTCTCTCGCGGGTCAGCGCTACGGCGACGCCGCAGCGGCTTGACGACGGAGCGACCGATGGCTCGTGGGGTGTGCAGTACATGGTGGCCGAGCAGCGCGTGCCCGACCGGCTTCGGCTGCTTTCCGAGCTTTCGCGGGCCAACCGTCCGCCGGGCCAGATGGATGCGGAGATCCTTGTCGCCGAGGCGCTCCGCGGCAGCCCCGAGGCGGTTCGCAGCACGGCACGGGATCTCATGGAGCAGTGGTCGCAGACGCCGGCGGTGCTCTACGCGATGCTCGAGGATTGCTACCGCATACCCAAGACGCGGACCAATTCGATCCTGATTGCGTCGATCACGATGGGGCGGCTGCCATCGATCCGGGATCCGCAGTGGTATTCGGCGGTCCGCAGGGCGATCATTGACCAGCTGCTGGAAGTCCTCGCTTCGCAGGGGCCGGACAGGGCGATCGACCTCCTGGCGTTTGAACTCCAGCGCACGTGCAGTTCGCGTGCAAAGCCCTCGGACACGGTGCTCGAGGCTCCGGAGACGACATCGGCGGGCTCCGAGGGCAATCCCGCCGCATCCCCTCCACCGCAGGCCTCCGCTCGCGGCAAGCGCCGGGGAGGTTCGGTGGATGAACTGCAGCCAATCATGGAGCTTGAATCGCAGTGGAAGCGGTCGGCGGGTGCACTGCTGCCGACGGGCCGCGAGCCTGTTTCGCCCGAGCAGATCGATCGCAGGCTGGCGGCGCGGCTGGCGCTTGGGAACGGGCCGGTGGATGAATTTGCTGCACACCATCTGGCGGTGGTGGAACTGATGTCGTTTGTCATATCGCTCGAGCAGCCACTGCGTGCCGAGCGCGTCCGCGAGATTCTGGAGGAACTGGGCGCAGCGCGGCGGAATGCACACCACATCTTTGAACAGATCGAAGCGGCCGAGCGTGCGATGCTGGAACTGTGGAAAATCCGCTTTGAGAAGGGGGTGGCGTGATGGCGTCGGGCCTTGGGCGCACGCTGGCGTCGCTCTTTGTAGCGGCGGCCCTTTCATCCGGTGCGAATGCACAGGATGTCGTCACACCAACTCCGCAGGAGAATCGCCCCGCGGCGGCCCCGGGCAGGAACCAGGACCTGACCGAGAAGCAGCCTGGACCCGCGCCAGAGCCTCTGCCGCGCGGATCGCCGGGTGATCTGGCAGATCGCCTCGCGCGGCTTCGACCAGCGGAGCCCGAGGGTTACCTGAAGCTCGGCGAGGAAGTCGCCGCCTGGGCGGAGGACAGCGCTGGTCGGGAGCTTGCACGCAAGCTGCTGGGGCTGGCCTTTGCGCTCGACCGCCAGCGTGCCGGCCAGACGACTTCGCCCACCGCGACAAGTGCGTGCCTGGCGCTCTCGGAGCTCGCCTCGACACCGTCGGAGCGGACGTGGTTCCTGGCCCTTGCGCGCTCGATTGAC
>DATGXW010000068.1:0-44001 GCA_035298585.1 Phycisphaerales bacterium
ATGAGCCCGCTGGCGGCCATCACGCTGCTGGCGACTTCTCCAGCGCCGACCTTCGACCCCATGGTCGAGTTTCGTCCCTTTACGCTCTTTCATGTCCTGGTCGCGGGGAGCCTGCTGCTGCTCTCGTTGGGCTTCGCTCTACTTGGGCGGGCCTGGCGCGGGACTCCCAAGGAAGAGTTCCTGGGCGCGTTCTGGGGTGGCCTCATTCTCGCCCGCCAGGGGATCGAGGTGGTCTGGTACCTCATGCCCGGGCGGTTCCAGTGGGATCGCAGCCTGCCCCTGCAGTTCTGTGATGTTGCACCGTGGATCGCCGCGATCGCGCTCCTGACGCGGCGGCGGTGGGCCCGCGGTATCCTGTACTACTGGGGCGTCGCGTTGTGCACACAGGCGTTCCTGACGCCCACACTTGATGAGGGTCTGTCGCACACCAGGTTCTGGTGGTTCTGGCTGGGGCACACGCACATCGTGGGAGCGGCGATGTACGACATGATCGCCCGCGGCTTTAGTCCCTCGTGGAAGGACTTCTGGGTCACGATCAGGCTGACCGCCGTCTATACCGCGTTCTGCATCATCCTCAACGCCGCCACCGGCCTGAACTACGGCTACCTCGGGCCCGGTCAGCCCGGCTCGCGGACGATCATCGACATCCTCGGGCCCTACCCCTGGCGTCTGGTCCCGCTCATGATCATCGTCTTCAGCGCCTTTGTCATCCTCACCGCCGTATGGCGGCCTGGAAAGCGCTGCGCGGAGCCTACCTGGGCTTCCTGAAGCACGAGAAGCTGTCGAGATTCTCCATCCCGCCCCAGCCGTGGATGATCTGCCGCGTCACCTCGAGCCCGAACTCCTTGCAGAAGTCGACAAACAGCGGGGCCGTCATGTGGCTCCGCCAGTGCGGGTTGCTCTGCCAGTGGCTGTTCTTGTCGGGCGCCCACGAGCCGTAATTGGAATGATGGCAGAACCCCGTCGCCCCCGGCGCCATCACCCGCGCAAACTCGCGGACGTACTGGCGGATCACCTGGGGGTCAAAGTGCACCATGGCGTCAAAGCTGTAGACCATCGTCAATGAGCCCGTGGGGATCATCGGCAGGCTCGTCCCGTCGTTGACCGCAAAGTGCAGCTTGCACGGGCCGGTGTAGTTCGCAAACCGCTGGCGGCAGCGGTCGATGTTCGTCTGGTTGATGTCGACGACCCACAGTTCCTTGGCGTGGTTCTTCAGCAGTTCGCTGTTCCGCCCCGCGCCCGCCGCAAGATCCAGTACCCGCGTGAAGTCAGAGCCCTGGATCAGCGGCCAGATGTGGATGTCCCACTGGGCCTGCATGAACTGCTCGGCGTGTGCGTAGTAATCACTCTCCTGCCACACCGCACGGTTCTCGATCAGGTTCCGCTGCATCTGCTCCAGCGTCACCGGTGACACCGGCGGCGCGTCCGCGGTCTCCTTGCCGACGACCAACCGACGCAGTGCACTGCCAACCTTCTCGAAAGCCGATGGAACCATGGCGAAAGCGTAGGCTCCGCACACCCGTGCTCGGTCCGCCGATCACCGTACACACCCCGATTCCAATATCCCCTGGCCGCCCCTCGCAACGCACCACCGCCCGGGGTGTGCAGGCATGCCCGCTCAGCGAATCCAAGGCTCCCCGACGGGCACGCACGGCGACACGCGGGCCGCGTTGCCCGCCCGGTCCAGCACCGTCCGCACCAGCCCCCCGTTGGGGATGTCCTGGCTCTGGATCAGGCCGCAGTACGCCCGCATCATCCCCGCGTCGGGTTTGAGGCCCAGGTTCTGCAGGCGAAAGACCACCCCGAACATGAAATGGTGGTGCGAGCAGATCACCACCCACGATTCGCGCCGGGCTCGGAGCTTCTCGATCGCCCGGTCCACGCGTTCGATGAAACCCTGGAATGATTCCGCGCCAGTCCCATGCACATGTGCAGGATCGCACCGCTCCCAATACTCACGCACCCAGGGCTCGCGCTCCATCCGGGTCGTGTCCCGTGTCCTGACATCGCACAGAAAGTTGTACTCGTGGACATCCCACTCTTCGTTCGTCACGCCCGCGAAGCGTTCGAGAAACGGTGCGGCGGTCTGCCTCGCCCGCATGAACGATGAGTGCACGACCAGGTCCGGTCGCCCTTGGATCGCAAGCGCGGCCCGCCGCGCCTGCTCGTGCCCCAGCGCGGTCATCGGCGCGTTGTACGTGTCAAATGTCCGTTCGCCCGCGTTGCGGACGCTCTCCCCGTGCCGGATCCACCACACATCAATCGCGCTGGTCATGCGTTGCTTCCCTGAACGTGCGAGGGTTCGAGCGTAGCACACCCAAGAAAGCGGCCCGGACTTTCGTCCAGGCCGTCCATGCCGCATGATCGATGCCCAGTGCCCAGTGCCCAGTGCCCAGTGCCCAGTGCCCAGTGCCCAGTGCCTTCTTCTCTCAGCACCCAATCTCAAACCGAAGCACAAACTCGCTGAAGTCGACGATGTCGACAAACCCCGACTTGTCAAAGTCGGCATCATCGGTCCCCGCCTCAAAGGCCTCGACAAACGCGTCGTAGTCCTCGATGTCGACAAAGCCCGACTTGTCAAAGTCGGCCGGGCACCACACCGTGCCCACCAGCGTGACCGTCCGCGTCGGCTGGTCGGGATCGTTCGACGTGATCGTCAGCGTCCCGCCAAAGTCACCCGGATCGATCGTTGAGAGCGTGATGGTGTGCCCGTTCTGGCCGCCCCCGGCGGCGTCGTTGAACGTCCCGGCCGGCACCGTGTACTCCGCCGGGGCCCCGCCGAGCGAGTAGCTCAGGTTGGCGATCCCCGCCGCCGACCAGACCGCGACGTTGCCGTCGTTCGACACGTTCAGCGTCCGCGAGACCGAGGGGTCCCCGACGTACGCATCGCCGAAGTTGAGCACGCTGTCGCTGGTCACCTTCGCCGGGACGCGCGTGTCGAGCAGGATCGGCAGGTGCCCCGCGCCGTTGCAGATCGTGATCAGGGCCTGCGCGATCGTCGGGCCCACCATCGTGTTCCCCGCGACCGTCAACGTCGCGTTATAGCTCGTCCCATCGTTCCCGTACGAACGGTACGAGTGGTTCGGATCGTTCCACGTCGTCGTGCTGTACGGCTGCGTCAGCGAGCCGATGTAGTCAAACCCCTGCCCATCCAGCAGCCCGTCAGAGATCAGGATCTGGTCGTGGCGGTCGTCCATGCCGCCCGCCCCCGCCGGATCCTGCGTGTGCACGATCCTGAACGCCGAGTTGTTGTTCCACGAGCCGGGCGTCCGGATCGGATCGTTCACCCGCCCCAGCGAGGGCGCTCCTGTCATGTGCTGGTACGCGCTCTGCGTCGAAGACTGGACGTTGAAGTCGCCGGCGATCACCGAATGCCACCCCGCCGGCAGCGTCGCGATGTTCGCCCGGATCAGCGTCGCCTCCGCAAGCCGGCGCGACTGATCCGAGGAAGCATCCCCCGCCTTCATGTGCACCGGGTACAGCGAGACCACCGTCGAGGCCGCGTTATACCCCTGGAGCTGGACATCAAAGCGGTACACGTTCCGCGGCGCGCCGTTGGAGTTCCCCCCCGTCACCACCGTGATCGGGTTGGGATAACCGTCGGGGTCACCCTGCGCGGGCGGGTTCACGGGCCTGATCTTCGATGTGCGGTACAACACCGCCACATCCGTGTCGGGCCCGTCCACAAAGGTGAACCGCGACCAGTCGCCGGGGCTTCCGGGCGCGTTGTTCAGGTACGTCAGCAGGTTGCTCGCGCCCGTGTTCGAGGTCACTTCCTGCACCATCAGGATGTCGGGGGACATCGAGCGGCCTTCAAAGGAGGTGTACACCGCGGTCTTGAAGTCGGCTTCTCGGCCCCCGCCGTAATTGCTGATGTTCCATGTCGCGATGCGGAGCTGCGCGGAGGCGGAACCCGCCGCACACGCCAGGAGTGCACACACCGCCGCTTGACGAACTGAACGCATGTCAATCTCTCCGCTGAGGGCGACAACCAGACGGTCGCGCTGCTCAAGAATCCCGCGAGCGAACCTTGAGGGACCGATCCTGAAGCACATCCAGGAGCGTGGCGAATCACCCCGGCGACCGCCGGCGTTCCCAAGGGCTGAAATCCTAGCCGGGCGGGCGCAAGCGCAAACCCCGCCACGTCTTAAGAACCCAAGGAGATTGGGTATAGATCAGGTTCGCCCCATGTTCTCGGAACCTGCCCCGGTCGCAGGAACCGTCCGGGGCCGCGTGTCAGCACCCCATCTCGAATCGCCGGACAAACGTGTCGAAGTCGTCGGTGTCGACAAACCCTGTGCAGTCCATGTCCGCCGAGGCATCCCCCGCCTCGAACGCCGCCACGAAGGCGTCAAAGTCGTCGGTGTCGACGAACCCGGACTGGTCAAAGTCCGCCGTGCACACGCCCGTCAGGACCACCGATCCCTCGGTCATCTGGAGGCTGCCGACCAGGAAGGAAGGGGAGAGCGTCACATCGGTGAGGTTGAAGAATGCAAAGTCGTTCTCGTCGATCCCGACCGAGATCGTCGCCGAGAAGGTCACCTCGATCCCCGAGATCACCTGCGTCCCGCTGACCTGCATGTCGGTTGCCTGGAACGGGTGGGTTCCGGCGGTGTTGCACGCGGTTCCAGAGAGCATCGCCGAACTTCCCGGTGAGAGCGTCTCCAGGATCGTGCCAAGGTCGGTCGCGGAGGGAAACAGGATCCCCAGGAGCCCGCCGTTGCCCTTGGCTTTCCCCGTGATCGAGTAGGTGTACGCGAAGTACGGATCGATGGTGTCAGGATTGCTGCTGCGGGACTGGTTGGTCGCGTTCTTGAACTGGACACCCGTCAGGCCGATCGATGCGGTCTCATCCGCGATCGCCGAGCCCGCCAGGACCGCAACCACCGCCGCCGCCCACGTCCGAGAATCTGCACGCACCATGACCTCTGCTCCTTCGCCGCGCCATCCACGCGCGCCATCGGCACGCACCCATGCGGCCAGCATACCCGAAGCCTCGTTCGGGTCGAGCGCATTTTTGCCCGGGTTGTGCGTGTTCACCGGGAGCGGCAAGGCCTCTTCGGCGTTATTTCCGGTCCGCCAGCTTGGCCATCAGCCGCAGCACCTCGACGTACAGCCAGACCAGCGTCGCCAGGAGTGCAAAGGAGCAGTACCACTCCATGTACTTGGGGGCGTTGTGCTCGGCCGCCTCCTCGATGTTCTGGAAATCCAGCACCAGGTTCAGCGACGCAAGGATCACGACCACGATCGAGAAGCCGATGCCCCAGGGTCCGCTGCTGTGGATGAAGCCGATCGAGCCCAGGTTGAACATGGTCATCGCAAAGTTGACCAGGTAGAGCAGGCACAGGCCGCCGGTCGCGGCGATGATCCCCGCACGCATCCCCGCGCCGACCCGCACGATGCGGAACTTGTACGCGATCAGCAGCGAGAAGAAGATCCCGAACGTCAGCATGATCGCCTGGAAGACGATCCCCGAAGCCGCCGCCGCGCCGATCTTGGCCGCAAGGCGGTTCTCGACGAACATCGACAGCACGGCCAGGAACGCCCCCTGCCCGATCGCATAGGGCCACGCGAGGGCCACCGAGGAACGGGGCGAGAACCACATGATCAGTGCACACACAAAGCCGACGCCAAGCCCTCCCAGGCCGACGACCGCGGGGGAGGCGATCGAGTTCTGGACCACGTACCACGCCGCCATCGCCGCCGCGATCGTCGTCGTGATCAGGATGAACGAGGCGTTGACCGTCCCCTGCACCGTCATCCGCCGCTGGCCGCCCGCCGCCTCCGGCGGCGCACCGACCGCGCCCAGTTCGTTCCAGTCGGCCACGCCAAAGGCGTTCTTGTTTGAGAAGGCAGGGTTGCTCGTGCGCATGTGTGATACCTCTCCCGCGGAAGTTATTCGGCAAGCGCTCAGGCCGGATTCAAAGCCAAAGACGCCCCGTGTCGAGAATCATTCCTATCGGATCGTACGACAAGCCGCCGCCAGTGTGCGGTTGCAATTCCCCCCCCGCAACCCTCCCGCAACCCCCGCTCAGGGCGCGTACCGCGTGGGATCGGGAACGCCCGCCTCTGCAAACCCTCGCGCCCGCAGTATGCAGCTATCGCACCGCCCGCACGCCAGAATGCCTCCCCGCCCATCCTCGACCGGGTCGTAACACGAGTGCGTCAACCCATAGTCCACGCCCAAACCCGTGCCAAAGCGGATGATCTGGGCCTTTGAAAGGTGCACGAGTGGCGCGACCACGCGCAGCCGCTGCCCCTCGACGCCCGCCTGGGTTCCCAGGTTCACCGTCTGCTCGAACGACTCGATGAACTCGGGCCGGCAGTCGGGATACCCCGAGTAGTCCACCGCGTTGACGCCGATGTGAATCTCCCCCGCCCGCGCCACTTCCGCCAATCCCGCCGCGATCGAAAGGAACATGAGGTTCCGGGCCGGGACATATGTCACCGGGATTCCCGACGCCATCTGGGCTTCCCCGCGATCCTTGGGTACCGCCATGTCCGAGGTCAGGGCCGACCCGCCAAAGACCCGCAGGTCCAGCGGCATCACGATGTGGCGTCGAACCCCCATCGCCCGCCCGATCGCCTCCGCCGCCCGAAGCTCGTGCCGGTGCCGCTGACCGTATTCAAACGAGAGGCCCCAGCACTCAACGCCCTCGGCACGTGCTGACGCAAGCACCGTGGCGCTGTCCAGCCCTCCCGATAAAAGCACCACGGCCCTTCGAGTCGTTGTCATGGCGAGACGGTACCCCGGCGACCCAGCCCGGGAATGACGCCCTGAATCCTGCGTGAAACAGCGCGACCAGGCCCGTTTCTCATCATTGGGTTGCAACCTGCACACCAGAACCGCCGGATAGCGTCCGTCTTTCACCTCGTCCCGGCGGTCCGCCCACACGGTCGTGATAAGAGGAGTTTTCCATGCGTTGCACATCCCAGTCGCTCGCGATCGCAACCGGCGTCCTTCTCCTCTCCGCCGCGTGTGCACACGCCCAGGTTGTCCACGACCCTTCCTATCAGCTCTCGACCGAACTCACCGGCCTGGGCAACCCGCAGGGGATCGACGTTGATGCACTTGGCAACGTGTATGTTGCCGACAGCTCCAAGGGCACGATCCTCAAGGGTCTCGCGGGGACCTACGCCCCGATCATCAGCGGCATCCCCGTTTCTGAGTTTTTCGGGCTTGAGATCGGTGCGCTGGCGGTGCACATCGGTCCCGATCAGACGCTCTGGTACGGCGAGGGTGGACGTTCGACCGGCGTGGAACAGATCCATCACACGTCGCTGGATGGAACGCTGATCCAGTCGCTCGCGCCGACGGCACAGGGAGGCAACTGGAGCGGCGTGGCCGTCGACCCCGGTTCAGGCCGTCTCTACGCCTCGAGCGCCAACCGCGACCGCATCTTCACTTCGGATCCGACCGGCTCGGGTTCGTATGGCACACTGGCCGAGTTTGCCAACACCGCGAGCAGTGCACTGACCTCGCCGACCGGTATCCTGATCGACGGCGACCGACTCCTGGTCGGGTACTACGGCCCATGGGGCGCGGCCGTCGGCATCGCCTCCTACGACCTCGCCACCGGCGCACTGCTCGACGACGCCTTTGTCACCGAGATCCCCGGTCTGACCGCGCTCGACCGCATGGGGGATGGCCGGATCCTCGCGACCCAGTTCGGCGCCTTTGAGGGTGACGGCGTCCTCTGGCTCATTGATCCGGCCACTGGTGAAAAGACCGCGCTGGTCTCAGGCCTCACGTCCGCTTCGGGCGTCGCCGTCGCCCCCGACGGCACGACGATCTATCTCGCCGACATGGGCATCGCCAACGAGGGTGAGGGAATCCTCTACAAGCTGACCATCGTTCCTGCGCCCGCCGTGCTGCCCGTGCTCCTCAGCGCCCTGGTGTGCACACGCCGCCGCAGGTAAGCGCAGTGTGCATCGCCGCGCGATTCCCCACTCCTCCCGATCTTGCGCAAGAACCCCGTTCCCCGTCTCGGTGGGAACTTCCCTCTCCTGATCCGCGCAGCGGCGCTGCACTTCATCTCTTCGCGCCTTCCGGTGGCCTGGCGGGGGGAAGAAGCCAAGGCCCAAGAAAAGAACAAGGGCGGTGCATCGTGCACCGCCCTTGCGAGCATTGACCGTGAAGGGTTGGGATCAGGCGTGCTTGCGATCGCCGATCTGCATCCCGTAGAACGAGCGGTAGACGAAGAACATCGAGATCACCATGAAGATCGCGGCGAGGGTGTGGGTGAGACCCGTGCCCTTGCTGGCGGCGACGCTGATGGCCAGTTCGACGGCCAAGAGGCCAAAGAGCGTGCAGAACTTGATGACCGGGTTCATCGCGACCGAGCTGGTGTCCTTGAAGGGGTCGCCGACGGTGTCGCCGACAACGGTCGCGGCGTGGAGGTCGGTGCCCTTGGCCTTGAGCTCGGTCTCGACGACCTTCTTGGCGTTGTCCCACGCGCCGCCGGCGTTGGCCATGAAGATCGCCTGGAAGAGGCCGAAGAGTGCGGTCGAGATGAGGAATCCGATGAAGAAGAACGAGTCGTAGAAGGCAAAGGCGAGCGTCGCGAAGAAGACGCCCAGGAAGATGTTGAACATGCCCTTCTGTGCGTACACGGTGCAGATGTCGACGACCTTCTTGCTGTCCTCGACGCTCGCCCTGGTCGTGCCGTCGAGCTTGATGTTGGCCTTGATGAACTCGACCGCGCGGTACGCGCCCGTCGAGACGGCCTGGGTGGACGAACCCGTGAACCAGTAGATGACGGCGCCGCCGGCGATGAGGCCCAGCAGGAAGGGCGGGTGCATCATGCCCAGCTTGTCAAGGTTCTCGGTAAGGCCGTGGGTCAGGCCGACGATGAGCGCGAAGATCATCGTGGTCGCGCCCACGACGGCGGTGCCGATCAGCACCGGCTTGGCGGTCGCCTTGAAGGTGTTGCCGGCGCCGTCGTTCTCTTCCAGGAACTCCTTGCCCTTCTCAAAGTCGGGCTCGAAGCCAAAGTCGCGCTTGATCTCATCCTTGATGCCGGGGATGGACTCGATGGTCGAGAGCTCGAAGACCGACTGCGCGTTGTCGGTCACCGGGCCGTAGGAGTCGACCGCGATGGTCACGGGGCCCATGCCAAGGAAGCCGAAGGCGACAAGGCCGAAGGCAAAGACGGCCGGCGCGACCATGAGGTTGCCCAGCGTCTCGCCGTTGTCGTTGGGGATCCCGGAGATGTAGTAGGCGATCCCCATGAGGAACATGATGGCGATGCCCAGCCAGTAGCTCGAGAAGTTGCCCGCGACCAGCCCCGAGAGGATGTTGAGCGAAGCGCCGCCCTGCTCGGAGCTGGTCACGACCTCGCGCACGTGGCGCGACTCGGTCGAGGTGAAGATCTTGACCATCTCGGGGATGATCGCGCCCGCGAGCGTGCCGCAGGTGATGATCGTCGAGAGCTTCCACCAGAGGGAGGTGTCGCCCGCGATGTCGGGGATGAGGACGTAGCTGGCCGCGTACGTGAGGACGACCGAGAGGCCCGAGGTGATGAACACGAGGTTCGTCAGGGGCTTCTCGAAGTTCATGTGGGTCACGTTGCCATACTTGGCCTTGGCCATCACGTGGTTGACGAAGTAGGCGGCGGCCGAAGCGCCGACCATGATGATGCGCATCATGAAGATCCAGACCAGGAGCTGGACCTGCACCGTGCCCGCGGCCGACGTCGCCGCGGCGAGCTGGTCGGGCGTCGCGGCTGCGCCGGTGACGCCCGGGGGAAGGAACAGGCTCGGCAGGATCGCCAGCATGATGAACGAGATCAGCGCGACGCCCGTGACGCCGTAGGTCTCAAAGCCGTCGGCCGAGGGGCCCACCGAGTCGCCCGCGTTGTCGCCCACGCAGTCGGCGATCACGCCGGGGTTGCGTGCATCGTCTTCCTTGATCTTGAAGACGATCTTCATCAGGTCAGAGCCGATGTCGGCGATCTTCGTGAAGATGCCGCCGGCGATGCGGAGGGCCGCCGCGCCCAGCGATTCACCGATGGCAAAGCCGATGAAGCACTTGCCCGCAAGCTCCGAGGGCAGGAACAGGAGGATGATCAGCATGATCAAGAGCTCGACGCTGATCAGCGCCATGCCGATCGACATGCCCGCCTTGAGGGGGATGTCGTAGCAGGGAAAGGGCTTGCCGCGGAGAGAGGCGAACGCCGCGCGGCTGTTGGCAAAGGTGTTGACGCGGATGCCGAACCAGGCGACGCCGTAGGAGCCGCCGATCCCGATCAGCGAGAAGAGCAGGATCATCGCCATGTCGAAGCCCGAAACTCCCACCAGCAGCAGGAAGTAGGCGGTCATGGCGGCGGCGACAAAGGCCCAGAGGATCATCAGGAACTTGCCCTGACGGAAGAGATAGGCCTTGCAGGTCACGTAGATCAGCTCGGAGATCTCGAGCATCGACCGGTGGACCTTCATGTTCTGGAGCTGCTTGTAGATGATGAGGCCAAAGCCCAGGCCCAGGGCGCTGACGACCAGCCCGATGAGCAAGAGGTTGTGGCCGCTCTGGCCCCCGAGGAACTCAGCGCTCACCGCCTTGGCCGGGTCGCTCACCGACTTGCCGTTGGTCAGGTCGGGCATCACGATGTTGACTTCGCCGCCGGGCTTGTGGCCCCCATCCGCGGCGTGTGCAGACGCCGGGAAGGCCAGCGCCACGGCCAGCGTGAGCAGGGTCAGGATGGGCGCGGCGAGTCGCTGCGCAAAGGCAAGACACGCGGCGGGTGTCATGGCGGGGACCGTCGGTGCGGCCATCGAGCGTTGTTTCACGTTTCACTCCTCTTTGGAGGGACTGATGTCCCACCATCCGAATTCAGCGGCTTGGCGATTTCGGATCGGCTTTCGGGGGCATGATTCCGCACATTGGGTGTGTGCAGGTCAGCCGGGGCCCGAGAGCGGATCCGGTTGTGGACAGAGACTTACGGTCGACTCCCCATGCGTGATGCACATCCCCACGGCGTGTGCACCACTCCTGACAGGCTGCGGCGGCGGCCGCCGCCCCTCCCGCCCCACGGACGCTCGCTGGAGCCATCCGCGACGGAGGGGAGGTTAGTGTGGAGTAGCTGGAGCGCGAGGTCAAGCGCCGAGGGGCGAGTTCGTTAAGGGCATGGGGGCAAAAATGAATGCACCGGGCAAGCAAAGCCCGGTGCCGGGTATCGACTGCGGGTTGAAACCGGAACCCAATCGCTGGCTCAAACAGCGTGCGTGCACAACCCACCCGCCCGCTGGCCATCGGCAGGCCGCTGCGCAGGCTCAGGGGCTGGCGGTGTACACCCGCCGGCGTCAGGGACGCTCGGGCTTGACGGGGGCGGGCATGTCGCCCTTGAGGCGGCGTGCAACGCTCTTGCGTGCAGCGCGGCGGCGACGCTCGGAAGGCTTCTCGAAGAATTCCTTGCGGCGGATGTCCTTGGTGAGGCCTTCCTTCTCGCACAGCTTCTTGAAGCGGCGCAGCATCTGCTCGACCGTTTCACCGCTGCGTGACTTGACCCGAATCGCCATCGTGACCTCACTCTACAAGCTGGACCGACAAACCCACCAATGCAGGACCACGCCACCACGACGTGGGAGGGAAGTAAAGGGGGGTGCGGGGGGGGAGTAAAGAGGGCAAAGAGGCAAATGGGGCAAATACGGAGAATGTTAGGATAGGAGGGAATGGGGATTGGGCATTCGGCACTGGTGGATGTGAACGCGGCACACGGCACGTTCAGATGCGAATGGCAGACCAAAGTCAACAGGATCAGAAGTGATCGGAGAAAAGAGAGGCTCTGGGACTGCATGCCCTGTTCACGAGTGCCGAATGCCGAGTGCCAGATGCCTGATGCCCCTTCCTATATCATTCCCGCATGGAAGCGACGCGCATCTTGAAGTGTCCGCGGGATGGCAGGCCGATGGAGCGGGTGTCGGTCGGAGGCGTGGAGGTTGATCGCTGCGGGGGGTGCGGGGCGATGTGGTTCGATGCACTGGAGTTGGATCGCGTTCTCGCGATCAAGGGCGGCGCCAAGTCGCTCGACCTTGCGCACGCAGGGGGGACCGCGATGCAGATGCACGAGGGGCGTCCGCAGTGCCCGGTGGATCACTCGACATTGATCGACATGTCGGACATGAAGCAGCCGCACGTGCGGACGGATGCCTGCACGGTGTGCGGCGGTGTTTTGCTGGATGCGGGCGAACTTGGCGACCTTGCAGACTTCTCGCTGGGTGAGCGGTGGAAACTGGTGATCCACAGGGCGAAGAACTGAAGATCGATGTGCACAGCCTTGCGATCAGCCCCAGACCCGCGTCTCATCCATGAGTAGGCGGGATCGTGCCGCACTCCGGGCACGGGGCCTGCAGCGCGATGGTGGCGCGGTCGTAGAAGCAGGTCGTGCAGCGGTTGAGACGGTGTGCACGGCGACGCTTTCGACGCAGAAGCTCGCGTCTGGCGAGGAAGAGAGTCGGTGTCGCGACCAGCGCGATCAGGATCCAATGCGGGATCAGGCCGCGGTAGAAGCGCACCGTCGCGCCTTGCTGCACCGTCGAGGGTGTGCTGTAGTACTGCCACTCGGGAACCCAGCGGAACTCGGGGGGCGTATCCATGCGCCAGAAGGTCCAGCCACTTTGCATCCGTATGGAAGCGGAGGGGCCGGTCTCGATGGTGAAGCGGATGCACCCGCCCTGCACGCTGAACGTGTCTGCCTTGGCGTTGGACCAGTTGAGGGACCAGTAGCGGCTGGTGATGAACGAGGCGAGAAGAACGATCGTGAGCGCTGCACACGACCAGAGGAGGAAGGATGTCCTCGCATGGGCGCCGTGTGCATGCGTGCGGGGCGTTTGTGCCAAAGGGCAGAACCCCTCATCAGCGATTGCGTGCACGGGCGGGCTTGCGCCGGATCGAGATGGCCGACACCGCCGCGGCACTGGCGGCAGATGACGCCGCGGCCACGGGAATGTGCTGCGAATAGCCCAAGGCCGCAAAGACCAGCGAGACCAGGAGGGCGCACACACCCGCGATGATGGCGATGACGACAAGTTGGACAGGTGAGGGCACGATCATCTCCCGGGGGGGCTGGGCGGCGACAACCTCTCAAGCGTACTTGGAACGGTCACCGCGTTTCAAGAGATCACTCGCCGAACACCGGTTCTTGTTGGAAAAGCGAGGGAGACTCTTTCGCCCCGCTCCCCTTCACCCGCCCCCTCCCGAGCGGTCGAGGGCAACCCGTCCAGGAGCCCTGTCGCTTCCAGAGGCCGGGGCCGGCTCATTCAACGCCGCGGAACACCATGGTGATCTGCGAGCCGTACAGGGGGTAATCCGTTCGGCAGCGAAATCCGCGGAGGCGGGCGGGGTCGAACTCAGCGCGGGTGGCCACGTGCCGGATCAGGTCGGCGTATCGGTCAACGTCGGTCGAGCGGAGGCGGGCGAGGCCTTGGCCCAAAGGCTCGATCGATTCGAGGAGGTCGATGCGGTCCATGTCGCGGGCGGGGTCGTTGGGGCTGGCGGCCCCTTCGAAGGAGGTGTCGTAGATGCACAGGTCGGGGATCTGGCCGGGGTAGAGATCTTCATGGACCAGGACATCGAACTGGAGCACCTCGCAGGGGATCGTGATGTCGGCAAAGAAGTATGACTTGCGGCCGCTTCCTTTGGGGACATAACGCGGGAGCTCCGCACGGTTGACCTCGGCAAACACCAGGTCGGCGGAGCTGCGGGCGCCAAAGTCATCGCCGGCCAGGGTGTAAAAGATCGTCTCGCCCAAAGTCCTGACCGAAAGCGTCGGAGTCGGGGTTGAGCAGAACTCCGGGATGAGCAGCGCGGCCGCGGATGTGCTGTCGGCCAGGTCGGTGATCGCGTGGCCATCGAGCGTGAGTGGGCTTCGCGTGGGGCTGGCCGGGGTCATGCGCCGGGTCGAGATCTTGACGACTGCGCCCGGGCGGACCCGGTGGACTCCCACCAGGCCGTTGAGCCAGAGGACGTCGGTGGTCTTGCCGTCAGGGTTGGGAGCGAGCAGAACCGTGGCGACGGCCGCGCGGGCCTGAACACCGCGGAGCTGGCTCATCGCCTTGAACGCAGACTGTTTTCGCCGAAGCTCGAACTCCCGGCGTGCATCGGGCACCCAGGCGCTGAGAATGGCGTCAAGCAGGGAACGGTCGCCGACCTGCCCATTGATCAGGGATTCAAAGCGGTCGATCGCCACCAGCGCTTCATCAATCAGAACCGTGGGAGCACCCTTCTTCCCGGCGGCCTTCACGAATCTCCGCAGTGGGTCGGGCCCCGGCATCCGGTGTGCCGCCTGGATCGGGTCCGCACCCCGGATCGCCTTGAGGACGCGGCTGGTCAGGACCTTGTCGAGGCCGAGCTGGCGCGCTAAGGCCTGGGGGCGAGCGCGGGAGGCATCGGGAGAACCGATCGCCGAGGCGACCACCGACCGAACGGTCCGCAGAAGGTCTTCGCCAACCTGCGTGATCTTCGATTCAAGCAGAGCCGAGGCGGACTGCGCAGGAATCGAAAGGGATGCCCCGAGCGGATCGGTAGGGCTGGAAAGGTCCGTGTCGGGGTTCATGCGCATGTGTGCACCACGAAAAGAAGGCCCCGGGAGGGCGGCGGGAAGAGGGCATCCTGCACATCCGCCAAGAGAGGGGTGTACAGCATGCACCCGGCACCAGGGCCGGAGGGGAGCCAAGAAGGTGCTCCGGGGGCATGGTACTCGAAGGGGAGGCGAGCCACCAGAGAAACTAAAAAAGTTTCCGGGAAACTTCTTGGAAACCGCCGGAAGTTCTGGTAGCGTATCTCCATGTCAGAGATTGACGGCCTTTTTGAGAGGCCTTGGTGCGGCACACGGGGGTTGAAGCCGCGTTCTTCCTCGAAACGCGCGTGCGGCCAGACGCCCCGCTCATGTGCGTCGGCGCCGCGGAGCGAGGGGCTGGGTATTGAGGCATGGTGGAAGCTGGGGATCCGGCTTCTCAAGGAGTAGATACCGATGAAGCGCATGCAAGGTTGGTTTGGTATGGCGGCGGCGGTGTGCTGTGCGGCGGGTCTGGCGCAGGCCGACATCGTGACTGCACAGGACTTTGAAGGCGACCCGAGCACCTTTGACGGATGGCTGTGCAACGGCAACCAGATGCAGTTCTGGGATGAGAACGGCGCGTACATCGGCGTCCCCTTCGCCGACTTCTGGGGCGTCGAACTCCGCAACGACACGCCGGGCAACCCCGCGATCGGCGACCTGACGGTCTGGACCGGCGGGATGACCTACTCGGTCGACATCCGCGTCTTCAACCTGATGAACTTCTTCGGCGACCAGATGGACCCGGCCTGGTTCCCGGTCGTCCTTGAGTTTGTCGACTACGGCAACCCCGATGATCCCTTCGACAACTGCAGCGTCTACAAGATCGGCGGACCCCTGGGCCAGATCGAAGAGGGTTGGAAGACCTTCACGTGGGATGTGCCCGACCCCTCGAGCCCCGAACTCCCCGCGGGCTGGGGCGGCACCGGCGCGGAGGATCCCGACACGTACGAACCCATCCTTCCCCCCGGTCGAACCTACGCCAGCGTGATGGCAAGCGTGGACGAAGTGCGGGTCACCACCATGGTCCCCGGCTACTTCTACGGCGCGAACTTCTGGGAAGTCGGCTTTGACTACGTCGTCGTCCAGGGTGAGGTCGCCTCGTGCCCCTCAGACTTCGATGGCTCGGGCTTTGTCGACACCGATGACTTCGACGCCTTCGTTGGCGCCTTCGAGGCCGGCGATGAATCGGCCGACTTTGACGGCACGGGCTTTGTCGATACCGATGACTTCGACGCCTTCGTCCGTGCGTTTGAATCGGGCTGCTGAAGCCGGAAGCAGACGGCAGCGAGCAAACTGCAAACGGCAGATCGCAGATCGCAGTTCGCAGCTTGCCGTTCGCAGGCAATGCCGCAACAACCCTCATTGAAAGCACACGGGCCTCATTGAAAGCACACGGGCGGGTTCGGAGGGAAGGCCGAGCCCGCTCTGCTTTTTGGGGAGCGGACGGCAGACAGCAGATAGCAGACAGCGGACGGCAGACGGCAGACAGCAGGCGGGCAATACTGCACACGGCGGGGTGAGTTTGATCCCCCACACGTTCTTTATGCAATCCGCCGTCTGCTCTCTGCTCTCTGCTCTCTGCTCTCTGCCGTCCGCTGTCCGCTGTCCGCCGTCCGCTCTCTCACGGCGACGCCAGCGGAAGATTCTGGTAGTCGAACGGGATCTGGATGCGTTCAAGGCGTGAGGCCAGCAGGAGCCGGAGGGTCGTGGCGCGCTGCGAGGGGGAATCCTGGAAGAATGAGAGCGTGAAGTTCCACGTCCGCGTCCCCGCCTCGGGCCTCCGCAGCGGCAGGGTCGCGACGGGAATGGTCGTGATCACGCCCCCCCGTTGATCCAGCACCGTCGCGGCGAGGATGCGGGGAACGTCGGTGCTCAGGCCCGTGAATTCCGGGATCTGGCCTGTGCGTTCGAGCGTCATCTCGATCGCGGTTGACTGGTTGGCCGAGGTGATGTTGCGGACGCCAAGCCGAAGGCCCGGGAGAAGCTCGACGGGTGCACGTGCAGAGGAGATGCCGATGTCGCGCTCGGCGGTCTCGGAAGGGACATAGGCCACGGCGAATCCGCGGAGCCGCGCGATGCGCTGGGGGAGGCGGTCAAGGCCCATGCACTTCCAGCTTGCCTGGGCGCTGGCGGAAGGCGCGGTCGGAGCGCTGGCCGCGACCCAGCGCGGCCAGGTCTCGATGATCGCGGGGTCCGTCGCGACCGCAAACGTCCCGATCGAACGACCCACCGCGAGATTGACGCCGGCGTCGTCGCGTGCCTCGGTGATCTTGAGATCAGGATCGACCGCGTAGGGCTGTACGCCCGGAGGGGCATCGATCCGCCCTTCAAACACAAAGCCGATCGACATCGCGTCGGCGGATCGCGCCAGCGGTCGATCAACCTGCCCGCGCAGGATGGTGGGCGTGAAGGTCAGCGAGGCGCTTGTCACGGGCGGAAGGCCCGTGCCCGGCTGCGGCGCGGGCGAGCCGTTGCCGCCCCCGCTCCCGCCGCCACTTTGTCCTCCGCCACCAGCGGGGCCCTCGCCCGGTCCCCCCGAATTGCCCGAAGTACCGCCCCCGGGATACGTCGGTGTCGGCCGCGTGGTGGGCCAGACCGAGCAGCCGGCGAGGAGGGTGAGCCAGAGGACCAGCAGTGTGCGGGAGAGGGGCATGGCTGTATTTAAGGTGCACATGGACCGGGTGTACGGCCGGGGGGCTTTTATGAAGGGATCCTCCTATTGTGGTAGAGCCTGATTTGCGGGGGGGTGAATTCGGCCGGAAGCATCCGTTCACGCCGTTGGAGACCTGTTCATGCCGATCAAGACCGTGTACACCGCACAGATCGACTACCTCCAGATCCTGGACGAGAACGGGGTCTTTGACGAGAAGCTCGCCCCCGCGGGCAAGCCCGAACGCCTCAGCGATGAGCTTGCGCTCGAGTCGTACAAGTTCATGATCGTGTGCAGGCACATGGACGAGGTGGCCTTCAAGCTCCAGCGTTCAGGCCGCATGGGCACCTATCCGCAGAACAAGGGCCAGGAAGCCGCGGCGATGGGCAGCGGGCTGGCAGCCAAGAAGGGCGTCGATTTCCTATGCCCCTGCTACCGCGAGAACGCGGCCCTGTGGTGGCACGGATTGCCGATGCACTACATCCTGCTGCACTGGATGGGCGATGAGCGCGGGAACCAGATTCCCGAGGGCGTGAACATGACGCCCCTCTCGATCCCGATCGGCACGCAGATGCTCCACGCGACGGGGATCGCCTGGGCGTACAAGCTCCGCAAGGAGCCCAGGGTCGCGATCACGTATTTCGGCGACGGCGCGACGAGCGAGGGCGACTTCCACGAGGCGATGAACTTCGCCAGCACGCTCCAGGTCCCGTGCGTCTTCTTCTGCCAGAACAACCACTGGGCGATCTCGGTCCCGCGCGAGATGCAGATGAACTCCGAGACGGTCGCGCAGAAGGCGATCGCGTACGGGATGCCCACGATCCAGGTGGATGGCAACGACCTCTTTGCGGTGTACAAGGCGACACGCGACGCGATCGAGCGTGCACGCGCAGGCGGCGGGCCGAGCTTCATCGAGGCAGTGACCTATCGCCTCGCGGACCACACCACCGCGGACGATGCGCGCCGGTACCGCGACCCCAACGAGGTCGAGGCATGGGTCGGCAAGGACCCGATGATCCGCCTTCGCAAGTATCTCACGGCCAAGGGGCTGTGGGATGATGCAAAGCAGGCAGAGCAGGAAGAAAAGGCCAAGGTCATCGTCTCGGAAGTCGTTAAGACCGCCGAAGGGATCGAGAAGCCTTCGACCGACGACATCTTTGATTACACGTTCGCCCAGCCCCTGCCCGCCGAGCTGGAGCGTCAGAAGACCACGATGCGGACGAGCAGCCTCGGGCAGGATCCGGGCCAGGTGGGGTTGAATGCGGCAGCGCAGGGGGTCTGATATTCGAACGGGTAAAGCCCAGGACCAGAGAAGAACGTCGGTGGGGCATGCCAGTTCCTTTGATTCTTCCGAAGCCAAGCCGGCAAGCCAGAAGTAAATTCCGTACTTGGAAGACCTGGTCAAACTGGCTCGCGCGAAAGGGCTGAAATTGCCAAGGTGGTGCGAAACGGAGTGCGTTCAAGAGACAGTCTCGAAGTCGCGACTGTGCAGCATGCCCAAGAGCGGATTGATGAGATGCCGGCCTTACTCGAACGATGAGGTATCACCGTGAGCCGCGATGACCTTCTCAAACGCATTTCGGTCGATCCGAACGTCTGCTTCGGAAAGCCGTGCATCCGTGGTCACCGGATATGGGTGTCGCTCGTGCTTGATCTCCTGGCCTCTGGCACGACCAACGCGCAGATCCTCCAGCAGTATCCAGGTCTCGAAGAAGCGGACATCCTGGCCTGCATCGCGTGGGGTGCGGAAATGAGCAGAGATCGGTTCATCGACCTGCCCTTGCGGAGGCCTGCTTGAAGTTCAAGCTGGATGAGAACCTGGGTCACGCATGCATCGCCAGCCTCAAGGAGGATGGCCATGATGTCGCCACGGTTTACGAGCAAGGACTTTGCGGCCGACCAGATCGCGAAGTGATCAATGTCTGCAAGTCTGAGGATCGCTGCCTTGTGACGATGGATGTGGAGTTCGGCAACCCGCTGCTCTTTGATCCTTCAAAGTATCCCGGGATTGCCCTCGTTCGTCTTCCCTCGCGTCCCTCGGAGCGGGATTTGCCGCAAGCGATCGACTCGCTCCGCGAAGGTGTTCAACGAGAGTCGCAGCGCACGAATGAACAGAATCCTTTGAACGGACGACTCTGGGTCATTCAGCCCGGACGAGTTCGCGTGTATCAGCAACCCGACAGGGATCTACCCTGAGTCCAAGTCCGACAATGCAGAGGTGTGTATGCCGCGTACGGAAATGATGACTGAAAAAGGCCTGACGCTCGTCGACGCCATCAACGAGGCGCTGGCGCAGGAGATGGAGCGGGATGAGCGCGTGGTCCTGCTCGGCGAGGACGTCGGGCTCAACGGCGGCGTCTTCCGCGTGACCGACGGGCTCCAGAAGAGGTTCGGTGCACACCGCGTCGTCGATACCCCCCTGGCGGAATCGGGCATCATGGGTACCGCCATCGGCCTTGCGATGGCGGGGATGCGCCCGATTCCCGAGATCCAGTTCGAGGGCTTCCTCGGCCCCGCGTACGACCAGCTCACCAACCACGCCGCCCGCTACCGCACGCGGTCGCGCGGCGCGATCACGATCCCGATGACGGTGCGCGTGCCCGTCGGCGGCGGCATCCACGCACCGGAGCTGCACTCCGATTCGCCCGAGGCGATCTATGCACACACGCCCGGGCTCAAGGTGGTCATGCCCTCGACGCCCTACGACGCCAAGGGGCTGCTCCTCTCGGCGATCCGCGACCCCGATCCGGTCGTCTTCTTTGAACCCAAGCGCGTCTACCGCTCCTTCCGCGAGCACATCCCCGAGGGTGAGTACACGATCCCCATCGGGCAGGCCAAGGTGGTGAGCGAGGGGACGGATTTGACGGTGGTCTCGTGGGGCGCGAGCGTCTTTGAGTGTCTTGCCGCGCTCGACAACCTGCCCGAGGATGTCAGCGTGGAACTGATCGACCTGCGGACGATCTATCCGCTCGATCTCGACACGATCGTGCAGTCGGTGCAGAAGACCGGCCGCTGCGTGGTGGTCCACGAAGCGCCCAAGACCGCGGGCATGGGCGCGGAGATCTCCTCGCTCATCCAGGAGCACTGCTTCCTGCACCTCAAGGCCCCCGTCCAGCGCGTCGCGGGCTTTGACACGGTGATGCCGTACTACAAGCTCGAACTCGAGTACCTGCCCGATTCCAAGCGGATCAGCGAGGCGGTTGTCCAGACGCTGGGGTATTGATCCCGCGCGGAATCGGAAATCTGAAGATCGAGCCCGCCGCTTGACTCGTTCAAGCGGTTTTTTTTATGTTTGGGATAATGGGGACCGGGGTGATCATCATTCTGTGCACACTGCTCTTGCAGCCTTCGAGTGCTTCGCAGGATGCACTCGCGGCATGGCTGCGGGACGTGGGTGAACGCGGTCCACACCGCCCCGCGGACCTGGTGTACGAGATCCGGATCGAAGAGCCCGCGCAGCGCACACCGCAGGATGTCCGTGCCCTTGCGGCGGCGGTGAAGGACAAGCCCGATCATCCGCTCCGCGATGAAGTGAGGGCGGAAGAACGACGGCTCGCGGAAGGGCCCGACATCACCGATGTCGTCATCTTCTGGAATCAGGAAGGTTCATGGCGGTACAACATCACGCTCGGCCCGTGGGCTGACGCCGCCATCCGCTTCATCGATACCTGCGTTCGCCCCGACAGTGCATGGCGGCTTACCCCCGAGCAGCTTGCGATCGTTGACCCGCCTTCGGGATATCCGCCGGGGCGAGACTACGCGGCGAATCAGGGGACCTTTCTCAATTACGTTGACGCGATGCTGGATGGATCCCTGTCCCGGCGCGTCTCGGGCATGAAGCTCGAAGAAGCGAGCGTGATCAATGGAGCCTGGACCGCGCGGTTCTCACGCGATGGACGCGTGATCGAGTATTCCGGCATGATTGTTCAAGACCCCCGCGCCGGCGGCATCTTTGAACCGCACTCGTGGAAAGTGGTCTCGCACCCCGAGCGTGAGTTTGTCGGGGAGATGGAGCATTACGAGCGGTGGGCGTTTGATGAAGCGATCGGCCAGCGCGTGGCGCACACGGTGCGGTTTGTGCGCAGCGATGGCGCCCCATCACGAACCGTGACGCTCGCCGGCGCGCGCCGACTCGGGCGCGACGAGTTTCATCGGATTTCCCGCATTCCCGAGCCGGGCGAGAAGGATCCGATCCGCGGAGACGTCCGGATCACCAGGGTCTTCGATGTCCGGCCCGGTGCGATGGAGGTGCGATTTCCGCAGGATGATGTCCGGCCCTCGATGCCGCTGTCTCCCGCAGCCACGGGCTCGCGTTCCTCTCAGGTCGCGGGTGCGATCGCCGCCTGCGCGATCGTCGCGGCGCTCGTCTGGCTGCGTCTTCGGCGAGCGAGTCGGTGAGCGAGGTCCTTTGGAAGGGGGAGTTCTTGTGAAGTCAGTGTGCACGCCATGTGCAGAGCGATCGGCGGGCTTCACGCTCGTTGAGTTGCTCCTGGTCATCGCGCTGATCGGCGTGCTTGCCTCTTTCCTGGTTCCGACGCTGACGCGGGCCAGATCGCTGGCGTCCCTGACGGGGCTCACCTCCCGCCTCGGATCGCACGCCAAGGTGCTGATCGCCTACACCCAGGACCATCGCGACTTCATGCCCGCGTTCACCGATCCCAAGGCGACGTACAGCCTGGTCTACATGGATGAAACCCCGATCAAACTCGGGTACTTCGACACCTACTGGTCCTGGCACATCGCCCTGGCCGAGCGCACGTTCCACACGACGCACCACGACCCGGCCTTCTACGAGACCCGGCCCGAATTCTCGCCGGTGACGAGCATCTGGTACTCATCATCTTTCGCGGCCGACCCCGCGTTTTGGCGCGACACCACAAGAACGGGCCCGAACCAGTGGCGGGCTACGAAACTCTCAGAAGTGCAGTTTCCTTCGCAGAAGGCCGTGCTCTTTGCCAACGAGGCCTGGCGGCAATCCCGCGGGAAGATCGCCCCCCTGGGCTTCATGGATGCAAGTGCAGAAGGTGTGACCGAGGCCTCCCTGAAAGCGGGCTATCCAAGCGGAACCGGCGATTGGCCTGGATCCGGGCTCGCCGGGCCGGTGCCCGGCATGGGCACCATCGATGGGGTTCACGGGCGGGATCGATGAACGCCGGCGGGCGTGTGCCCAGATCACCGCGGGATTGGCGCTCCGTGATGCCGTCCTGCGCGGCTTCCGAGCCTGCTTCCCCGCTCGGCTTCCCCGCTCGGCTTCACCGCTTGGCTGTTTCGCCGCGCATGGACCGCAGCAGAGCCTCGGCCTTCTCGGGCTTGATGGTCCCCCAGGCGACGCCCGTCGCAATCTTCTGCTCAGGCTCGTTGAGGTCCGCGCGGATGATGCGCATCGCGTCCTCGGTGGTCATCGTGCCCTCGGCGATGAACGCCGCAAGATCCCGCTTGGTCTGCTCCCGGGCCTTGGTCTCCACCACCCGCCGGATCGCCGTGATCCCGACGAAAACCATGATCGCCAGCAGGATGATGCACAGCGTGAGGATCTTCTCCTCGTTGTCGGAAAGCCCAAGTGCATCGGCAAGAACCAGCGGGGTGGGTGTGCATGCCGTCATCGTGAAACCCTCGTGCATGGTCTGGCCCCGAAAAAGGGTACGAGTCCCCTGGCACCATCGAGCGCTGGGAATCATATTGGGCGGACAGAGCCGGGGATTTCAGTAAGTCAGAAGGTTCCCGGCGGTTTTATAGACTGTCCCAGCCAGGTCGCGGAAGCTAAAGAGCCGGCCGGCGAAGGAGCGGTCCATGTCCCCACGGATGGTTATCGGCGGTCTGGTGTGTGCACTCACCCTCGGAGCCCTGTCCACACCCGCCCCGGCGGATGAACCCAAAGACCTCTACCGCCCGGTCTACCACTTCACACCCCCACAGAACTGGATGAACGATCCCAACGGGCTGGTGTACTTCGATGGCGAGTACCACCTCTTCTACCAGTACAACCCCTTTGGGATCACCTGGGGGCACATGAGCTGGGGACATGCAGTCAGCACGGACCTAGTCACGTGGGAACACCTGCCCGTGGCCATCCCCGAGGCGGACGGGATCATGGCCTTCTCCGGGAGTGCGGTGTACGACGCCGCGAATACCAGCGGGCTGGGTGAAGGGCACACGGGGCCCTTGGTTGCGATCTACACCGGGCACCGGCCCTCAGACGGGCGTCAGAACCAGTGGATCGCTTCCAGCAACGTCCGGGGAAGGACGTGGAAGAAGTTTGAAGGAAACCCGGTGCTCGACATCGGGTCGAACAACTTCCGCGATCCCAAGGTGATGTGGTACGAGCCGGGCAAGTGCTGGGTGATGGTGGTTTCGCTCTCAGAAGATCGCAAGGTGCAGTTTTACTCCTCCCCCGACCTCAAGTCGTGGACCCACATGAGCGACTTTGGCAGCGCGGGGACCACGCACGGGATCTGGGAGTGCCCCGACTTCTTTGAACTTCCCATCGACGGGAATAGCAGCGACCGGCGATGGGTGCTGATCGTCAACGTCGGTTGGGGTGGCCCGCAGGGCGGGAACGGGTGCCAGTACTTCGTGGGCAACTTTGATGGCAAGACCTTCACGCCAGACCCCACCTGGAAGTCTGACACGGTGGCGTGGCTCGATCATGGCCGCGACTTTTACGCGGCGGTGACCTGGTCGGGCGTGCCCGCGTTGCCCGGCGAGCGCGAAGGCCGACGGATTGCACTGGGGTGGATGGTCAACGGCGAATACGCGAGCGTGACCCCCACCTGGCCCTGGCGCAGCGCGATGACGATCCCGCGCGAGCTTTCATTGAGGCAGACCACCGCGGGCCTCCGGGTCTTCCAGCGACCCGTGCGCGAGCTCGAGAGCGCGCGGGGTAAGCGTGTGGAGCTCGGCGGCGGGAGCGTCGCCCAGGTGTCCGAACGGATCGAGAAGGCCGGGATCAAGTGCACATCGCTCGAGATCCGCGCGAAGTTCAAGACCTCTGGCGCCACCCGGCGCGGTCTCCGTGTGCACATGGGGGATGGGGAGTTCACCGAGGTGGGCTACGACCGCGCCCGCAAGTGCGGATACATCGACCGCAGATCCTCGGGCAACACGGAGTTTCACCCCGCCTTCAGTGGAGTCCACGAGGCCCGGCTGGGAGATGCCGGGGAAGGGGCGGAAGGTGGGGGGGTGGTGGAGATGCACATCTTCATCGATGTGTGCAGCGTCGAGGCCTTCTTCAACGGCGGCGAGCGGGTGGTGACCGACCTGGTCTACCCCACAACGCAAGAGGGAAAAATCGAAGTCTTTGAGTCGGGCGGAAAGGCGGAGGTGGTGGAGATCTCGGTGTGGGAGATCAAGCCAGGGCGGGAGTAACGGATGATGGGGCGGCAAGAGTGGGGGGCCGGTGAGCAACCCCAAACCCCGCCTTGTGCCGAGTCGCCGGGAACTGTTCCTACACTCTCGCCCTGAGTGCTGACAAAAGCCGACCTTTGAGCCGGAGCCTTGACCATGTCCGCCGCGACCCACCTGACCGCGAACCAGATCCGCCAGACTTTCATCGACTACTTCGCCAAGCAGCACGCACACACGTTTGTCGCGAGCTCACCCTCCGTGCCGCACGATGACCCCACGCTGCTCTTCACCAACGCGGGGATGAACCAGTTCAAGCCGATCTTCCTGGGGAAGGCCGATCCGCACTCGGAGATGGCCAAGCTCAAGCGCGCGGTCAACAGCCAGAAGTGCATCCGCGCTGGCGGCAAGCACAACGACCTCGAGGATGTGGGTAAGGACACCTACCACCACACCTTCTTTGAGATGCTCGGCAACTGGTCCTTCGGCGACTACTTCAAGAAGGAAGCGGTCGACTGGTCGTGGGACCTGCTCACGCGCGTCTACGGCATCCCCAAGGACCGGCTCTACGCGACCTACTTCGGCGGCAACCTCGACCAGGGCCTTGAGCCCGATGAAGAGACCAAGCAGCTCTGGCTGAAGTACCTCCCCGCCGGCCGGGTCATCCCCGGCAACATGAAGGACAACTTCTGGGAGATGGGCGACACCGGCCCGTGCGGACCATGCACGGAGATCCACGTCGACCGAATCGGCGGCCGCGACGCCGCCAAGCTCGTGAACACCGGCGACCCCGACGTCATCGAGATCTGGAACAACGTCTTCATCCAGTTCAACCGCGAGGAAGGGGGCAAGCTCCGCAGCCTCCCGGCCAAGCACGTCGACACCGGCATGGGCTTTGAGCGCCTGGTGAGCATCCTCCAGAACAAGCGTTCCAACTACGACACCGACGTCTTCGGCCCGATCTTCGCCGCGATCCAGAAGGTGACAGGCTTTGAGCGCGGGTACACGGGCAAGCTCGGGTCCGACGATGCGGGGAACGTCGACACCGCCTACCGCGTCATCGCCGATCACATCCGCACGCTCACCATCGCCATCACCGACGGTGCGCTCCCCAGCAACGTCGGCCGCGGGTACGTCCTGCGCCGGATCCTCCGCCGCGCTGTCCGCTACGGCCGCCAGATGCTCAACGCCAAGGCCGGCTTCTTCCACCAGCTCGTGCCGACCGTCGTCGAGCACATGGGCGCCTTCTTCCCCGAACTCAAGAAGGACCCCAAGCGCGTGATGGAAGTGATCCGCGAGGAAGAGGAGAGTTTCGGAAGAACGCTCGACCGTGGGATCAAGCTCTTCACCGAAGTCGCCGAAGCGACGACGGCGGCGAAGTCCAGGCAGATCTCCGGCGTTGACGCCTTCAAGCTCTACGACACCTACGGCTTCCCCGTCGATCTCACCGCCCTGATGGCCGAGGAACGCGGCCTGGTCGTCGACATGGCCGGGTACGAAGCCGAGAAGAAGAAGGCTGAAGAACTCTCCCGCACCGGCGGCAAGGTCGAGACCGAAAAGCCCCTGGCGCTCGATGGCGACGCCGTCGCCCGGCTCCACCACCTCACCGTCCAGCCCACCAACGACTCGTTCAAGTTCGAGGCCAAGCCCCTGCGTGCACACGTCAAGGCGATCTGGCAGGGTGAGCACTTTGAAGAGTCCGCCCGCGGCGTCCTCTCGAACAAGCAGCGCGTCGGCGTCGTGACCGACCGGACCAACTTCTATTCCGAGATGGGCGGACAGGTCTCCGACACCGGGCGGATCGAGGTCTTGAGCGAGGCCAAGTCGCACGCCAAGGACAAGCACGACGGCGGCGTCTTCATCGTCGAGCACGCCGCGGCCTTCGGCGGCTATGTCCTCCACGTCGGGTACGTCGAGCGCGGCGAGATCCGCGTCGGCGACACCGTGGCCCTCGAAGTCGACGACGACCGCCGGGGTCAGATCGCGGCCAACCACACCGGGACGCACCTGGTGAACTTCGCCCTCCGCAAGGTCCTGGGAGCAGGCGTCGACCAGAAGGGTTCGAGCGTCGCGCCCGAGCGCATGCGGTTTGACTTCTCGCACGGCCAGCCCGTGACCGTCGAGCAGCTCGCCGAGGTCGAGCGGCTCGTGCGAGGACAGATCGAGTCCGACCTGACCGTGTACGCAACCCCCGCCCCGCTCCTGGTCGCGCGTTCGATCTCGGGCCTGCGTGCAGTCTTCGGCGAGCAGTACCCAGACCCCGTCCGCGTCGTCTCGATCGGCCAGCCGGTGAGCGACCTGCTCGACACGCCGACCAACCCCATGTGGGGAGAGCTTTCGATCGAGTTCTGCGGCGGCACGCACGTGGAGTCCACGTTGAGGCTCGCCGCCCTCGCCATCCTGAGCGAAGAGGCCGTCGCCAAGGGTGTTCGCCGCGTCGTCGCGGTGACGGGGGGCCCCGCGGTGGCGGCCTACGCCGCGGCGGATCGACTCTTGCAGCGCGTGGCCGAGGCGGCCAAGCTCCCCGACCACGCACTGGCGAGCGAGGTGAACGCCATCTCGCAGGAGATGGACAAGACGCCGCTCCCCGCTGAAGCCCGCGGAGCCCTGCGCGGAAAAATCGCCGGCCTCCAGGAGCGGGCCAAGAGCGCTGAGAAGAACGCCTCCAAGGTGCGCGAGCAGGCCGCGGTCCAGATCGCCTCACAGATCGCACACTCCGCCATGACCGCCGGCGATGAGTTCATCGTGACCTCGATCGACGTCGGCGATGACCGCGCGGCCCTCCAGGCCGCGGTCGCGACCGTCCGCACCACGTGCACCCGCTCGGCGGTGATGCTCTTCTCCGCCGATTCGACCGGCAAGGTCACCGTCATGGCCGCGGTGCCCGAAAGCCTCATCGCCCGCGGTCTCAAGGCCGGCGACTGGATCCGCGAGGCCTGCACCATCATGGGCGGCAAGGGTGGCGGCAAGCCCGACGCCGCGCAGGGCGGCGCCAGCGACGCGAGCAAGATGCGCCAGGCGATCGACCACGCACGCCAGTGGGCGATGCGGGTTGTGAAGTAAGAGGGAGCACGGAAACGGCGCGGCACGCACCAAGACCGCACGCAAGTGGCATGGATCCTGCCCACTCCCGCCGTGTGCATGCCCGACGATCGCCCATCGACCCCGCGCTGGGTGTTCATGCGGCGTTCATCGAAGGCTCTCATCTGATCCGGCAACCCTGATCGACCCGAGCGGGAGGTGCACATGGCGGCTGAAACCGATCGAACGCAAGATGGACCTGATCAGGTGCAAAGGCATGTGCACACGCATGAGCCAGAACCCGGCGGAACGGCCAAAGCGCTCGCAAACTCCGGACGTGCATGGGCGATCGGGCTCAACTTTGTCTACGGCGTGATCGGGTTCGGGTTGATCGGCTGGGCCCTGGAACGCTGGGTGTGGCCGCAGGCAGCACCCTGGATCATGCTCAGCGCACTCGGCCTGGGGCTCCTGGGCGGTGGTGTCCGTTTTGTGCGCGAGGCGATCGCCATGGGAAATCGCAAGGCGTCGGGCAGGTAACCACTCACAATTCAGCATGCATGATCGCCCCGCGGATCAGTCCCACCACCATCGTCAGGATGGATGGCCAGAATGTGCACATCGCCATCATCCCCGGCCCCACCGGATTCGCGGTAGGGTCAATCGCCAGCCAGATGAAGAGCGGGCCGCTCCCCAGGGCAAAGACGATTGCTCCGATGACAAACAGCCGGTCGGTGAGTGCAGCGCGGATGCGTGAAGACGTGGTTCTCATGACTAGTGAACACTAACATACATTCCCCGATCTGTCCACCACAATTCTGAACCATCGATGTGTGCGTTTGGTTTTGGTTTGTGTGATCTGAGCGCCAGGAAAGTCATCGCCATGGTCGCCGGTCGAGGGATCAACCGCTATCCTTCCGCCCCCTTGATGGGGCTGGTTTTGGTGGTCTTCCTCAGGAAGGTTCCAGGGATCGTCGCCGGGAGGGTGTGGCTCCGATGGCAGCGTCTCGGACAACAGGGCCCGTGTCCATCGCATCACTCCTGATGTGCATGGTCTCCAGCGCGCTCCTCGGCGGGCTCGCGGCCGGAATGCTCGGGATTTCGGCCGGATGGGTTGAAACGCGCGGCGCGGTCCTGGCGGTCGGCCTTGCGGTCCTGAGCGGCCTTTCCACGCTCGGCCTCACACTCGGGCTGGTCGGCCCGGCGGTACGCCAGCAGTCGCGGAATTTCGGCCTCGTGCTGATCATGGCGGGGATGTTCCGGGGGTTGGTCTCGATCCTCGCCGGGCTTGGACTCTTCATGGCGCTGAATCCCGAAGGCAAGACCTTCTGGACGGCATTCCTGGCGGTGGGGGGGTTGGTCCTGGTGGCGGAAACCGCGTGGGGGATGCGCGTCGCCAAGCGCGTGTGCGGTACTTCCCCGGTCAAGCGTGTCATTGACGGGCCCACGCCCGATGGTCTTGGAGTTGCTTCATGATGATGGATGCTCTGCTGACGCTGGCGGCCTCGAATCCCGCGGACCACGTCGCCAACCAGCCCTACCACGTGATGGACCTCTTCGGCCTCAAGGGGGTCTGGGTGTGGTCTGCACACATGGGCAACCTGGTCCTCTCGGGGATCCTGACCATCCTGGTGCTCTGGTACGCGGCGAGCAGGATCCAGACCGGCCACGCCAGCGAGGGAACGGACCGCTACGTCACCCGCGGCGGCTTTGCTCACATGATCGAGGTGATCATCACCTACCTGCGCAAGACGGCGATCGAACCCCTGCTCGGTGAACGCACATCGAGGTTCATGCCGTTCCTCATGACGATCTTCTTCTTTATCCTCATCAACAACCTGATCGGCCTGATGCCGATCGTCGACGCGACGCACCTGATCGACCACCTGACCGGCGGGCATTCCTTCACGGGCCTCCTGGGCGCGACCGCGACGCAGAACCTCTTCGTGACGGCCTCCCTGGCGCTGATCGCGGCGATCGTGATCAACCTCGCGGGAATCGCGAACCTGGGCCTTGGCGAGTATCTCAAGCACCTGACGGCCGGCACGCCCGCGTACCTCTGGCCCCTGATGGTGCCGATCGAGATCGTCGGCACGGTGATCAAGCCCGTGGCGCTCGCGCTGCGACTCTTCGCCAACATGACCGCCGGTCACATCCTGCTCGCGGTGCTCTTCATGTTCGCGGTCAACGGCATCGGGCTGCTGACGCAGTGGTCGATCTCGGGGATCGCCCTGGGCGGCACGATCTCTGTTGTCTCGGTGATCGCCGCGATCGCGATCTACTTCCTTGAGCTGTTTGTCGCCTTCCTCCAGGCGTTCGTGTTCATGTTCCTGACGGCCGTGTTCATCGGCCAGCTTTCACACCACCACCATGAGGATGAGCACGGGCATGCTCATGGTCACGATCACGAGCACGGCCACGCTCATGCACATTGAGCGTCGAGGCGTGAATGACGGATCATGGCCGCTCCTGCCCTGTCGGGCCTGACGGCCGCTTGGGACCCCTGCACAGTTTGAAAGGTCTGAATCATGAAGATGGCAAAGCTGTTCTCGTTCGGTGCACTCCTGGCTGTTTCGGCCTCGCCCGCGATGGCGCAGGCGACGCAGGTGACCGGCATCACCGTCGGCCAGGGCCTCGCGGCGCTGGGCGCGGGCATCGCCGTCGTCGGCGGCGGCCTGGGCATCGCCATGGTGGGCAAGGGCGCGGTCGAGAGCACCGCTCGCCAGCCCGAGATGGCCGGCGACATCAACACCAAGATGATTCTCGCCGCCGCCCTCATCGAAGGCGCGACGCTCTTCGCCGTCGTCGTCGGCCTCCTGGTCGGCTTCGTCAAGTAAATCAAACTCGGTCCCGTGCCGCCCGACGGCGGCACGGCGCCTTTGTCGGTCCGGGCGCTCCCGCCGCAGAGATGCGGGACCGCCCGCAAAGGTTGGAGACTTTCACGCTCGGCCCCGCCGGTCGTGCTTTTTCGGAGATTGATCGATGCACATGGTCCAGTCCGGCCTCCGCGTCCTTGCAACCTTCGTGGCCTCGGTCACCGTCGGCGGCGTCTCGCTCGCCGCGGCGGCCGATGACCACGCGCACGGCGTCGAGAAGGCGGGCGTCCTGCCCACCATCGAGCAGGGCATCCTTCCCTTCGTCCTCTCGCTCGCGGTCTTCGCCGTGGTCTTCGCCATCGTCGCGGTCGCGATCTGGCCCAAGATCACCAGGGGCCTCGACGACCGGGCGAACAAGATCCGCGAGGAGATCGAGTCGGCCGAGCTTGCCCGCCGGCAGGCCAAGGATGCACTCGAGGAGTACCAGAAGTCCCTCGAAAACGCCCGCGCTGAAGCCCAGAAGATGCTGGACCAGACACGCTCCCAGCAGGCCCAGCTCGCCGCCGACCTCAAGGCCAAGGCCGACGCGGAACTCGGACAGCTCCGCGAGCGCGCCATGAAGGACATCGAGACCGCCCGCCGCGCTGCACTCGCCGAGATCTACTCCGAGACCGCGAATCTCGCGACCGCCGTCGCCTCCAAGATCCTCCGCAAGGAGATCCGGGCCGACGATCAGCGGAACCTCGTCGAAGAGTCCGTGCGTGCACTCCAGGCGGGAAAGAACTAAAGGCCCGCCGGGGGGATGGAGCACGGTGCCCTCGCCACTGGGCGCTCGGCACTGGGCACTCGGTACTGGCAACGGGTGGGGCGGTCGGAATCGTCAAGCGGATCGGGCACGTGGGCCGTCGGTAGATCAGGAAGACTTGCATGAACTCGGCGACAGATGCGATTTCGACGGTGTACGCCAAGAGCCTCTTTGAGCTTGCCCTCAAGCAGGGCGGGCGCGAGGCGATCGAGTCAACGCTCGGAGAGCTCGAAGAGCTCCTGGAGCTCGCCCGCGGCAACCCGCGCTTTGGCGAGTTCCTCTCCTCCCGCGTGGTGGATGCGGCCCGGCGCGGCGGTTCGCTCGAGAAGATCCTGAGCGGACGCGTGAGTGACATCACCCGCCGGTTCCTGCTGGTGCTCAACGAGAAGCAGCGGCTGAACCACCTCTCGGCGATCGTCTCGGCCTACGACCGGCTTGTCCAGGATCACTTCGGCCGCGTGGAGGTCGACGTCTTCACGGCCGATCCGATGTCCCCCGATGAACTCCGCGCTGTCCAGGCCCGGCTGGCCTCTTCGCTCGGCAAGGAAGTGATCGCACACCCCTACACCGACAGCTCCATGATCGGCGGCGTCAAGTTCCGCATCGGCGACCAGTTGGTCGACGCCTCGGTCGCCACCAAGCTCCGCAAGATGCGCGACCAGCTCGCAACCAACGGCACCGCCGCGATCCGCGCGAAGTTCGACAAGATCATCGAAGCCTGAGCATGCTGCCGGCCGCAAGCACGCCGGCATGAACCGATTGTGCATGCAAGACCCCGCCCTCCCGCGGGGTTTTTTTATGGATAAAGCGCCCCGCGCTCCGCCCACGGACCGCTCCGCACGGCCCACCTGGCAGGCAGCAGACGGCGGACCGCACGAAGGGGACCGTTGGCTCTCCGCACTGTCCTTTCTGCCGTCCGCTGTCCGCAGTCTGCTGTCTGCTGTCTGCTGTCCGCTGTCCGCGCTCTCCGCTCTCCGCCATCTGCTCTCCTATCCTTGCCCGAAGCTGTTCATTCGCACGATTCCGCGGCGTCGCCCGCGGGTTTCATGAGAGAAGTCCCATGGCCAAGAAGACGATCGCGGCGGTCGATGTCGCCGGCAAGCGTGTCCTCATCCGTGTCGATTTCAACGTCCCGATCGAGAACGGCGTGATCGAAGACGATCGTCGCATCAAGGCGGCGATCCCGACGATCAAGAACGTCATCGATCGCGGCGGCAAGGCCATCCTCTGCTCACACCTGGGCCGCCCCGAAGGCACGGGTTTCGATGCCGAGTCGAGCCTCGCCCCGTGCGCCAAGCGCCTCGGTGAGCTGCTCGCAAAGCCCGTCGCCTTCCCCGGGAACGACTGCACCACCGCCGGCGACGCGGTGGCCGCCATGAAGAACGGCGAGGTCCTGCTCCTCGAAAACCTCCGCCACCACAAGGGCGAGAAGAAGGGCGACGGCGCCTTTGCCGCCAAGCTCGCCGCCTACGCCGATGTCTACGTCAACGACGCCTTCGGCACCTGCCACCGCCCCGACGCCTCGATGGTCGCAGTCCCCAAGGCCGTCAACGGCCCCAAGGTCTCGGGCTTCCTGGTCGAGAAGGAGATCAAGTACCTCTCCGAGGCGCTTGCGAACCCCGCCAAGCCTTTCGTCCTCGTGCTCGGGGGCGCCAAGGTCTCCGACAAGATGGCCGCGATCGAGCACATGCTCCCCAAGTGCAGCGCCATCCTCGTCGGCGGCGCCATGGCCTACACCTTCCTCAAGGCCCTCGGCCGCAACGTCGGCTCCAGCCGCGTCGAGGAGGACCGCATCGCCGACGCCAAGCGCACGATCGACCTCGCGGCCAAGCTCAAGTGCGACCTCCACCTCCCCACCGACCACGTCTGCTCCACGCAGTTCGCCGAATCGGCCGGCGACATCCAGGTCTTTGAGGACAACATCAAGGACGGCTACATGGGCCTTGATATCGGCCCCAAGACGCAGACCAAGTACGCGCTCGTGCTGAGCAAGGCCAAGACGGTGGTCTGGAACGGACCGATGGGCGTCTTTGAGTGGGGGCCTTTCGCGGTGGGAACCAAGGAAGTCGCCAAGGCGATCGCAAGCGCGACCGCCGCAGGCGCGGTGAGCATCGTCGGCGGCGGCGACTCCGCGGCCGCCGTGGAGAAGTTCGGGCTCGCCCAGAAGTTCACGCACGTGAGCACCGGCGGGGGCGCTTCCCTGGAAATGCTCGAAGGTAAGAAGTTCGAGAGCGTGGACCTGCTCGACAACGCCTGAATCAATCCATGTCCGCGTTCCCAAGCCCTCGCCATCGCGGGGGCTTCTTTGTTTTCTGAGAAGGCTCACCCCCCCGCCAACCGCACGGACGAAACAACCACCAACGCACACAGTCGCCGCGAACTGACGCGGATGTCCACCGATTCCCCCACGACAAGAAGAAAGCCTCTCTTCTCCTCTCCTATCCGCGTTCATCCTCGGTTCGTTCTTTCGGATCCGTGCCCATCCGTGCAATCCGTGGCCGCCTTCCCCCCGAGTTGCTCATGAGCCCTCTCTCATCCGCCCATCAGGACTCCTTCACCGCAAGGTCAACACCTCACCTTGCAACCCGTGAGATCCACGTGCACCCCGAGGACGAACCCTCGTCCCCATCGCCGCCCCGCGCTTGATGCCTGTGCACGACGCACCCCGCAACCCCGCCCGGTGTGCACGCGCGATCCCTCACGCCCACCCAAGGAGCACGCCGCATGCGTTCGTCCCCCCTCGCCGCGCCCGCAGTCCGCACCTGTACGCCCGCCGCCATCGCCCTCCTCGCCCTCAGCACCGCCGCGCACGCCCAATCCTTCGGAAACGCCCTCTCCTTCGACCTCGACGACCAGGTCACCTGCGTCGGCGATTTCAACCTCACCAGCTTCACCATCGAGGCCTGGATCTTCGTGCGCGACTACGGCCCCGCCGGTTACGGCGGCATCTGCGCCTGGGGCCGACAGGAAGACGCCTCCTACGAGATCGGCGTCCTGGGCCTCAACGGCAAGCCCGAGATCCTCGTCACCCTCAACCTCGGCAAGCCCGGGTACCGCGCCTTTGTCCAGGATGGCCTCTTTGAGCTCAACCAGTGGTCGCACATCGCCATCACCTACGATCAGAACTTCATCAACTTCTACCGCAACGGCGTCTTCGTCAACTCGATCCCGCTCGATGTCCCCATCCAGCCCGGCGGCCAGAACGCCGTCTTTGCACTCTCCAATCTCTTCACCGGAAACGACCAGCACTCCGACCTTGCGATGGATGAATTCCGCATCTGGAACATCGCCCGCACCGAGGAAGAGATCCGCTGCAGCATGAGCCGCACGCTCCCCGTCCCCCAGGCAGGGCTGATGGCCTACTACCCCTTCGATGAATCCTCCGGCCCCATCACCCCCGACATCAGCGGCAACGGCCGCGACGGCCTCCTGGGGCTCACCGCCGCCGACGAGATCAACGACCCCGCACGCGTCGCCTCCACCGCCCCCGCCGAGTGCTTCAACATCGTCAGCCAGCCCGACAGCCTCACGCAATGCTCCGGCGGCGTCGCGGTCCTCGAGTTCGCCGTCTGCGGCGTCGAACCGCTCCAGTTCCAGTGGCGCAAGAACGGTGAGAACATCCAGGACGCCAACCTCAGCGTCCTCACCATTACCAACCTCAACCAGGATGGCGCCGCCACCTACGACTGCGTCGTCACCAGCACCTGCGGCCAGGTCACCAGCGATCCCGCCACCGTCTCGGTCTGCGGCGCAGACTTTGACTGCTCCGGCTTCGTCGATACCGACGACTTCAGCGCCTTCGTCAGCGCCTTTGAAGCCGGAGATGAGGCCGCCGACTTCGACGACTCGGGGTTCGTCGACACCGACGACTTCACCGCCTTCGTCACCTCCTTCGAGGCCGGCTGCTGAGCCACGCTGCCCCCGCACCGCCTTCTCCGCAACGGACATCTCCCTCCTCCCCGGATGTGCATGACCCCCGTGCGATACACTCGCGCATGCACATCCGGGATTTTTGCTTGGACGACGTTGCACCCGCCAACGAACTGACCAACCACCACATCCGCGCCACCACCGTCCACTGGTCCGAGACCACCGCCTCCGACCAGGAGTTCCACGACTACTGGCGCAAGGGTGCATCGACCTACCCGTGGCTCTGTGCACACGTCGATGGACGCTTCGCCGGGTACGCCAAGGCCTCACCCTGGCGCGAGCGGGCCGCCTACCGCTACACCGTCGAGACCAGCGTCTACGTCGCCGACGCATTTCATCGCAAGGGCGTGGGCCGGGCCCTCATGGTCGAACTCATCGCCCGACTCGGTGCACACGGCTTCAAGCAGGCCGTCGCCGGCATCGGCCTTCCCAACGATGCGAGCATCCGCCTGCACGAATCCCTCGGCTTCCGCAAGGTCGGCGTCTTCACCTCCGTCGGCCTCAAGTTCAACACCTGGCTCGACGCCGGCTTCTGGCAACTCGAACTTTAAAAAGCGGCCCGTCGCACTCGGTCGCCCGATGTTCCCTTTCCATTCCGATCTGCGTCTCTCAGCGTCCATCCGCGGCTCTTCCCGGTGCTTCTTTCGGATCCGTGCCCATCCGTGCAATCCGTGGCCCGTCTTCTCCCGCTTCGTTTACCGGCAGCAAAACAAAAGGACCCCGCCTTTCAGCAGGGTCCTGTTCATGCACTTCTTACCGTGCTCGATGCCAAGGGCCCAGTGCTTTACAGCACTCAGCACCCGCGCTCAAAGCACCGGATGAACGCGTCGTAGTCGTCCGTGTCGACGAAGCCCGAGGCGTCAAAGTCCGCCTCATCCTCGCCGGCCTCGAACTTGGCCACGAAGTACTGGAAGTCTTCGTTGTCAACAAAGCCCGTGCCGTCGACGTCCGCCGGGCAGATCACGATGAACTGGTCGCCGTCGATCGTGCTGAAGTCGACCGCACACGGCTGGCCGAGGTTGCCAAAGCCGTCGGGCAGCCCGCCGAGCACCTGGTTCGACATGAAGTCGTGGCCGCTGCCGTTGATGTAGCCCGCGATCTTGATGATCGGGTGCGGCTGGCCCGAGCCCGAGGGCTTCCAGCCGGCTTCCGACAGGTCGATCACGAACTCGATCCCGGTGTCGACCGCCGCCGCCGCCGAGTAATCAGCGCTGAAGCCGTCAACGCCCGCGATGTTCGAGTTGTTCACCGTCATGAACAGCAGCTGCGGCACGCCCACCGGGGGCACCGAGCCGGGGGGAGAGATCAGGTTGTTCAGGCCCGCCGTCCGCGGCGCATACGCCGTGTAGATGTTCGTGCCCGAACCCACCGCGTCGAGCCGCTCAGCGCCGAAGACGATCCCGTCGAAATCGATCGGGTTGTTCTCCGACTTCACGCCGCCGTCAAACGCCCCGTAATCGAGGTTGTTGCCGGCGTCGTTGAGCGTGCCGTCCGTGCGCAGCACCGCCGCGTTGGTGTAGTGCTCGCCGCCGTTGGTGCCGTAGCTGATCCAGTAATCAGCCTCGAACGGGCCGTAGTCGATCGAGTCGTCGAACGTCAGGCCCGCGCAACCGGCCCCGTCGCCGCCCGTGCCCTGCTTGTTGATTGCGTTGAAGTCCGTGTCCATGTTGAACGCGTTGATCGTGCGCTGACCGCCCGACGCCACGTCCAGGAAGAACTCGGGGTGGTTGAACGAGCTCTCGATGTTCCCGCCCACGAACACCACCAGCCACTTGCCGATCTTGCGCGCGTGCAGGTTGTCAAACTCGCTGCCGTTGGCAAAGTCGGGCGAAGGCTCCGGGGGCGCGTTCGAGACGCCGCCCGTGTTGCTGTTGTCGATCGCCGCCGTGATCGTCGGCGCGCCGCCGTCCCCCGGCGTGAAGCCCGTCGGCGTCCCGTACCCCTGCACCGACCCCACGTACCACCCCGTGCCGCCCGTCTCGACCACGCCCGCGTCGATGTAGATGTTCGAGCCGTCGCCGTTGAGACCGATGTAGAAGTCAGCCGTGAAGCCCGACTCGAACGTCAGCCCCGCCATGTTGTTCAGACGACCCTGCCCGTACACGCCCCCCGATTGCAGCGTGTTGTCGCCCAGCGGCGACGTGTCCAGGAAGATGTCCAGAGAGTTGCCGTTGGCCTCCAGGTTGCCGCCGATGAACAGCACCAGGTTGTTGCCCACCGTGTCGAGCGCCGCGTGCAGGTTGTCAAGCTCCGAGCCACCGCCCGTGCTCACGCTCCCGTGCGTCGCGTTGCCAAAGCCCGTGAAGTTCTCCTGCGAAACGATCACGCCGCTGTAGCTCGCGTCACGCTGGCCGTCCAGCGTCGGCGTGTACGTCGGCAGGCTCGGCAGGTTGATCGTCACCGTCTGCGTCCCGGCCTGAGACTCAAAGTTCACCCCACCCGGCCCGCCAAGGTTCCCGACCGTCCCCGACAGGCTCCCCAGCACCTGGTTCGAGAGGAAGCAGTTGCACCCCGCGTTCACGAACGCCGTGATCTTCACCGTCGTCGCGCCGCCCAGCACCGACAGCGGGATCTTCACCTCGATGCCCGTCGACACGTTCGTGTCAAAGGGCACCGGCTGGTTGTCCCCGAACTGCGTCGGATTGCTCTGCACCCACTTCGCGTCCCCGTACGCCGCGTCACGGACGCCGTCCACCACCACCGGCTGTGCAGACGCAACGCCGGCCATCGCCGCAAGTGCGGCCGCTGAGACAACTCTGAACCTCATGTGATCTGCCTCCAAGAAGCGGGAACCCAGCCCGCTGATTGCAAGAAAGACGCACGAACCAACCACAGATTCGTGCCACTCGACTTCGTCAAATCCGGGCCCGTAGACCCATCTCTCTTGCAACAGAATACGTGTATTTTGTGGTCATGGAAGCGCTTTTATAGACTTTCAAGTCCGACATCCAGCAATGTCCGAAAAGAAACCAGGGAAAACCCTAGTATGCCCCAACCTGCATCCACTCGCCCCCCAGTCCCGTAATCACCCTGTTATCCCACGCCATCCGCCACGCAAGCAACACAAGCCCCACCCCCGATTCCCATTCCCCAACCCCCTCCGCACACGCCCGCACTTCCCAAATCGCGATGCGAGCGTTTACACTCCCCCTTGGTTCTGCCCGCCGACTTCCCGGAGCCATACCCATGACCCACCCGTCCTCCACCTCCACCCGACGTGCGTTCACCCTCATCGAACTGCTCGTCGTCATCGCGGTCATCGCGCTCCTCGTCGGCATCCTCCTCCCCGCCCTCGCCAAGGCGCGCGCCACCGCCAAGACCGCCAAGTGCCTCAACAACGTCCGCCAGCAAGGCCTGGCCTTCACCCTCTACGCCAAAGACTCCAAGGACTGGTACCCCCTCATCCCCTTCAATCCGACCGGCAAAGACCGCTGGGCCGGCAAGGGCACCAACGGCGCGCGGCGGAACCTCGACCAGCAGTGGATCCGCGGCGGCCTCGCGGGCCTCTACAGCCTCAACCAGATCGGCGACCGCACACAGAAGCCCGTCTGGGTCGGCGGCGACATCGGGGAAGGCGACGCCACCGAGTACTACGAAGACAAGAACACCGTCCCCCTCATGCGCCGGTACATCGACGGCTTCGGGTCGCTCACCTGCCCCTCCGACCGCCGCGACCCCATCATGAACCACAACCAGAACGCCTACACCCCCGCCTCCACCAACACGATCGTGCTCAACAACATCCCCATCACCCCCTCGGGCGAGCACGAGGTCACCTACTACAACATCAGTTACCTCTACTTCGCCGGACTCAAGACCGATGAACCCGTCGTCGTCACCGCCGCCCCCCTCTTCGGGGACGAGACCAACAACAACGACCTCACCACCAACGCCTTCTACTCAAGCACCGACCCCACCCGCCGCGGCCTCTACAAGGCCGACGACAACCACGGCGCAGAGGGCGGCAACTTCGTCTTCTCCGACGGCCACGCCTCCTTCGTCAAGCCCGTCCCCGGGGACAACATCCTCGACTCATTCTTCGGCGCTGGCAACAAGTACCCCAAGAGCATCAACGTCATCGACAAGTACCGCTCCGAGCGCATCCAGACCATCGATTGAGCCCGTCCGCACATGATCGCGCTGCACATGCGGCCGCTCGTGCCGCTCGCCTCCCCGCCTACGCTCAGCCTCTTTCCACGCGCCGATTTCAGGTCTTCCCGCCCGGACCCACCGGAAACCCTTCGTGGCCACGCCAATACAACGCACGACATCCCCCGCGGGTAAGCCCCTCCTCCGCCGACTCCTCGTCGCCCAGGAATCAGGCCTCGTCCTGGTCATCATTCTCTTGATGACCGTCCTCACACTCTTCGGCGGCGTCAAGCAGGTCCGCGTCCAGGACCCGGGCACCAAGGAATGGACCAAGGTCGAGGTCAACCGCTTCCTCGATGCTCAGAACCTCGTCCTGCTCGCCAAGGATGCCTCCTTCATCGCCATCATGGCCGTCGCCATGACCGCCGTCATCGTCATGGGCGGCATCGACCTCTCCGTCGGCTCCATCTACGCACTCGCCGCCGTGCTCGGCGCCATGGCATTGCGTGCACTCCAGGCCCAGTGGCTCGGCGTCCCCTACGCCGATCTCGCCACCTCCGCCGGTGGACCCGGCTTCCTCCTCTCCGTCCTCCTGGGCGTCACCGTGTGCACCGGCGTCGGCGCTGCCTGCGGCGCCGCCAACGGCGCGATGATCGTCGGCCTCCGCGTCCACCCCTTCATCATCACCCTGGGCATGATGGCCGTCCTCCGCGGCACCGTCTTCGTTCTCACCCAGGGACAGTCCATCTTCAACTTCCCCGAGTCCTTCACCACCGGCTTCTTCAAGCTCGAACTCCACAAGCTCATCCCCGCCGACTGGGCCAAAGGCCTCTACCCCATGCCCGTGCTCATCATGCTCCTCATCATGTGCATCGGCGTCTTCATCCTCTCCAAAACCGTCCTGGGCCGACGCGTCTACGCCATCGGCGGCAACGAAACCGCCGCACGCTACGCCGGCGTCCCCGTCGGACGCGTCAAGATCATCGTCTACACCCTCGTCGGCGCGATGGCCGGCCTCTCCGCCGCCGTCTACCTCGGGTACCTCGGCGCCGCAGAGCCCAACGCCGGCAACGGCTACGAACTCCGCGTCATCGCCGCCGCGGTCATCGGCGGCGCATCACTCTCCGGCGGCCGGGGCTCTGCCCTGGGCGCGGTCCTCGGCGCGATCCTCATCCAGCTCATCTCCAACGCCATGCTGATTCTTGAGATCGACCAGGCCTACACCGACATCGTCATGGGCGCCGCCATCGTCGCCGCCGTCGTCCTCGACCAGTTCAAGGCCCGCCTGACCCCCGGCCGCTGACCAGCGACGTTGGCGATTGCCGCGACCGATGAAAGAACCCCGAGGCTCCTCGTATACAACCTCGTGCACCGGTTGTCCACATTCTCGGACCTTACCCGCCCCGGTGGCGCTCACGCCCGATCAACATACCGAACATCTTGTAAGTATCGAACAGTCTTGCACACCGCTGCCCCGTGCGCTCTGTGCACGACCCCGTCCGTTCCCCGAGAAACGTCATTTCTTCAAAAAAGGCGCCCGGTGGACCAATGAAGAGTTGACAGGGGAGACGTCTCATATGTAGGTCACCTTCTGGTTTGCAGCGTTCGTTGCAACACATCGCTCCCGGGGGATCTCACAATGCCGTCCACATCGCTTGGAACACTCCTGTTCCTGCTCGGTGCTTCTTACCTTCCAGTCGGCCTTCCCAGTATTGAGGCCGGGAGTGCTTCCTCGCTCGAAGAACCATCCCTTTCGCAGGAGCTTGAAGTCCTGGCAAGTGCCCCCGCCCTTGCCGCGCTTCCGCGTGTGGATCGCACCGACATAGCCAGGTGGCAGCACAGAATACTGACGTCCAAAACGCTGAAAGTAACATGCGACATTGACGACACTTGGCAAAACTTGTCCGCCAGATCAACGACTCGTGATGGACCCCAGGAGATTCACCGCGAGCGGTTCCATATAATAAGTTACATGTCCAAGGACGATCTATGCGTCCTGATCTGGAGTCACAACAGACTCGGTCAGTATGCTGGCCGTCCCCCCGAGTTCGAGCTTTACTGGAGCGCCGCCGAGAATCGCGTCTGGACGGTCGCGCAAAATGCTCAGAGCCCCGCCGATTCCCGCGCCGCCATCACCGAGTGCTTCGAGCCGTACGGTCCTTCCAATCCCGGCTTTGAGGGCACGCGCGGCTGCACATACGCGGCCGTGACGCAATCCTGGCTCGCCGGCGGCGACGCATGGGAACAGCGTGTCGTCACCACCCGGTCGATCTGCCTCATGCGAGGTGTGGAGCTTGCCATTCTTCCCCCGGACCGCGAGCCAGGCGCATGGTACGACGTCTTCACACCACATGTGACAAGAAATGAGCGTACCGAGGGCAAGCTTTACCGCCGCCACGATCTCATGCGGCTGAGCACCGTCAACGATCAGCCCCAGCTCTCCCAATGGCGCACGATCATCGCCAGCGGCACCACCGGGCCCGAGGCGAGCATCATGCAGGTGCTGAGCGACTGCACCTTTGCCTACGACTTCGATGTCCCGCGCGCTCAGTACGAGCAGCACGCGGCCTCCATCCGTCAGCGCGCCCAGAACCTCGCGGCCACACCGGCTTCTCGCTGACATACCCGGCATCCTGACGCTCCGCATCCTTCGAACGTTCGATGGTGCGCCGTCCTCTCGTGTAGTAAGGGGATTTGCATATGCTGGCGATTGCATTATCACTCGCGCTCTCGTGTCTCGCGCCCTCGGGCTCCGCAGGCTCTTCACCCGACAGCTCCACCCTCGCACCCCTCCTCTTCTTGCCCACCCGCCCTACCAGCTCCACGCAGTCGTACACACTTCATCCACATCCCGGGCGATAAAAACCTCGTATGAACCACAGTATTGAGATCACGCACCAGGCGCGGAAGATCGCATCCTTGACGCGACTTGCGTCCATCGTTAAGGTGCATCACAACCATACTTTGCGAAGGCACATCGCGACTCACCAACCCCACGGTCAGCGCAGTATGCCACCCCATCTCTGGCCCGCCAAGAAGCTCTGTGCAGACCCGGGCCTCCTCCATGCGCACCACCACGATCGAGGCCCCCATGCTGACGAGTCTGATCGGCCTGATCTTGCTCACGGCGCTCCCCAGCGCCTCCCCAGGTCATGCCGATGATCAGCACACCCTCACGCATCTCCCCCTCGTGGTCCAGCAGGATATTGACGCCTGGCGACGCCGCCTCTCCGACGCTCGATGTCTCAAAGTCGTGTGCGACACCGAGGAAAGCTGGACCAACCTCCACGAACTCGATGCACAGGGCTCCCCGCGCCTGGTCCAGCGCGAGCGATTCCAGATCCACAGTTGGATGACCCCCGACGATGCCTGGGTTGTGATCTTCCCCTACGAGGGTGATCGCGTCGATACCACCAGGACCCTCTTCCAGCAGTATTGGAGCCGACAGGAAGCCAAGGTCTGGGATCGCACGTGGAGTGCAGAAGACAACGCCTACCACGCAACCATCTTCCCCTGCAATGAACCCGCAGGACCCAGCTCACCCTCATTTGTCTCAAACGGCTGCATCTACTCCACCGTCACCACCTCGTGGCTCGCCGGGCCCGTCGATCTCCTCGCCCGCGATACCACCGTCCAGTCCATCGCACTTGCCCGCCATCCCAACATCCCCATCGTCAGTCCCGATCCTTCCCAGCCGGGTTTGTGGCTCGATGTCTTCCGCGAAACACCCGTGCGCGATGAAGACCCCGATCCAAAGTCCCTCTACCGCCGCTCCGACTTCATGCTCCTGGCGCGCGATGCCGCGGGAAACCCCGAACTGCGCGAGTGGAGAACCATCGTCACCTCCGATGAATCCCAGGGTGGACGAACGCCCCAGGTGATCACCGCCAAACGCACGTTCCAGTACGCGTTCCACGACGCCGCCCCCGCCCAACTCAAGAGCGCCATCAAAGCCTTCGTGACCTCGATGGAAAGCCCCGCGCCCAAGCCCCCGTCGCCCTAGAGCCGGCTCCGCGCCACTCCCGCGGGTGCGTCCCCCCGCTGTCAGCCCCTGTTCCCTGTCAACCTTCAGCTTGCGAATCCGCGCCATCCGGCCGGACCGTGCTCTCGTTGAACACGGCCCCGGTGCCTGTGCGCTCAGATTCCGGAGTTTCGACATGCTCAACCTCGTCCTCTCCCTCGCCCTGGCCATGAACCCCGCCGCCGTTCCCGCCGCCATCGACCCCAGCCTCGCACCCCGCGCCACCCACGCGTGTGCATCACACGTCCGCGACTTCGCCATCGCCACCAACGGCGAAGTCCTCAACGCCGACGGAATCCTCCTCACCTGGAACAGCACCAATTCCGAGTACGACCTTTCCCTCGGAGGTACGCCCGTCACCGACCTCGTCACCACCGTCGGCTCCGGCGTCGACACCTTCATCGGAATGCTCACCCTCGCAACCCCCGGAGTCACCGGCAGCGTCACACACCACTCCAACACCAAGTGGACCGTCGAGATCGAACGCCCCGGCTACAAGCCATACCGCTACTCCGTCGAAGCCTCCGGCAACGCCAGCACCGTGACCACCCGCAAGGTCTGCGACTGCTCCGACGGCATCGGGCTCACCTGCAAGACCAACGATTGCAACACCGGCGCTTCCTGCTCCGCCGGCACCTCCACGTGCAAGTGGAAGACCGTCACCTCAGGTAGCTGAAGCCCACCCAAGGCCAAAGCCCCCACCAGTACGCTCGACACTCTCCCGTCCCCGGGCCCCATACGCCCCGGGCGGGTTTCCCGGCTTCACCCCCCCCGTT
>DATGXW010000069.1:0-12171 GCA_035298585.1 Phycisphaerales bacterium
CCCCGCCGCAAGCAAAAGTGCAAGGCGATTCATCCGTGTGCTCCAGAAGTGTCGGACAAGCGCCCGCACCGCATCGCGATGTGCAGGCCGGTGGCGGGAACGCTATCCCGTGCATGTCCACATGCGACATCTCTATCGCACGCGGCTAGGGATTCCGCACCCGCTTCGCAATCAAATCCCACTCGCCAGGAGATGCCGCACACCCCGATCCAAAAATGAAACCACCGGGCCAAGCGGCCCGGTGGCAGGAAAGTCACATTCGCGTCCGCCGACCATGCGCCACGCCGTGCATGCACGGCAAGGCTCGGTCTGCTTAGCTGTACTTCTTGTCCGCGACGTTCAGCGAGCGGCCGACCCGCCGCTTGCGGTTGATCATCTTGCGGCCGTTGCGGGTCTTCATGCGGGCACGGAACCCGATATTGCGCTTCCGCTTACGCTTGCTGATTCGATGAGGATAATGCATGTGCAGTACTCGGCTGGGTTCCCCACCCCACGGCGGAGAACGGAACAATCAACAGACACCCGACCGCCCCGGCCCAATCGGCCAAACGAAGGCGGGAGGGGTTGAGATTCTACCCACCTCCCGGCCCGCTTTCCGTTCGGGTTCAAAATCCTCATCACAAGTCCCCACAACAGCCACCGATACTCCTGTCGCCCATGAATTCCCCCACGAAATTGCCCTTGGCGAAGGCCCACATGCGTGTTAGTCTCCCCGTGTAAACCTCGTAGACGGCATGGCTTGCGGAACTGGCAGGTGGCCCCGCCTCGCTCCACGAATTCGGGGTTTACTCTGGTCTACACCTCCGTCCGGTGCCGATCACAGAGGAAGTTGGATGGCCTTGCAGCGGCATCCCGGTCAAGCGACCCGCGTGCTGTTTGGATTTTGTCGGTGGATCTTGAACCGGCCTCGTGCGCTTTGGCTCGCCGTTCGTCCTCGCATGCCGTCCTCACCTGCACACCGTGCGGGCTCCGGGGATGCGATCGACGAGCATCGAGCCTCCGCGTCCTCCGCCGGGATTGAGCTGGCCCGACCCTGTGCATGAGCCACCGGTGTGCACATGGGTCCGCAGGACGCCTGGAGGCTTCATGGATGACCTGATCCGTGCCCGTGCCGAAACCGCACTTGGGTATTCCTTCCGCAACGTGGAGCTTCTCGAAACCGCGTTGACCCACGCCTCGTTCGTCGAAGCCCGCATTCACTCCAACGAGCGTCTGGAATTTCTCGGCGACGCCGTTCTGGGCTTGGTGGTCTGCCAGCGCATCTTCGAGCGGTTTCCGGAACTGCTCGAAGGCGAGATGACCAAGATCAAGTCGTTGGCCGTTTCGCGGGCCACGTGCACACAGATCGCCCGGCAACTCAACCTGGGCGAACTGCTCATCATCGGCAAGGGGATGCTCAACGGAGAGTCGATGCCCGCTTCGCTTCTCGCGGCCGTGCTGGAAGCCCTGATCGGCGCGGTCTATCTCGACGGCGGCATCGACGCGGCCCGCGACTTGATCGTCCGCCACGTCGATCCCCTGATCACCCAGGCCTCTGAGAGCGGACACCAGCAGAACTTCAAGTCGGTCCTCCAGCAGCATGCACAGCAGGTGCTGGGCCAGACACCGGCGTACCGCGTGCTGGATGAGAAGGGCCCCGACCACGCCAAGTGCTTCAAGATCTGCGTGGAGCTCAACGGCGAGCGGTTCGAGCCGTCATGGGGCCAGTCGAAGAAGCGAGCCGAGCAGATGGCCGCGCTGAATGCACTTCGGTCGCTGGGAATCCTGGAGGATTCCGCGGACGGGCACGTTCGGATCGTCGTCGCGACACCCCCCGGGAAATGACGCTGCACACGCGGAGCATGTGGAGATGCAACGCCTCAGAAAGCACCGACGCCGCGGGAAGTGCCGCGGCGCCGTGCTCAATGAAGTTTGATTCTTGACGCGGGGGGGGGTGGGGGGTGGTAGGCGCGGCGTCTTTCAGCACCCGGACTCAAATGCACGGACGAAAGCATCGAAATCGTCCGTATCAACAAAGCCGGTGGAGTCAAAGTCCGCTGCATCGCCGCCCGCTTCGAATGCAACGACAAACGCAGTGAAGTCGTCGGTATCCACAAAGCCGCTGCCATCAAAGTCCGATGGGCACTCCCCGTGTGCGGCCAATGACACCGCGATTCCGTCCCGTGCGTTGCGACCGCACAAGAGGTCGCTCAACCCATCACCGTTCATGTCGGCGACTGCGAGGCCGCCGGCCATCGACTCCGCACGGTATGTGCCAAGATGAGTGAACTGCCCGGTTCCGTCGTTGAGAAGAACGCACAGGCCCGAATGCGACTGGAAGGAGTCGAAGATGGTCCTTGCGACGATATCAAGATCGCCGTCACTATCAACGTCCACGCATGCGTGCGGCTGAACCCAACCCAGCGCAGCGGTCTGACTGCTCAACGTTGTTGAGTGATTTCCCGTTCCATCGTTCATTGCGATGGAGATCACGCCCCCCTGCGTCGAGAGCACGAGATCGACCGCCTCGTTACCGTCAAAGTCTCCCGCAAGGAGCACGCCTTCATCGGATGCGGGATAGGAAACGGGCGCCTGAATGATGCCATTGACGTTGTGATGGATCTGGTAAGCAAACTCGATGCGGGTCAACAGTTCGGGCAGGCCATCGCCGTTGATGTCTGCACACTCGATCTGGCGAATCGGCGCGGCGTTCGGCAGTGCCACATACGGTTCAAATGTTCCATCACCATTGCTCATCGCTACCCTGATGAGCACACTGTTCGGGAACGTGAAAATCAGATCGTTGTGCCCATCGGCATCGATGTCCGCAACTGTGAGCTTGCTTGCGTTGGCACCAACGCTCTGCGAGCCCGGTTGAAGTACAAATGAGCCCTCGCCGTTGTTCAATAGAACACTGAAGTTTGTTCCGGACACGACAACCATGTCTTGATCGCCATCGCTGTCCACGTCCACCGCCTTGATGATCCTCGGATTGTTGATCGCCGCAACCTGCACCATCGCGGCGACAGTGCCGTCACCCTGATTCTCCAGCAGGCCGATGAAGTCACGCGACGCGCCAACACTCACGACATCAATGTCGCCGTCAGAATCGAAATCAGCGGCGGCGAGGGACGTCGTACCCGCTGAAGTCACATACGCGGGCCTGACCTTGTAGCTGCCATCACCCGCGTTGAATACGAGTTCCGCGTCCCATGAATTCTGTGCGAGCATGGCAATATCCTGACCGGCATGACCGTCGAAATCCGCGACACCGAGCCACGAGGTCTGGTACGTTGTGGCAAAGCCATGGCCGAGCATGAAGCCGCCGCTGCCGTCGTTACGGAGGATCTCAACTCTTCTCGCCGTATCGAATGCGACATAGAGATCAAGGTCACCGTCCCCATCCGCATCAGCGGCACGCACATCGCTTCTACTGCCCGTGTGCAGTGTGATGGACGCAGCTTCGCCAAATGAACCGTTGGAGTTGGCGAGGATTCTTACGGTGCTCTCTGCCCTTGCACCTCCGACGCAGTCAAGATCACCGTCACCATCAAGATCCGCAAGTTCGATGTCTGCGTAGCTCGTCGCATACGGAAGCGACTGCGAAACAACGAACGATCCGCTTCCGTTGCCGTTCAGAACTCGGAGCACGCCCTGCGCAGGAACTGACACGAGCAGATCGCTGGAGCCATCGCCGTTGATGTCCCCCACCGCAAGCCTGCCAGGTGTCCATCCAAACGACAACACCTGTGCAGACGAGAATCCGCCCAGGCCATCGGCCAGATGGATACGGATCGTCGAATCGGCCGTTTGCGAGAGTATCAGGTCATCGCGACCGTCCCCGTTCACATCGCCGAGTTTGCCATCGATGAGCGTGCCGCCCGTCGTGAGCATGATGGTTGCGACAAGACCCGAACCGAAATTCTCCGCTCGAAGCACGTGCCCTGTGTTGCACACCACAACCGCATCCATGTCGCCATCCGCGTCGAGATCCGTGGGAAGCGTCGCCACGGGGAACAGCGCGGGAGATGGGTAAGGCACAACCTCGCGAATCGGCGAACCAGCACCGTTGCTTCTTAGAACAACAAGGTTATTGGCCGTTTCCAGTGCCACGAGCACGTCGGGCGATTGATCGCCATCGACATCCATGATCGCGTTGGATCCGTAATAAGAACCGATGTACTGGACCGGCTCTGGATACTCAACGGGCTGTGCAAATGCAGCGGTACCGACCACTTCCATCATGAGTAATGTCGCGAGGTACTTGGAACGCACGTTCAACTCCTTTTCACGCGATTATGAAGCTGGCGAAGACCACATGAGCACGTCATTTGCTCATCGCGTCATCGCACCCGCGACGTCGTTTCCGGATGCTTCGCCATTCTTGACGAAGGAAGTCGCGCCGTGCACACTCCAATCGGTCGTGCACACACGTGATCCAGATTACGACAATCTACACGCCGTTGCAAGTTGGAAATGCCGTGCCTGATGTCACTCCGGAACCGCATCTCACACGCCGTCAAAAGTCGACCTGCAACTCGTATTTAACACAGAACCCTCGGTCAGAGGCGATCTCCTGCGATCTCCGTATCCCGCTTCAAATGCCCCGCCCCCATCATCCACGCGATCCCCCCGCCCAGCACCGCGATCGCACACAGGATGAACGACCAGTCCCACGTCCCCGTCGCATCCTTGATCGCGCCCATGATCGGCGGCGAGATCGCGTCGCCCAGCGCGTGGATGATGAAGATGTTCAGTGCGTACGCCGCGGCTCGCATCGAGGGGTGTGTCACGTTCGCCAGGACCGTGTTGGTCGGGCCGGTGCCGATGAAGAGGAAGAACATTGCAAAGAACATGACAACCCACGCCAGCGGAAAGGGCGCATAGACCGTCACGATGGTGAGCGGGCACGCGAGAAGCATGCCGACGCCCGAGACGAGGAAGTACGAGCCGCTGAACCGCGCGCGGAGCTTGTCTGCGAGGTAACCGCCGATCAAGGTCGCCGACAAGCCCGCCACGACCGTGATCGCGCCGAAGACCGTGTTGACGTGTGCAAGCTTCTCCATCGACGCCTCACCCGGCGCACGGGTGTATGCGTATTCGGGCATCCAGTACGCGATCCCCCCCACCGCGAAGGTCATCAGCGTCATGCCGATGGTGTTGAAGACAAACGACGGCGTCCGGGCGAGAACCTTGTAATCGCGCAGGGATGTCTTCCGCGTGGGCGTCTTGATCTCATCCGATGCGCCGCGCGGGATCTCCCGCATCTTCATGCACATGATGCCCAGGATCAGCCCTGGGATCGTCATCGCAAAGAAGGGCGCATGCCACGTACCGAACGCACCCGCGATCACGCCGCCCAGCAGATACCCGAGTGCACTCCCCACGGGGATCGCGACATAGAACCACGAGAGCACCGCGCCGCGCTTCGCCACGGGGTACATGTCCGAGATGATCGTCGGCGCGGTGGGTCCATAGGCAGCCTCGCCGACACCGACGAGGATCCTGCACAGGAACATCATGATGTACGTCGTCGCCAGCCCCGTCCCGCCCGTCGCGAGGCTCCAGGCGATCACGCCCAGGCCGATGATGACCCAACGCAGCCAGCGATCCGCGAGCCATCCAAAGAGCGGCGCCGCGACCATGTACGAGACCAGGAACGCCGTCGACAGGAGCCCGAGTTTGAACTTGGCGTTGGGGTCGCTCGCCGCGTTCTCGCCGAAAAACTCCGTCCCGATTTTGGGCAGCACCGCGGCCAGGATGTACCGGTCGATGTAGTTGAAGAGGTTGATGAGAAGCAGCAGGATCATCGCAAATCGCGCGCCGCGCATCGCGCTCGATGATCCCGCGGTTTCGGATGGACCGGGCTCTTGCTTCTGCACACTGATCTCCCCGCACCCCGCGACCACTCCACCGCCGCGCTTCGATATACGTAACTACGCCGTGACGCCAAGACGTCTTGCCAGGAACTCCACCTGCGCGTTCTTGGCATCGTTGGCAAACCGACCGAATCCCGAGTGCTCCTGCGGCGCGCCCGTCTCGGGCCATGTGCGGACCTCGATCATCCCAGGGTCAGCATTCTCATCGCGATAGTGTGCACGCAGCCGATCCAGAAAAATCGACATCCCCTGCCAGGGAACGATCCGGTCGGATTCAGAGTGCAGCGCCAGCAGCGGCGTTGGCGTGATCCCCGCCATGTGCTGCATCGCATCCAGCCGCGTGATCAGCTCTGAAGGATGGTCGATGAGCTCGCGGTCTGCACGCGGGAGGCCCGCACGTTCGGGATGATAAAGCCCTTCGAGCCAGCCCGTGGTCCCTTCCACCGCCACCGCCTTGAACCCCCCCGGAAGCACGGCGGGATGCGGGTCGCACAGCCGGCGCAGCGTGACCATGCCGCCGGCCGACATCCCGCCCATGCCCGCCCGGCTGAAATCCAGCAGCGAGGCCCAGTCCCCGTTCGCGAGTGATTCAAACACCTCGTCGACTTCTCCGACGGCCTCCCCGATCACGCCCAGCGTGTGGGATGGGTGCTGCCGCTGCGCATCCAATCGCTCACCATGCCCCGGAAGATCGATCGCAACCGCCGCGATCCCCGCACGCACCCATCGCAGGTACCGCCCCGGATCAAGCTCTTTGTTCACCGTCCGTCCGTGCATCCAAAGGACAACCGGCGCCGGGTTCTCCCAATCGGGATGGGCCACCAGCGCCGGGATCTGGGCGGATTTCCCGAGACGAACTGGACGCGTTCGAGCGGCAAGGTCGCGTGGGAACTGTGCAAAGCGTGCATCCATGATCGTGTGCACAATGTAGCCCGATGACGACGCGGCTACCGTCCGTGCATGCTCGACTTCCGCAAGCCCCACCGCCTCCCGCTCATCGCGCCCTCGATCCTCTCGGCCGACTTTGCGAACCTTGCGGAGGACTGCCGGGATGTCCTCCAAGGCGGCGCCGACCTGCTCCACCTTGATGTCATGGATGGCCACTTTGTTCCGAACCTGACCATGGGCCCTGCCCTGTGCAGTTCGCTTCGCAAAGCACTCCCCGATGCACATCTCGATGTGCACCTCATGGTCACCGACCCCGCAAAGTTCGTGGAACCCTTCCGCAAAGCCGGCGCGAACCACCTCACGTTCCATTCCGAGGTCATGAGCACACAGTCCGCGGTCGACCTTACCCGCCGGATCCGCGACGCCGGCATGACGGCGGGGATTGCGATCAACCCTCCGACCGCGCTGGAACCGCACATGGAGATTGTGGGGCACGTCGACATGGTGCTGATCATGTCGGTGAACCCCGGGTTCTCCGGTCAGGCGTTCATGCCGGAGGTCCTGAGCAAGACGCGCGCGACCCGTGCACACACGGGGCCGGAGATGCGGATACAGATGGATGGCGGCATCACGCCGGCCAACGTGGAGTCGGTGCGCGACGCGGGTTGCGATGTGATCGTGGCGGCGACGGCGGTCTTCGGCGTACCGAAAAACGACCGATCAAAGGTGCTCCGTCAGCTTTTTAGCAGGGGCTAACCTTGCAAGTACGGTAGATACCCGGTATCGAGTTCTCCGACCTTGTTTAAGACGGGCGCGACCCTACAGTCTCCGCCAGTACCGATCCCGCGCTGGAGCATGTTCATTCGGAGAATGACGACCCAGCGCCACAGGACCGACCGGGGCAACTCGGCCGGGATGTATGGGCAAGGCCAAATATGCTGATGTGTGGCTGGTCCGTGCGGGTTGCACGCAGTGGGACCAGGAGGGCAGGATCGTCGGCGCTGCCGACCTTCCGACATGCCAGGCGGGGCTCGAAGCGGCCCGGTCGGCGGCACGGACGCTCTCAGAGGAAGCTCTGTCGGCGGTGCTGTGTGCTGATACCGAGGCTGCACAGACGACCGGCCGGCTGATCGCCGAGGCCTGCGAAACCCGGCTTCGCGCGCTCAACGACCTGGGCGAGATGGGCCTGGGCCTCTGGGAAGGCACACTGGCCTGCGACATCGAGGGCCGGTGCCCAACGATCTACCGCCAATGGAAGAACGATCCTTCGAGCGTCATTCCACCTGAGGGTGAAGCGTTCGAGGATGCGCTGAACCGGGTCCGGGATTCGCTCGGACCTGCCATCGCCAAGTATGCCAAAGCGGGCCAGGGTGTGGCGATCGTCGTCGGCCCGACGGTCTTTGGGATCATCAATTGCTGGCTGCGGAAGCAGCCCCCGTCCGATCTATGGAAGATCGTGGATCAGACCCAGTCGCTCCAGCGGCTGGCAGTCGATCTCGGTACCATGACGGCAGTTCAGGCGGCGGGATCCCGGGAAGATATCGCCGCTGTGCACGGGTCCGCCGGCTCGTGGCAGGGACGGGAGAACACGATTCCGGTCCGGCACTGGCGCCGATAACTCGGCGACGCCGAAGAAAAGACCGGAGCATGAACTCCGAATAAGTCCCTCGGGGCGTGCGTGGGGAAGCCAGCTTTCCCGCCGCCGACAGAATCCGCATCCACGCACGGCCTTTCGGCCGGTTGCTTTGACAGAAGAGTCTCACCACATGACCAAGACCGCAACCAGGACGTGGAGTGAAGTCCGCCCCCAGCGCCGCGCCACGATCCCCGAGGGTCTGTGGCTCCGCTGCCCCGGGTGCGCCCGGATGGTGTACCGCAAGCACCTTGAGGCCAACCAGCACGTCTGCCCCGAGTGCCACCATCACTACCGCATCTCCGCCACCGAGCGCGTGGAGCAGCTTGCCGACGCCGGCTCATTCCAGGAGATGTTCGCCAACCTCGGCCCCGCCGACCCGCTCCGCTTCAAGGACCTCAAGGCGTACAAGGACCGCATCACGGCGGAGCAGGTCAGGACCGGCCAGACCGACGCGATCAAGGCCGGGACGTGCTTCATCAAGGGCCGTCCCGCGATGATCTGCTGCCTCGACCTGACTTTCATGATGGGCTCGATGGGTTCGGTCGTCGGCGAGACGATCACCCGCGCCATCGAGCACGCCATGCCCGACCGCAAGGCCGGCAAGCCCGGGCTGCCGGTGATCATCGTGAGCTGCTCGGGGGGTGCCCGCATGCAGGAGTCGGGACTCTCCTTGATGCAGATGGCCAAGACCTCCGCGGCTCTCGCGCGATTTGACGATGCCGGTGGCCTGTTTATCAGCGTCCTGACCGACCCGACCACGGGCGGCGTGACCGCGAGCTTCGCCATGCTCGGCGACGTGATCTTCGCCGAGCCCAAGGCCCTCATCGGCTTTGCCGGTCCCCGCGTGATCCAGCAGACGATCCGCCAGGAACTCCCCGAGGGCTTCCAGCGCTCCGAGTTCCTGATGAAGATGGGCCTGGTCGACCGCGTGGTCCACCGTGCCAACCTCAGGACCGAGATCGCACGCGTGATCGACTACACCGGAACCTGACGCTTGCGATCCACGATATGGGCGACCTGAGGCACCTCCTCGGGCTGGTCGCACATGCCGCAAGCAGGCGCTTGTGCGTTCGCCACGATCGATCGCACTTGTTGTCGCGGCCTTCAGCACTCGTATCCTGACTGCATGCCGAGCTTCATTGATCGCCCGGTCTGCCTGATCACCGGCGCCGCCAAGCGCGTGGGCCGGGCCACCGCGCAGCTTCTTGCCTCGCGCGGCTTTGACATCGTCGCGACCTACCGCTCGAGCGTGAACGAAGCCAGTGAACTCCAGGATGAACTGGGACCAGGCCGCGTCCGCATCATGGAACTCGATCTCGATGACCTGCACGCGATTGAGAACGCCGGGCGTTCCCTCGCCGAGTCGCTTCCGCGCCTCGATGTCCTCATCCACAACGCCTCGATCTACGCACCACGCCCCCTCGCCGAGCTTGACGCCGAGCACATCCTCTCGATGTACCGCGTCAATGCCGCCGCCCCACTCTTGCTCACCCGGCACCTCGCCCCCCTGCTGACCAGCTCAACGCTCCCCGGCGGCGGTTCGATCGTCGCCATGTGCGACATGCACGCCATGGGACGCCCACGCAGGGAACTCGCCGCCTATTCCATGAGCAAGGCTGCGCTCATCGAGATGGTCCGGACGCTGGCCCGCGAACTGGCCCCGAACGTCCGCGTGAACGGCGTCGCCCCCGGCGTCGTCGCATTCGCGGATTCGGGCTTTGAATCAGAGCCCGAGCTCCAGCGTGCGTATCTCTCGCGCGTTCCCCTGGGAAGGTCCGGCACGCCCGAGGAAGCGGCCGAAGTTGTCCGTTGGCTGGCCATGGACGCGACCTACACCACCGGAGAAATCGTGCGGATCGACGGGGGACGCTGGCTGGCCTAGTGGCCCGTGTGCACGCACGCGGGTACGCTGACGGACCGCGTATCAACTGGCGTTTGAGCGCCGGTTCCCAGGTACTGACTTTCAGGGGGTTTTTCACATGCCGCAAGTTCGAGTCGTGTTGGCCGCCATGCTGGCGGCCTCGATGCTGTTGCTTTCCGCGTGCACCAACAAGATGGCCAAGTCGCTGGGCTCTCTGCCGGTGGCAATCTCCAGAAGCACCGCGATCGACGACCGCGAGCGAGATGAGTTCCTCGCCGTCTGCCGAAACAATCCGTGCACATGCGGCCAGGAGGGAAAGCCGTGCAAGGAATACCTTGTTGAGATCTACCGGGTTGACGCCGACGGGAGCCCGACGACCGCCTCGACGGACAAGGACTGGGTCTACCGCATCGCGGATGTCTCGGCCCTTGACCGGCATTTTTATCTCGGCGTCGCGAATCCCAGTTCCCAGGCAGGGATCACCAGCCTCAAGGAAAAGCGTCTTGCGATCACCATGAAGCTCATGAGCATCGCCGATGCCAACGGGATCGAGTACTGGCGCCGCTTCTCAGGCTTCATCGAGTACCAGCGAGCAGCCAAGGCCGGCAGCAAGGCTCTGATGGGCGCCGGCATCGCGTCGACGTTCATATCGCCGGTGCTGGGCGCGGCGATCGGCGGTGCGGGTCTCACGATCGACGCCTTCCAGGAGCAGTTGACCGCGGGCTTTGACATCGAGATGTACACGGCCCTGCGCGAGGCCGTCCGTGCGGAAGTCCTGGCTCGCAAGGCGTATATCCGCAAGCGGCTGCAGGAGCCCTACGACTCGTTCCCGGCGACGGAAGCGGCCGACGCGATCAGGGACTATGCACACATCTATTCCATCCGCGGAGCCGTCGACGCATTGAAGAAGGCGACGACCGCACAGACCTCCCGCGCGACCGGCACAACCACCGCCCCGGTCGACGGCGCACCGGCGGATCAAGCCCCCGCCCTCCCCGTTCCTTTCCCCCAGGAACAACCCGCCCAGCCGCTACCAGGCGAAGCCCGCTGATATCAAGCTTCCCCGCGCCGGCGCTTGACTCGCCATCGTCAGCGCCCGGCGCGGTCGCGGTACTGCGCTGCCTTCTCAGCATTGCCCGCGCGCTCGAACCACTCGGCGGCCTGCTCTGCAAGATCCTTGTTGTCGGGCGAATTGTCCGATGCCGCCGCATACAAGAGCGCCGCATCCCGCGGCCGCTTCAGCATCCCGTACGAATCGGCCATCAGCCGCATGATCTCCGGGAGCCGGCGGTCGGCGTCGGGGACCGCGACGAGCAGTTCGAGGGCTTCCTCGGGCTTTCCCGTCCGGTTGAGTGCACGTGCTTCGATGAGGCGATAGACCACGTTCGAGGGATCGAGCGTGCGTGCACGCGCTGCGTGCTGGATCGCCAGGTTGGCGTTGTTTTCCCGCATGGCGATGTCGCCGAGCGTTCCCCAGATGATCGCCCGCTCCTCGTTGAGCTTGGCCGCACGCAGAAGGCTCGCCTTGGCCGCGTCGTTCTGCCCCAGCTTGGCCTGCACCTGCCCGAGGTACAGCGGGTAATCCGCGTTGGTCGGGTCCGCACGCTGGGCAGCGCTGTAATGCTCGACCGCCAGTTCAAGCCTCCCGATCGTGTTGGCGACCGTCCCCGCGGTGAACTCGATCGCCGGCGTCCGCGGGCCGATCGTCAGCGCCGCGGTGTACTGCTCGTACGCCCGGTCACCCTGCTTGAGTTCCAGGTACGTCGAAGCGAGCGCCAGGCGGAGCTCCTGGTCTTCGGGAAACTGCTTGACCGCTTCGGCGAGGATCGCCTCGGCCTTGCCGTGCTCACCCTCGTTTGTCAGCGTCCGGGCGGAATTGAGGATCGCGTCAATGGTGGATGGAAGCGGAAGACGCTGACCATCGGCGG